>CAJMEW010000022.1:0-40828 GCA_905212545.1 uncultured Collinsella sp.
CCGGTTGTCACGAGACCGGCGATAACGCATTTTCTCGGTTTCCAGCTCATGACAGACCCCTCTCTCATGGTGCAACGCATACATTATGAGATATGCACATTATCTCGCTAATTAATTTCAATATCCATCATCCAACTAAAGAATACTGACTCACTGGTTCAGCGACGATGCGTTTTTACCCTCGCGTTCCCACTCGCCGCGTCGGCGGTCGGAAGGGTCTCCGTCTCGCAATCAGCGACCTTGTAACCGTATCTGATGACTGTATGTTAAACCAACCCACAGCCATGAGCACGTTAACGTAGTACTATACTAATTACTTAACATGCTCACGTATTTCTATCTGCGTCTTAGAATTACTTAATGTAGTCACATGTTAATGTGCTAATATATGACTACGCTATTCAGAAAGGGGAGGACATGGCGACGAACATCCTGCTAGTCAATCAGAAGGGCGGCGTCGGCAAGACGACGTTCGCGGACGAGATCGCCTGGGGCCTCGAGCGGCGCGGCCACAAGGTCGGCTTCGGCAACCTGGACCCGCAGGGCGGCGCGAACCACGAGAAGGGGCTGCTCGACGACGAGGACGCCGTGAACGTCATCGACACGCCGGGTTTCCTGAGTGACGAGACGGCCACGTACGCGAAAAACGCCGACATCGCGATCATCCCGGTCCAGCCAGGCACCCTCGGCCTAAAGCCGATGAAACGCACGATCAAGGTCATCACCGAGGCCAATCCCGATTTGTCCTTCGCAATCATCGTCAACAACTTCGCGGCAAACCAGACGGTCGACCGCCAGTTCCTCGAACTACTCGAAGCCGATGACTTGCCCGTGCTGGGCACCGTTCCGACCGCGGCGGCATTCAAACAGGGCGCGGCCCTGGGCAAGCCCGTGTACGAAATCGCGAAGAGCGGCAAGGCCGCCCAGGCAATCGAGAGCATCCTGGACGAGATCGAGGAGGTCCTGTAATGGCAAGCAAGTTCAAGAAATCGACCTCGTACTTCGACAAGGCCGCGGAGGCCGCCGAGGAGAGGCAGCAGAAAATCGTTGAAAGCGCATCCGAGCCCCAGAAACCGGCTCCACAGGTACGGAAAGCCGGGCGCCCAAAAAAGGGCCTTGAAGGGGCATCTGAGAGGCTTGTACAGCTGTCTGTCTACGTTCCCGAGAGCTACCGCAAGCGATTGAAGCAGGTCGCCCTTGAGGAAGACAAGTCCGTATCGGATATCGCTCGGGAGCTTTTCGATCGCTATCTGACCGAAAAAGAACTCTAGTTGAGTTAACGGGTACCGAAGGGTGCCTGTTTTCTTTTACCTTGGCCACTGAGAGCCGATTTAAGACCCCGTTTTACCTATCAATGAGAAAACGGTCGAACCTCACCGATAGAACGTCTTATATCCGATTCTGTGACCTCCTAGCGATAATTGAAGCAAGGTTGATTGAATGCCAGTATCCAGATCGACGGGAAGACGGATTCGGCGTCATTGCCGAATTGTGGGCTTACGGTCAAGTGAGGTCGTTCGCCCGGGGAGCGAAGCGACGCCGGCGCTGAAGACTGACAGCAACGTAGTTGGGGAGTTGGGGCGTTAGCCCCCACACTTTTGGCCGATAGGCCATGCCAAGGAACCGAAGGCGAGGCGGAGTGAGGCGCAGCCGAACGGAGGGCAAGGAGGCATGGCCGACGCGCAGGGAGCCGTAGGCGACCGGAGAGCGAGCGTAGCGAGCGCCAAGGAGCGACAGCGACGCGGAACGAACGCAGTGAGCGGAGGGCAAGGCCGATAGGCCGCGCAGGGAGCTTCAGCGACCGGAGCCTATCTATATCTATTTCTAATTCTATAGCTCTACTTAATTGGAATATTCCTACAGGAATATCGATTTGCAGTCTGACCTTGTATCTCTTACACATGTTTCTTTATTCCAAACGGAATATTTTTTATTCCATACGGAATATTTTTTATTCCATACGGAATAATTATTCCAGGGGGAATATTCCATACGGAATAATTATTCCAGTGGGAATATTTTTTTATTCCATACGGAATAATTATTCCAGGGGGAATATTTTTTATTCCAAACGGAATATTATTCCAAGGGGAATATTCCATACGGAATATTTTTTTATTCCATGCGGAATATTATTCCAAGGGGAATATTTTCGTTCGGCAAAAAAGGGGGCCGGAAGATGTCCGGCCCCTTGAGATTTTCAGTCCTCTTTCGGATCCCATCCGGCCTCACGCGCTTGAATATCGAGCTGAGCCCAAACGATGACCCACACCCCATCAGTCTTCATGATGATGCCTCGATGAGCCAGCTCGCCCAGAGCTTTCGATACAGTCGGCTGAGTCGAACAGACTTTTTTTGCGAGCTTGTCCTGACGCATGAAAAGACCTTTTGTAAGCTCTTTTCCGTTGGCATCCTTTCTATTAGGCCCTTTGGACGTCTGAAAGGAGCAAATCATGATTAGGATCGCAAGCTGGACGCGATTCTTCGCGACTGCGAAGAATGAGTCGTAGGATGGCCTGTTGATTCCACTCAGGATCTCGCTCTTTGCAATCTCATCCTGCCGAACGTCAAGCGCCGACTCCATCTCGCTAGGCGTCTCGGCCTGGTCGGCAATCGATGGAGCGTCCGTATCTGTAGGCCACGGGACGCCACGGCCTTTTTGCGGTTTGTAGCTACTTGTACTCATGTTGATGCCTCCGGTGCGAGGCTATCCAACCCAGTTGCCGAGCGTGACCATAATATTTTGGTATTATGGCAACAGAAGTGTCCACAGCACGCCTTTGCGTGCTAAAATGCAGACAACAACAGGCTGAACAGCCAATTCTGATTTGAAGAAAGTCCCTCTTGCTTGGCGGCGTGGGGACTTTTTTCATATCCAAACTAAATCTGACGATACTGGTCCTCATGGTTGGCGATGTATTCCTGAAGAGCGAGGATCACATACGCCGACTTGCTGATGCCAATATCTCGAGAAATCTTATCGATCTTGCTATAAAGCACCGTCGGCAGGGTCAACATCATCCGTTTAGTCATCGGCTTGTCGTTGCTCTGCGCCATACTTTTACCTCCTTTCGTATATCTTGAGTGGCATGATATCACAATATACGAAAGTGTAAACAATCACAGGTAAACGGTTTGAACTCTAGTACTACTGTACACGGTTCCCTGTGCCGCAAATAGAAGCTGTCATTTTTTAGTGGCCCCTATGGGTTGAGATAACCCATAGCAGACAAAATTGCCAAAAGGGACACAGCAAATTGTCGAAAAGGGCACAGTGAAACGCCCCTGGAATCAGCTGTTACGATAAAAACGGGGGGTAACTCCGCGGACACGGCCTAGCGCGCTGCCATCCAGTGCCGATTCTGCCATACTCGCAATTCGGCGAGGATGAGGAGTATGAATTGATCGGGGCTTATAGGACAAAATGTGTCCTATAAGCCCCGAGGATGACGATTCCAATACGGACGACACCAAAACCGGCATCGACGGCTCCATGGACGATTCGGATTCCAAATAGGCCCTGTTAGTTGAGCTGCTTCTTTGCCGGATTCGTATGCGAAACCGCTATACCTGTGGCAATTGCCATGAGGCAGCTTGCGACGAGTCCGTACTCATACTTCAAAATGTTTGTTGCGGTCAGGGCGATAATTAACACTGTCAGAATTTGCAGAACTATCGTTATTGCGAAGAGATTTATTCCTTGTTTGGCCGAAGTCGCTGAATGAGTCTGGCTTCGTTGATTCAGGTTGAAGCAGACAACAAAAGCGACCAGTTCGCTTGATAAGGGGCCGACTACATAGAAAAAGATTGCGTCAATGAAGCCTATAGTGTTGTAAGTTGTTTCGCCGGAAAACACAGCGTATAAAGCATATCCAAATCTTGGGTGATTCACGTATGAGTAGGAGAAGACCAAGAGCGTTACCAGTGCTACTGCCATAAGTACATTCAAGACGATTCTTCTACCGCTCATCGGTCACTCCTTTCGAGTGCTGATACAAATATATTAATATAATAACAGTTTTATCCAATAGGATTGGAGGAGTCATGGCAGTAAAATCCGTTATTCGTAAGTTAATGTTATTTTCAGCATCAACTGTCCTTTTATCAGCTTTTTTGGCTGTGACTCCATCTTTTGGTTTGACAGTAAATCACGATGTGTCTATCACCGCGTCTTACGCAGAAGTTTCGTTGTTTGATGAAATCTCTTTAGCAAGGCGTGCCATGCAAGAAGACGTCCTTGATACGTATTATTCGTTCTATTGTTTTAATAACGTTGCGCATAATATTCCCTTAAAGGATCCAACTTATAAGCGACTAACTTTCAAGAATAGCTACAGCCGTATTTATCCGGATACATGTCGAACAAGTTTTGTTTATACTTGCCCCACGTGCAAGGGTGACGGGCTTATGAAAGTATTTCAGTGCAACTACCAAACGCGTTGATTCGATTGTGGGTGGCTTATATGCATAGCATGAAGTTCAAAGCAATTCTAGGTTCTTTCTTCCTTTTTGTTTGTTTGTGTTTTCCGACTGCTGGCTTTGCGGACGGGATTGTCTGCAATATGAGAAACGATGTTCAGCCGGTTGCCTCTCTATCTAATGATCTCTCATATGCTTCTGGCACCGCTGCTCGCCGTGCGAACAGCGAAAGGGTCTTGAATGTATATTGGACTTTTACGGGACTATTGAATGGTCGAGAAGTGAAAGATCGAATTGTATATAGGGATTACAAGTCGCTATCTTTTCCTAATTCCTATAGTACTCTAGCGCCAACTTGGGTTAATACTCGCGCCACCGGTTCTAACGGTGAATATTTTTCTCAGGTTCAAGCTACTGGGGTTGGATCCGTAGAAACATGGCGTTGCAACTATCAAATTAGATAATTTGATATAAACGTCACATCTAAATAACGTGCACTTTCGCTGGAGGGTCGCTGTTTGGCGGCCCTCTTTTTTGCACAGGCGCGGTGGGATGGTAATATCGGGCGGGAGTCAGCCGCTCTGATAGAATCGTCCTTGCTGTCGGCAGCCCTCGTGCCGGGCAGAGCCCTCCATTTGATGGGAGGTGATGCCCATGACCGATTTCACCGAGCTCGTGAAGCTCCTGACCGCTATGGTCTCGCTCCTCACGGCCCTTGTCGGCCTTTCCAAGGCACTCAAGCAGGGCTCGAAGCCCAAAAAGAAAGGCCACCGTCGCTAAGACGATGACCCAACTTCATTAAGCAACGGCTCTGCCCAGCTCTCTACAACTTGGGCTGCCGTCGGCACCATTCTACCCTCCTGACAAGGAATTCGTCCATATTTCAAAAACCAAATTGCGTTTGCTATCGAAGTTCATTCATCGTCCATGTACATGAGCGGAACAGCGGAAACCGTTCGCTATGCTCCTGACCGTGCCAAAGAATTACTCGAAACGGGACCACGAGAGTACGATCGTTTGCCGGATAGCCGCCACTACGACGGATATCCTTGATAGTAAGCGCTAGAATGATTTTGCTCCTATGGAGCTCAGCCCCGGCTGGTAAACCTGACGTTCGGCGCGGTGTGCGTGGACGCGCCTGGAGAGCTTGACCTCAAGTACGTTCAAGCCTAGGGGCCTAAGCCCCCCGCGCTCAAGCCTAGGCTTGAGAGAGCAGACTGGCAGGCAGCAACCGGGATATAAACGATTTAGGGGGAGTACTGGCGTACTCCCCTATTTTTTACTGAGTAGCCGAAAAAACGAGGCAACGAGAGGCGATTTAAGGTGCCTGAAAACAGGTACCCCTAGCGGGTATCCAAGTAGGTTTTTTTGGGGTCGTATTCGCGATTGTGTTAAGCCGTTTACCTGGGCGTTTGGTTTCGAATGGGCGTTTTGGCTATTTTTGCGGTGCGGTTGCCGCTGCGGCAAGACCGGAGCAGAATTATGGAATAGCCCTACGCTCGGCAATGTATCTACAAACCCTGAGCGAGGGGAGTGTCGCATATGCATGCAGCGGCAATTAACCTTCGGGGGGGGGGTATCTCCTAGAGGTACTCTTCTCCGAGGCCAATCAATCATCGAGTACGTCCTAATCATCGCCGTCATCGGCCTGGTGATCGCGTTCGCCGGACCCGGCGTGGCGGGGGCCATCCACAACCAGTTCAACCTGGTCGGCAACACGGTGAACAGCGGGACTGGCGCTGGCACCGAGGGCGGCGGTGCATCCGGCGGCGGCTCCACAGGCGCCGATTCCGCGACCGTCCAGGCGGCCGTCGCCAAGGACGCGAAGGACTGGACGCTCGGTGAGCAGAAAGCCGTGGCCGAGGACATCGCCGCGAAGGGCGAGGCATCGCCTGCGTACGCCAAGGCGAAGGCCGCCATGGATGCCGGCATCAAGTTCTCGATGGAACTGACCGATGGACGGACCCTCAGATACCGCATTATCGGCATCAACCACGACGACCTTGTCGACGGTAGCGGCAAGGCGGGCTTGACGTTCCTTACCACCTCGAATAGCTTTGCTTCCCGCGTGAACGCCACGGACACCAACGCCGGCGGCTGGGAGAAGTCGGAGCTCCGTAAGGAAATGAACTCCGGTGAGATCTGGAACCTGATGCCCGTCGATTTCCAGTCCAAGGTGAAGGCCGTCAAGAAACTCACGAACAACGTCGGCGGCGGCAGCGCAAACAAGAATGCCGCCGTGACGGCGACCTCCGACAGGCTCTTCCTGCTCAGCTACTCCGAAATCGTCGAGACCCCATATAGCGATTGGTCTGACTATTCATGGATTGGACAAGAGGGAACCCAGTACGAGGCCTTCAAGGGCAAGGTGATGAATAGCCACTCGGGCAACCCTGCCATTGCCACAGGCGGCGGTTCGTGGGAGCGTTCGGTGCTTCCAGACAACTCTGTGCGCTTCCTCTATGTCGACAACCACGGCACTCCGTCGAGCAACATCTTTGCGTCGAGCTATGGTTACGTCTTCCCCGCCTGGTGTTTCTAGTTTCTTTTGGTAACCGCGCGAACGATTGTCGTCTTGAAGCATAGTTATCGGGTTGAGGAGAAAATGGGTCATACAGTGGCTCTTAGAGCGCCTGCCGCGCTCCTCCGCCAGTACCTCTGCGGCGTCCTCGTGTAGAGCCTCATCCTGCTTGGCGTTTCGAGTTCGGGAAGTACGCGGTGGGTGGATAATTGACTCACTCAGATGACGGCGCTGACGGGAGCGGCCATGGCGATGTGCGAGATTGCGGTCAAGTTCGATGAGGACGAAAGAGCTTCGATTCGGGATAATGCGGACGCCGCGGGCATGTCCTTTTCCGAGTTCGTGAGAAGGGCCGCGCTCGAGAAGGCTGAGGACATGGCGGACACCGAGGCCTACAACGAGGCCTTGGGCGGGGTCCGGCTTATAGCCGGATCCCGCTTTTCTATGGCTTTCATTCGTCTGTCTAAAGGTATGAAGCGGTTGACTCGATAGGAATGCGGGCAACGCCCGAAGCGGGCGTCATGGCTGCTCTCAGAGCGCCTGACTCTTTCCCCCGCCGCTACCGTTGCCGCAGCGGCACGTTACGGGCTGATCGGTTCGCTCTAACGTACGCTCCTGCATGCAATATCAATCCCCATACGAAGGGAGTGTCGCATATGTATGCAGCGGCGCAGAACCTTCGGGGGGGGGGTATCTCCTAGAGGTGCCCGCCTCCGAGCCCAATCTATCATCGAGTATGTCCTGATCATCGCGGTAATCGGCCTGGTCATCGTGTTGGCGGGACCAGGCGTGGCCGGAGCCATCCGCAACCAGTTCAACCTGGTCGGCAACACGGTGAACAATGGGACGACCGGCGGCACCGAGGGAGGCGCGTCCGGCGGCGGCTCCACAGGCGCCGATTCCGCGACCGTCCAGGCGGCCGTCGCCAAGGAAGCGAAGGACTGGACACTCGACGAGCAGGAGGCGGTTGCCAAAGACCTCGCCAAAAACGGGACTTCGTCTCTCGCCTATGCCAAGGCAAAGGCTGCGATGGACGCTGGGACGAAGTTCTCGGTGAAGCTGACGGACGGCAAGACGCTGACCTACCGAATCATCGGTATCAACCACGACGAACTCGCGGACGGGTCCGGCAAGGCAGGTCTTACATTCTTTACAACATCAACGAATATCTCCTCACGCATGAATCCCGATGGCAAGACTATCGGCGGTTGGGAGAAGTCAGAGCTCCGCGGGAAAATGAACTCGGGTGAAATCTGGAACCTCATGCCCTCAGATTTCCAGTCCAAGGTGAAATCCGTCAGGAAGCTCACGAACAACGTCGACAGCGGTATCGAGAACAAGGACGCCGCCGTGACGGCTACCACCGACAAACTGTTCCTGCTTAGCTATTCGGAAATAGTTGATAACCCCGAAGTAACCGAAAATGGCGCTAAATGGCCGCCGAACAGTTGGCTCAGTAAAGAAGGGACTCAGTACGAAGTGTTCAGAACACCCGAGAATAAAAGTCAACTTGGGAATTCTTTGAGTAACGGCGACGCCTTTTGGGAGCGCTCTCTTCGTCCGACCTACTATAATCCGACGGATTTTCTTGATGTCCTTTCAGGAGGTTGGGCATCAAATGCTCAAAACGCAAAATATTCAAAGGTTGTCTGTCCCGCCTGGTGTTTCTAGCTTGTCTTCTAGCTTGTCTAGCGAAAAGCCCGCGCGAAGTGAACTGCGCCCCAAATCTTGGACGCCCTAAATAGCGACTAGGCCGCGAGGGCCTGATTCCGGTACTCCTCCGGGGTCAGGCCCTTCAATCTTACCTGCCTCCGGCTCGTGTTCCAGTGGACTATGTATTCCTCCAGGTCGCGTTTGAAATCCTCGAACGTCTTCCACTCGCGGCCCCTGTAGAACTCGTCCTTGACGTGGCCGAAGAGCTGCTCGGTGGCGGCATTGTCGATGCAGTTCGCCTTCCTGGACATGCTCTGGACGATGCCGGCGGCCTCGAGCCTGGATGTGTACGAGGCGTGCTGGTACTGCCAGCCCCGGTCCGAGTGCATGGTCGGGGCGGCGCCCTCGGGGATCTTGGACAGCAGCCCGTCGAGCATCCTCGCCTGCTGGGCCATGTCGGGCGTGGTCGATATGTCGCTCGCCACGATCTCCTTGGTGCAGAAGTCCAGCGTCGGGGCCCAGTAGGCCTTGCCGCCGGCCACCTTGAACTCGGTGACGTCCGTCCCCAGCTTCCGCCACGGGGCCCCGGCGTCGAAATCCCTCGCGATCACGTTCTCGAACGTCCTGCCGACGACGCCCTTGTACGAGTTGTACCTGTGGTAGGCCGTCTCGCGTATGATGCCGCAGCGAATCCCCATCTCGCGCATCATCTTGAGCACGGTCTTGTCGGCTATCACGGCCCCCTCTTCCGCCCTGAGGCACATCGCTATCTGCCGGTGCCCGCAGCCGTTGGCGGTGCGCGAGAAGATCTCGGCGGCCGCCTCCCGGAGCTCGGGGCGCGTGGGCCTCGGCGGGTGCGCGAGGGCGTAGTAGTAGGTCGACCGCTTGAGCTCGGCGCATGCGAGCAGGTGCCCGAGCGCGTGCCCCTCGGCGCGCAGGGCCGCGACCGCTTCGGCCTTCGCCCTGGTCAGAGCCCGTCCCTCTCGACCAGGGCGCGTAATTTTTTTAGGTAGGCCACCTCGGCCTCGAGTCTACGGCACCGCTCCTCGAGCTCCTCCTCGCGGGTCCGCGGCCTCGCCCTGGAACCGCTCGGCCGGCCCTTGGGCCTCGGGCGCAGGGCCTCCGCGCCGCCCCGGCGGTATAGCGCGCACCACTTCTTGAGCGGCGACATCGACATTATGCCGAACGCCGCCATCGCCTCGGTCTTCGTCATGCCGCCGTCGACGACGGCGGAGGCGGCGGCGACCTTCTGCTCGTATGTGTACCTGCCCTGCTTTCCGTCCATGCGCAGCAGCACCTCGCTCCCGAACGCGCGGTATATCTCCTGCCATCTTCTCACGGCTTCCGCGGGAAGCGAAAGGGCAATCGCGGCAGATTTATACCCGTGCCCGAGCTCGAAGAGCCCTATGGCCGCCTTCCTGGCCTCGACATCATGCTTCACCCTCAAATCAACGCGCATAAAGAAAGCCTCCCATTTCTCATGTCCAAGAAATGGGAGGCAGTTCAAAGTCGTGCGGGCTTTTCTTTTGGCAACCGAACGAACGGTTTGAAGTTCGTGGCACAGGTAATCGGGTTGAGGGGAAATGGGGCCATGCAGCGGCTCTCAGAGCACCTGCCACACTCCCCTACGAGCTCCGTTGCCGCAGCGGCAAGACCGGTGCAGAAATCTGAAATAGCCCTACCCTCGAGCCGTATCTACAAACCCTGAGCGAAGGGAGCCGCATATGCATGCAGCGGCAATTAACCTTCGGGGGGGGGTATCTCCTAGAGGTACTCTTCTCCGAGGGCAAAGTGTCATCGAGTACGTCCTGATCATCGCGATCATCGGCCTGGTCATCGTGTTCGCGGGACCCGGCGTGGCGGGGGCCATCCGAAACCAGTTCAACTTGGTCGGCAATACGGTGAACAACGGGACGACCGGCGGCGTAGAGGGAGGCGCGTCCGGTGGAGGCTCCGCCGGGGCCGATTCCGCGACCGTCCAGGCGGCCGTCGCCAAGGACGCGAAGGACTGGACGCTCGAGGAGCAGAAAGCGGTTGCCGAGGACATCGCCTCCAAGGGCGAGGCATCGCCGGCGTACGCCAAGGCAAAGGCCGCGATGGATGCGGGAACGAAGTTCTCGATGAAGCTGACGGACGGACAGACGCTCGAGTACCGTATCATCGGCATCAACCACGACGACTTGGCCGACGGCACCGGCAAGGCGGGACTGACGTTCCTCACCACCTCGACGGATATTTCGTCCCGCATGAACGCCATGAAAACCAGCGATGGCGGATGGGAGGCATCCGAACTCCGTGCGAAGATGAATTCGGGCGAGATCTGGAACCTGATGCCCGCCGATTTCCAATCCAAGGTTAAATCGGTTAGGAAGCTCACGAACAACGTCGGCGGCGGTAACGCGAACAAGAATGCCGCCGTGACGGCTACCTCCGACAAGCTGTTTCTGCTCAGCTACTCCGAGATCGTCCCCACCTCCTATTGGGCTTCCGACTACCCCTGGAGCTCCTCCGAGGGAACCCAGTACGAGGCCTTCAAGGGCAAGGTGATGAATAGCTATTCGGACAACCCTGCCATTGCCAGTGGCAGCTATTGGTGGGAACGTTCGGTGCGTCCGGACCACTCTACGTTCTTCCTCCGTGTCCACGCCGGCGGCGATCCGGCGATCAGTGACAATGCGACGGTCTCGAATTGCGTCCGCCTCGCCTGGTGCTTCTAGCCTCAGCTGTTAAGCCCGCACAGGCTGTGCGGGCTTTTCTTTTGGCAACCAAACGAACGATTCTCGTCTTGAAGCATAGTTGTCGGGTTGAGGTGAAATGGGGTCATACAGCGGCTCTCAGAGCGCCCGCCGCACTCCCCCGCCATTACCCCTGCGGCGTCCTCGTATAGAGCCCATCCCGCTTGGCGTTTCGTTGCAGCAGCCCACTTGTCCACCGATCAAGTGAACTACTGGAATAAATACAGCGACACGCTTGTTCACTATAGTCGCTATATCTGTGTAAATCGCCGCGATAAATACAGCCCGTACTCGGCTGTATACCAGCTACGCGTATGTAGATTCACATCGCGTTAATAAATCGGCTCAAGCGCGTGCAAAACGCGCAAGTAGCCGCAAAAGGCGATTATCGCGTAGGTAGATTTTTGGCACCCTGTTGATTAATCAAAATTAAGCAATTGCTTAAAACAAAAAAGGTCAGGCACTAGGTGCCTGACCTGCAAACTTCTGGTCGGGACGACTGGATTCGAACCAGCGACCCCTTGACCCCCAGTCAAGTGCGCTACCAAGCTGCGCCACGTCCCGAAGCTTTTGTTTGTTGCTCTGCTCTCGCTCGCAACAGGGAGTATATTAACCCGAAACTTTAGACTTGTGCAAGAACTTTTTTACAATTTTTGAAGCAAGTCCAAAATTGTATCTGCGAGCTGGGGTTTTGTTAGTACGGGAAGTTCTTGCGTACCCGTTGTGCTCACAATCCAGGCCTTGTTGGTGTCGGTCCCAAAGCCCGAATCGGTGCGTGAGACATCGTTGGCGATTATTACATCGCACCCCTTGCGGGCCAATTTGCGCTCTGCGTACTCGACAACGTTATCGGTCTCGGCCGCAAATCCGATCACGCATCGCTCGCCCTTCTGGCGCGAGAGCTCGGCCAAAATATCGACCGTCTCGACCAGTTCGATGCGATCCAGGCGCTCGTTGGCCTTTTTGAGCTTATGGTCCGCAGGGGCCGCGGGGGTGTAGTCGGCGACGGCGGCCGCACAAATTGCCGCATCGGCCGTCTGGAAGGCGCTCAGGGCCGCCTGGAGCATCTCTGCGGCGGTCTGCACGCGCACGCACTCCACGCCGCAGGGCACATCGAGTGATGTCGGTCCCAACACGAGCGTGACCGCAGCGCCGCGGCGTGCGGCCTCCCCCGCCAGGGCGATGCCCATCTTGCCCGAAGAGCGGTTGCCAATGAATCGCACGGGGTCGATCGGCTCGTGCGTGGGACCGGCGGTAATTACGATGCGCTTACCCGCCAGGTCCTGTGGCGCGGGGTTGAGCACCTCACAGACAGCCTCTACGATGTCCTCGGGCTCGCTCATGCGTCCCGTGTCCACGTCGCCGCAGGCAAGGTAGCCGCTGCCCGGACCCACCACATGGACACCGCGCTCGCGCAGCGTGGCCATGTTGGCCTGCGTCGCCGGCGCCTTCCACATGCCGTTGTTCATAGCGGGTGCGATCACGATGGGTCGCGGCGTCGCAAGCAGCGTGGTGGAGATGAGGTCATCGGCGACGCCGTTGGCCATCTTGGCGATGATATTGGCCGTCGCGGGCGCCACGACCACCAGATCGGGCTCCTGCGCCAGCGAAATGTGGTGGATGGGGTCGGAGGGATCGTCGAATAGGCCCACCGCGACCGGCTCATTGGTGAGTGCGCGGAAGGTAAGCGGCCCCACAAACTCGGTGGCATGCTCGCTCATAACGACCTTGACGCGCGCGCCGCGCTTTTGCAGCAGGCGCACGATATTGCACGACTTATAGGCGGCGATCCCGCCGGTAATGCCCAGCAGGATCGTATTTCCCTCAAGTTGTATTGAATTGTTGGGTGCCGCCATCGTTTAAGCTTCCTTGCTCGGGAGCACCAGGAGGCGGTGGCAGTACGGGCAGTGCGTAATCTCGCTACCGTCGTGGTTCAGGTCGCTCATGGACGATGCCTGCAGCGCGGTGTGACAGACCGTGGGGATGTTGCCCTGGATGGTCTCGACGGCCAGGCCGCGGAACTGCTTGAGCAGACGCTCGTAGTCGGTGAGCACGTCGGCCGGCAGCGTGGCAGCAAGCGCGGTGCGCTCTTTAGTGGCGGCGTCAATCTGAGCCTGAAGGTCGGCAGCCTTGGCGCGGGCGGCCTTGGTATCGGCCTTCACGCCCTCCTCGAACTTGGCGATGATTGCCTGCGCGCGGGCCTCGCGCTCGAGCGCCTCCTTATGGGCGACAACGACGTCCTTGCGGGTGTGCTCAATCTTGTCCAGACGCTTGGCCAGGGTGGCGAGTTCATTCTCCAGGTCCTGAACCTCGCGGTAGTCGGAGCCGTCGACATGGCGCTTCTTGGCAGCCTCGATGGCGTTGTTGGTCTGAATCTCGGTGGTGTTGAGATCGTCGAGCTCAATGTCCAGATCCTTGCGCTGGGCGTAGAGCTTGGTCATCTCGGACTTGAGCTTCACATAGGTCTTGCGCTTGGAAGCGAGCTCCTTGAGCTCCGGCATATTGGCAAGTTCGCTCTTGTTGCGGGCGAGCTCCAAATCGATCTGTTGCAGCTTGAGTAGCGTAGCGCCGGCGCTCATAAGTTCTCTCCTTTTGTCACAGTCCACCATTGGCAAGGGTTCAGTATTTTAATCGCATGACGGGGGTCGACCCCGGCGTCAACTGCAGAGTTCATCAATATATCAACGAACGGCTCCTCAGAGCGGTCGTGGCCGAGCAAGATCACCGACAGCCCGCGCAAGGCAAGGTCTTGCGCCACGTGGTAGCCCGCCTCGCCCGTCACGACAACATCTGCGCCTGCGGCGATGGCGAGCTCTCCAAAGTCGCCCAGGGAGCCGCCCAAAATAGCGACGGTTCGGCACGCGTGCTCGGCTTCGCCCCACACACGCGGGTCGCTGCCAAATGCCGTGGCGGCACGGGCGGCGAGATCGTGCAGGCTACAGGGGTTGTTGAGGGTCGCGAGTGCACCCAGGCCGGTGGACTCGGGGTCGTCCACGTGCTCCAGTGAGCTCACGGGTGCGGCACCCAGCAGCTCGCTCAGGCAGACGCGGGCTTCGTGCGAGCGGTCCAGGTTGGTGTGGAGCGAAATGATGCTCACGCCGCAACGCGCTGCCTCGTAGAGTGCCGCGCTGCACTGGGGGCGTGCGGCATCAGCTGGGCAAAACGCCTCGGGCGCCTTGATGTATATGGGATGATGCGTCAGCAGAACGTTGGCACCGGCTTCTTGTGCACGGCGAACATTTGCCTCGGTGGCATCGAGCGCGCAGGCAACGCCGGTAATCTCGGCAGCGGGATCGCCAACGGAGAGACCTACGTGATCCCAGCCCTCGGCGTCCGCCTTGGGGTAGCGCGCCAGCAGCGCACGTTCAAACTCGGCGACGATCATGCGGCACCCACGATCGAGAGCAGCGTCTGGGCAAAGTCGTCCAGGTCGGCAGGGTTCACACGGTCATCAAACGAGATACGCAGAGCGCCCAATGCCTGCTCGCGACCAATGCCCATGGCGCTGAGAACATGGCTCGGGTCCATGCTGCCGCTCGAGCAGGCAGAACCGGCCGATACCTCAAAGCCGGCGGCGTCGAGCTTGATGATGAGCTCCTCGGAGTCCATGCCGTCAATGTAGATCGATACCATGCCGGGCAGACGGTCGGCATGCGCATAGTCGCCCATGGTGGCGTGAATGCGCGGATGGGCCGTAAGCTTGGCGTAGAGCTTGTCGGAAAGGGCTTGCAGCTTCTCGCGCTCCTCGGCCACATGGAGCGTCAGCGTGCGGGCGGCAGCGGCAAAGGCGAGCTGCGTGCGCAGATCCTGCGTGCCGGCGCGACGTCCGGCTTCCTGTCCGCCGCCAAAGATGCGCGGGCGCAGCGGCGTGCGGTTCTTAAGGTAGAGCGCGCCGGATGCCACGGGGCCACCGATCTTGTGCGCAGCAACGGTCATGGCGTCAACTCCCAGCTCGGTAACATCGAGCGGAATATGCAGATACCCCTGGATGGCATCGGTGTGGAACAGGGCGCCCACGGTATGCGCGGCCGCGGCAAGCTCGCGGATGGGCTGCACCACGCCGGTCTCGTTGTTGGCAACCATGATGCTCACGAGCGCCACGTCGTCGCCTAGTAGCTCGACAAGCGTGGCAGGCTCAATGTAGCCCATGCGGCAGGGCTGCACCAGGTCGACTCTAAAGCCTGCGGCACGCAGCAGCGGCAGGTTGTCCAGAATCGAATCGTGCTCGATGGCAGATACGATCACGCGGTTACGCTTACGGTCGCGCTGACGTGCACCCTCGGCAAGACCGAGTAGCGCCAGCTGGTTGGCTTCGGTGCCGCCGTTGGTCAGAACAATCTCAGACGGGCGAACGCGCGCGCCAAAGCTGCGGGCGATCTCGCGACGTGCAACCTCCAGACGCGCGGCAGCCTTGCGGCCGAGCGAGTGCAGCGAGTTGGGGTTGACGCCGGCAAGCTCGCTGTCGTCGTACTCGCGCTGCGCAAGGAGCGCCTCGGCGCGCATGGGCGTCGAGGCGGCATAGTCAAGATTCACGGGTATGCGGTTTTGACCTGCGGTCATAAGGGTTTATGCCTCCTGTGCAGCCTCGTTGCCCAGCTTCTGCAGCAGCGCAACCTCGGCGGCGGGATCTTCGGACTTAAATACGGCGGAACCGGCCACCAGGACATTTGCGCCGGCCTTGACGACCTCGGCGATGTTTTTGGAAGAGATGCCGCCGTCGACCTCGATCATGGGCGACACGCCATGTCGCTCGCACATGGCCGTAAGCTCGTGCAGTTTGGCGATTGTACCAGGGATAAAGCTCTGGCCGCCAAAGCCAGGGTTCACGCTCATCAGCAGCACCATGTCGACAACGTCGATGATGCTCTCGAGCACGCACACGGGGGTGGCGGGGTTGAGCACCACGCCGGCCTTGACGCCGCGCTGCTGCAGATGCGTGAGCGTGCGGTGCAGGTGCGTGGAAGCCTCGTAGTGCACGGTGATCATGTCGGCACCGGCGTCGGCATACCAATCGACCGTCTCGTCGGGGTTCGACACCATGAGGTGCGCGTCGACCGGTACATCGGTGGAGCGCTTGACGGCCTTAAGGATGTCAACGCCAAAGGTGAGGTTGCCGGTAAAGTGACCGTCCATAACGTCAAAGTGTACGTAGTCGGCACCGGCGATCTTGTCGAGCTCGCCCTTGAGGTTGGCCATGTCGGCCGAAAGGACGGACGGAGCGATTTTGATGGAACCCATGGTAGTAGCCTTTCTGCGCTAGTCGGTGAGTCCGTAGAACTCTTGAGAAGGGACGCGATCGGTAAGAATCTCGAGCGCCCTATCCAAAGTAACACCGTTGTAGAGCGTTTGCTCCACGGCAAAGGTGAGCGGAATGTCTACGCCCAGCGAACGGGCAAGCTCGCTGACGCTGCGGGCCGCGACGGCGCCCTCGACCACCATATGCGTGCGCGTCTGATACTCGTCGAGCGACACGCCGTGGGCAAACTCGTAGCCAAAGGTGCGGTTGCGCGAGTGCTCCGAGGTGCAGGTGGCAATGAGGTCGCCCATGCCGGCAAGTCCCATGCAGGTCATAGCTTGACCGCCGCGGGCGTGCACCAGACGGCTGATCTCTGCCAGGCCGCGCGTCATGATGAGGGCAAGCGTGTTGTCGCCCGCACCGGTACCGGCGGAGATGCCGCATACGATGGCGATGACATTTTTCATGGCGCCGCAGACCTCGACACCGGTCATGTCTTGCGACAGATAAATACGGAAGGCCGTGGATAGGAGCAGGTCCTTAAAGGTCTCCCCTATCTGCGGATCTTTGCTGGCGATGACGGCGGCAGAAAGACCGCCGCGGCAGATCTCCTCGGCATGGTTGGGACCCGAGAGCGCCGCCACGCGCGCCTCGTTGCCGATCTCGCTGGCGATGACCTCGCTCATGAGCAGGCCGGACTCGGGCTCAATGCCCTTGGTGAGGCAGAGCACCGGGGTATCGGCGGCGATAAAGGGCGCTGCCCGATGGCACACGTCGCGCAAGTGCGTGGAGGGCACGGCAAAGATGATCGCATCGGCACCGTCGAGCGCCTGGGCGAGCTCGGTCGTTGCTACCACGTTGTCCGGCAGCTCGTAGCCCACAAGGTAGCGGGGGTTGCGGTGCTCACCGTTAATGCCGGCGGCCGTCTGCTCGCTATGGGCCCACATGGTTACGCGCACGGCTCGCGCGGCGGCAAGGCCGGCGACGGCGGTTCCCCACGAGCCAGAGCCAATCAGCGCAACATTCATGACTCTCTCCTACTTATCGTCGGGCTCGGTGACGCGCTTGGTAAACGAGAGCTTGGACTCCTTACCGGTCATGAGCTTTTTGATGTTCGCGCGATGGGCCCACACCACGGTGATGCCGATTATCGCCATGCAGAACTTGAGGCCCAGGCTGCTGTACGGAAAGACCGCGCAAGCAGCGATGGGAAGACCGATGGCCGCGGCAAGCGAGCCCACCGACACAAACTTGGTGATGGCGACGGCCACGATAAACATGCCCAGCAGCGACAGGCCAATTGGCCAATACCAGGCGAGGATGACGCCCAGGCCAACTGCGATTCCCTTGCCGCCATGGAAATTGAGGTAGGGCGAGAAGATGTGGCCCCACACCGCTGCCAGGCAGATGACGCCGAGCATCCAGTCGCCGGGGGCTCCGGGCGCCATGATGTTCGGCGGAAATCCATAGCCCACGCTCGCGATGAGCGGACGGGCGATGACAACGCAGATGGCGCCCTTAAGGCAGTCGAGCAGCAGCGTGAGCGCGGCCACCTTGGGGCCGGCCACGCGCAGCGCGTTGGTGGTGCCGATGTTGCCGGAGCCCGCCTTGCGAATGTCCGTGTGGTTGAACACGCGGCCCAAGATCAGGCCAAACGGAATCGCTCCGATAAAGAACGAGACCACGGCGCAGATGGCGGTCAGCAGAATCGGATTATGCATCCTTTTGCTCCTTCTTCCTAAAGAAGAGTCGAATGGGCGTGCCGGCAAAGTCGAAGGTCGAGCGCATGCGGTTCTCCACATAGCGCTGGTAGGTGTCGTTGACCAAGTCGCTGTGGTTGACGAAGAACGTGAACGTCGGCGGGTTGACGCCCGTCTGGGTCACGTAGTGCATGCGCAGGCGGCGCTTGCCGTCCACCACGGTATGACCGAACTCGCGCAGATCGGTGAGGAACGTGTTGAGGCGCGAGGTGCTAATCTTCTGCGAGCGCGTCTTTTCGGCGGCGTCGACCATCGCCCAGATCTTCTCGACGCTGCGGCCGGTGAGGGCAGAGATGCGCAGGTACTGGGCCCAGGGAGCCATGACGCCCAGACGGCGGTCGATGGTCTCCATGCAGGCCTCGCGCTTGCGGTCATCGTCGAGCAGGTCCCACTTGTTGAGCAGCACAACGATGGCGCATCCGCGCTCGATGGCAAGACCCATGACCTTCTGGTCCTGTTCGGTAACGCCAACGGAGGCGTCGACGACGAGCAGCGCCACGTCGGCGCGGTCGATGGCGCGCAGGCCGCGAACCATGGAGTAGTACTCGATGTTCTCGTACACGGTGCTCTTCTTACGGATGCCCGCGGTGTCGACCATTCGGTAGTGCTTGCCGTTGCGCTCCACGACGGTGTCGATGGCGTCGCGCGTCGTGCCGGCAATGTTGGACACGATAGAGCGGTCGGCGCCCAGGATGCGGTTGAACAGCGAGGACTTACCGGCGTTGGGGCGGCCGATGATGGCCACGTTCAGCGCATCGGGGAACTCATCGGCGACCTCGTCCTCTTCCTCGGGAAGCAGGGCCACGATGTCGTCGAGCAGGTCGCCCGTGCCGTGGCCGTGCAGGGCCGAGAGCGGCGTGGGCTCGCCGATACCGAGCGAATAGAACTCCCAGATGCTGTCGTTCTCTCGATCGGGGTTGTCGAGCTTGTTCACCAGCAGAAAGACCGGCTTGTCGCAGCGCTTGAGCATGCGAGCGACCGACTCGTCCTCCTCGGTGACGCCGGTGCGGCCGTCGACCACAAACAGGATGACGGCGGCTTCCTCGGCGGCGGCGAGGGCCTGGTCGCGAATGGACGTGGCGAAGACGTCATCGCTCTTGAGCGGTTCGATGCCGCCCGTGTCGACGATGGTGAACTCGCGGCCGTTCCAATCGGCCGTGTGGTACGAGCGGTCGCGCGTGACGCCGCGGGACTCATGGACGATGGCGTCCGAGGTCTGGGCCAGGCGGTTAACGAGCGTGGACTTGCCCACGTTGGGGCGTCCGACGACGGCGACGATAGGTTTCATCTGCACTCCTTTAATGGGTAGGGTCAGTGGAAGTGTTAGAGTCGGCAGGCACAATGCCAAGGATGTGCTCCAGGGTATCGAGCAGCTCATGCGGCATGGTCGACACCACATGAACCTCGGCGCCGCGACTGGTAAGGCTTGCGAGTAAATCGTCACGATGATACTCGTCAAGCGTCATGCCGTCAGCGTTGAACATGAGCTTAGGCACAAAGAGCATAACCCCCGAGAGGTCCTGCGGCAGCTGTTCCAGAATGTCGCAGGCGACGATGAGGCCGGTCACGTCCACGTTGCCGCCAAAGTAGCGATTCTTGATGGCCGTGACGGTGCCGGCGAGCCCCTGCGGCGATTCCACGAAACGTGCCACGGTGTCGCGTGCGCTGGCGCCCGAGAGGCACAGCAGGTGCTGGCTGCGAGTGGCGATGGCCTCGCGGACGCGGGCCAGTCGCTCGGCATCGGCGGCGAGCACATCGTCCGTCTCGTCTAGGTATGAGCGGATCATGCCGATACCGTCGTAGTACTGCGGATAGCCGTCGTAAAAGTCCGCCTCGGGCGGATCGATGCCGGCGTCCAGGTAGAACTCGTCGCTCATCTGGAAGGTGTGGCGGCCAAAACGTTCGAAGGCGCGGTCCTGGTAGGGACGGATCATGGCAATGGTCTCGCGCGCGAGCTCGGGTTTGTCGCTGTAGGACCAGCTAAAGCGGTTTTGGTGCTTGGTAAAACCGAGCGGCACAATGCCCAGGCTTGTGATTTGCTCGTGCTCCTCGCAAAAGCGCAGGGTCTTTTCCAGCTCCTCGCCGTCGTTCATGCCGGGGCACAACACAATCTGCGCGTGGATCTCGATGCCGGCGGCCATGATGGCCTCGAGTACGTCCATGCCGCGCTGGGCGTTGCGGCCCATCATACGACGGCGGACGTCGGGGCTCACGGCATGGACCGACACGTTCATAGGGCTCATGTTGCGTTGGATGACGTTTTGCACGTCCTCGTCGGTGAGGTTCGTGAGCGTGACGAAGTTGCCCTGCAAAAAGCTCAGGCGGTAGTCGTCATCGCGAATATAGAGCGTTGAGCGGCCGCCCTTGGGGAGCATCGTCATAAAGCAGAACACGCAGGCGTTCACGCAGGTGCGCATGCCATCGAAGATGGGGCCATCGAACTCAAGGCCCCAGTCCTCTCCCGGGAAGCGGTCGAGCTCGACGGGGGTGACGGTGTTGTCGCGCGGGTCGAAAACCTCGAGGTCGACGGTATCATCGTCGGCCTCCCAGAGCCACACAATCATGTCGGTAAGCTGCTCACCGTTGACCGTGAGCACGCGCATGCCCGGCTCGATACCCACATCCCATGCGGGCGATTCGGGACGCACGTTCTTAACGAGCGCGCCCTCACCCGGCTCGGGGTCGCGGCTGCGCCCGTAATCGGCCACCTCGGCGGCGTATGCGGGTACGGTCTGGTCCATGATTAGCGGCAAAGCTCCTTGATGCGCGCGACGGCGCGTTCGATGTGTTCTTGCGGTGTGGAAGCGCCGGCGGTGATACCGATGTGGCGCGCGCCGGCAAACCATGCGGCCTCGAGCTCGCTTGCCTCCTCGATATGATGCGTGTGCTCGCAGGCGTCTGCGCAGATCTGCGCCAGGCGGCGGGTGTTGCCGGAGTTTTTGCCGCCCACGACGACCATGCAGTCGCAGCGGTTGGCAAGTGCGGCGGCGGCCTGCTGGCGCTCGCTCGTGGCGGCGCAGATGGTGTTGATCACGCGCAGTTCCTGCACACGCGGGGTGATGGCAGCTACGACGTCGGCGAGGTTCTGTGCGGTCTGGGTAGTCTGTACAACGAGGCCCACCTTGCCCTTGAGCGGCAGCGCGTCCGCATCGGCGGCACAGCTTACGACCTGCGCATCATCGCCGGCGTGGCCCAGGATGCCCTCGACTTCGGGGTGGCCCGGCTCGCCCACGACCACCACGTGATAGCCCTCTCGTACCAGGCGTTCCGCCGCCATGTGGACCTTTTTCACGTAGGGGCAGGTGGCGTCGACCACGGTAAGACCGCGATCGTGAGCCGCCTCGATCACCTGCGGCACCACGCCGTGGGCGCGGATGATTACGGTGCCCGATGCCGCGTCGTTCAGGGTCTCGGCCAAGCCAATGCCGGCCTCGGCGAGCTCGCGCACGACGATGGGGTTATGGATGAGCGGGCCCAGGGTGTGGACCTGAGCGCTCTCCCCTGCCTGCGGCGCGGCGGCCAGCGCCATGTCGAGCGCGCGCTGCACGCCGTAGCAGGTGCCGGCATGGGCTGCGATCTCGATGGTGGGCGCGCCGCCCTGGTCGGACGCGGTCGCGGTGGTGCCCATAACGTTCTCGTCCATGGCTAGAACCTGCCCGGATGCTCGGCGCACAGCTCGTCTCGCATGGCGTAGACGCGGTTCATGGCCTCGGACTCAAACCAGGCCAGACGCTCCGTGCGCTTAAGCCCGGCTGGCGCGTCGGAAAGCGAGATGGCCTTGCCGGCGCGGATCCAGCACTTCTTGGGGCGCATGATCTTTTTGCCCGCAGGCGTGATGTCGGACCAGCCACAGATGGCGAGCGGGTTCACGGGTGCCTTGCCCATCTGGGCGATGAGCGCAAAGCCGCCGTGGACCTCGGGTTTGATCTCGCGCGAGCGGATGCGCGTGCCCTCGGGGAAGATCAGGACGTCCTCGCCGCGCTGCAGCGCATGCTGGGCGGCACGCAGGCACTTCATATCGGCAGTACCACGCTCCACGGGGATGCCACCAACGCGGCTAAAGGCCCAGCGTACGATCTTGCTCTTGGCAAACTCGGACTTAAAAATGGGGCGAATGCGGCGGCCGCCAAAGAACAGCGCCGTCTCTACAGCCAAAAGCTCGGCCATCGAGGTGTGGTTGCAGATGACCACGCTGCCGCGGCCTTCCTGGCGCTCAAACAGCAGATCGGCGTCCTCTACCTTCCAGCGCCACATGAGCTTGGAGAAGGCCCAAAGGATTGCCATGACCACGAAGACGGTGCCGCGGATGAGCACGGGGAACTCGGCATAAGGGGCGTTGTAGTAATCCTCGGGCGTCTGCTTAAACAGGCGCATGGGCTACCTCCTTTGGTTGATGAGGTCCTCGATAATGTGGACGACCTCGTCTATGGTGTGTGCGGTGGAGTCGACGTGCACGGCGTCCTCGGCGGGCACGAGCGGCGCCACCTCGCGGCTGCTGTCGAGCTTGTCGCGCTGCTTGAGGGCATCGAGGGTCTCGTCGACTTCGGCCTCGAGCTGCTCGCTGGTGAGCGGCTGGGCGTCGTTTTGGTGGCGCTGCAGCACGCGGCGACGGGCGCGCTCGCGCGGGTCGGCGGTCAGGAACACCTTGACCTGCGCGTTGGGGAACACGACGGTTCCGATGTCGCGACCCTCGGCCACGATGTCGCGATCCTCGGCGGCGCGGCGCTGATGGACGAGCATGGCCGCGCGCACGCCCGGGTAGGCCGAGACCTTGGACACGTTGGCGTCGACCTGCGGGGTGCGGATGGCAGCCGAGGCGTCCTGGCCATCAATGGTCAGACGTGTGTCCTCGCCGGTGCCGTTGGTAAAGCGGATTTCGATCTGCTCGGCGAGGGCGTCGATGGCAGCCTCGTCGTCCAGGTCGATGCCGCGGTCGAGCGCGGCGAAGGTGACGGCGCGATACATGGCGCCCGTATCGAGCTTGTTAAAGCCCAGCTGGCGGGCGATCTCCTTGGCGATGGTGGACTTGCCGGAACCGGCGGGGCCGTCGATGGCGACGATCATGCAATGCTTCCTTTCGGTGGTTGACGTGCTGGTATGGGACGCGGGCGCTGCGGCTTGGCGGTCTGCCTAGCCGGTGTAGCGCTCGCGGTAGGTGTTGCGCTTGGGCGCGGAGCCGTGGCTGCCGTGGTGACGCGTGCGTGCCGCGGGCGTGCCCTGGGGCTTGCCGCTGTCGCGCTTGGAGCTGGCCTGCTTAGGCGGGATGCCGCCGGCCTTGAGGATTTGCACCTCGCGGTCGGTGAGCTCGCGCCACGAGCCCTTGGCCACATCCTTGAGCTCCAGGCCGGCAAAGTTGCTGCGATGCAGGCGGATCACCGGGTGGTGGATCTTGCCCAGCATGCGCTTGACCTGGTTCTTACGACCCTCGCGGATGATGACCTCCACGGCGGTGGTGCCGGGCTTGACGCCCTGCGGAGCCACGGCCTCGGCTTCGCGAGCGGTGATGACGCGGCAGATTGCCGGCTGGCATAGGCCGTCGTCGAGCTCGATGCCACGACGCAGCGGCGTGAGGTCGCGGTCGGACAGTTCGCCGTCCACGAGTGCCTGGTAGGTCTTGTAGACGTGTTTGCTCGGGTGCAGCAGGTCCTGCGACAGGTCGCCGTCGGTGGTAAAGAGCAAAAGGCCCGTGGTGTCGCGGTCCAGGCGGCCCACCGGGAACAGGCCCGGAAATCGGTCGCGGGGAACCAGGTCCGCCACACAGGGACGCTCCTGCGGGTCGCTCATGGTGGTGAGATAGCCGGTCGGCTTGTAGAGCATCAGGTACACGGCGCCCTGGTCGAGCTTAACGGGCATGCCGTCGACCTCGATATGATCGCGGTCGACATCGACCTTGGTGCCCAACTCGGTCGCGACCTCGCCGTTAACCGTCACTCGGCCGGCGGTCATCAGGTCCTCCGACCCGCGGCGGCTCGCCACGCCTGCGCGCGCCAAAAAGCGCTGCAGGCGCATGGTGTGCGGATAGACGGGCTGGGCGTCGGACTTGTGCACATCCGCGTTGGGCGCCGCAGCGCCGGTGCGCATCTCCCCTGTCTCGTTAGTCTTCGTCATGCGTATCCTCCGCAGTGTCGTCGGTGGACAGCGTTTCCTCGCCGCCGACTGCCTCGACATCATCAATATCGGTATCGAGCAGCTCACGTTCTTCGTCCAGGTCCTCGGCCTGCTCCTCGAGCGTGGACTGAATGCTGCGGCCGCTCAGGCGCTCGCGTATAAACTGGCGCGACTGCTCGTCGGGGGCAAACTGCTCCAGATCGGGCAGGTCGCGGGTGGAGCGCAGACCGAATTTTTCCAAGAAGGCGTTGGTCGTGCCGTAGATGATGGCCTGACCGCGCTCGGGGTCGCGGCCGAACTCGCGCACCAGGCCCTTGTCCACGAGCGACGCAATAACGCCGTCGGAGTTGACACCGCGGATGCCCTTGACCACCTCGCGCGTGACGGGCTGGTGGTAGGCGATAACGGCCAGGGTCTCGAGCGCCGCCTGCGACAGTTTTTGCGTGTCCCAGCTCAGCACATAGGCCTCGACCACATCGTGGTAGGCGGGGTGCGTGAACAGGCGCCAGCCACCGGCGACTTCGCGCAGCTGAAAGCCGCGGTTGGCCTCCTCATACTCAACTTTGAGCTCGGCCAAAAGCGACGCGCACTCGCCGGGGGCGATATCCAGCGCACCTGCCAGGGCGGGTGCGCTCACGGGGTCGCTCGACACCAGCAGCAGCGCCTCGAGGGCTCCTTTGAGGCTGTTGGCCTCCAGCGTGGAAAGGGTTGACATGGTTGCCGCTCCTATTCGGTGAGCTCGGGGCCCTCGCCGGGCACGTATGCCTCGGCCCCCTCGACTCGGTTGATGCAGATGGTTCCAAAGATCTCGTCCTGGCTCAGCATGAGCGAGCCGCGCTTGGCGAGTTCGAGCATGGCCAGGAAGGTGACGACGAGCTGCTCGGTGGTGGCGTCGCCGTCCAACAGCTCGCGGAAGGTGCAGGTTTGATGCACTATGGTAAAGCGGTCGACCGAGGCCACCGTCAGGTCGAGCGGCACGCGATGCGGTGCCACGTGCTCGGCCTCCAGCAGGAAGGTCTGGCGCTTACCGTCCAGGTCGGCGCAGATGACGGCCAGGCCGCGCAGCGTGATGCCGGCCAGGTAGTCGGGCATAAGGCCCAAAAACTCGGGGTCGGGGCCGGCCACGCGCGGATGCATGCGGCTCTCGGCCTGCATGCGCGCGCCAAGGGCTGCCGCCGCGCCCTTAAGCTGCTTGTAGGCGATCAGGCGCTGGATCAAGACCTCGCGCAGGGCATCGCCGTCAAGCGTGCTGAGCTCCTCAAGGTCTTCGTCGAACTCGTCATCGTCGTCATCGACTTTGCGCGGGGCCTCCTGCGGCACCAGAGAGGCGGCCTTGATGTCCAAAAGGGTTGCCGCGACCAGCAAAAAGTCGCTCGCCACGTCCAGGTCCAGCGCCTCGATGCACTCGGCCTCGGCAAGGTACTGCTCGGCCACCTCACTGATCGAGATGGCGCCGATATCTACTTTTTGGCGGGTTACCAGCTGCAGCAGCAGGTCGAACGGTCCGCTGTAGACCTGCGTCGACACGCGATACGACATCTTCGACCTCCTTTGACGGCGCCTTCGCGGCGCGGTTTGGGTGCATGTTGCGACCGTTTTACACGGTCGACCTGTAAGTTTACCTTAGATGCCGGCGATTGCGAAGTTGAGCAGCTGCTCAGCAAGCGGATACACGGTAACGTCGAAATAGCGGCCGATTACATCGATGCCGGTCCACATAGGCAGCAGGTATAGAACCAGGATGAGTATGGGCATAGCGTATTGCTGCAGACGGTAATAGTTGTTGAGCGCCGTGCCCTTGAGGAAGGGCACGATGATCGACGAGCCATCAAGCGGCGGAATCGGAATGAGGTTAAAGAACGCGAGCGACAGGTTGACCACGATAAACGTGGCGCCGAAGTTCATGATCTGCGACGCCACGGCAAAGGACATGCTGGCGTAGAGATTGCCGTACGTTGCGTGCATGAGGGCGGCCGCGAGGCATGCGAGTGCGATGTTCGACGCGGGGCCGGCCACGCTCACCAGGACCTCGTCGCGCTTGGGGTGCTTGAGGTTGTTGAGGTAGACGGGCACGGGCTTGGCAAAGGCGAACACCGGGCCACCGGCTGCGAGCATGAGCAGTGGCAGGATGATGGTGCCGAACGGGTCGATATGGTTGAGCGGGTTGAGTGACACGCGGCCGCGCGAACGGGCTGTCTTATCGCCGAGTGCCCAGGCCGCGGCGGCGTGCGCACTTTCGTGGATGACGATGCCCACGATGACGGCGACGGCGCTGGCGAGCAGGTTCATGATGTAGCTGCTGGACATGGCGCTCCCCTAGCGGACGCGGCGCGAGGCGCGCGTGAGCAGGTAGTCAGCTACAAACAGGATGACGGCCACGATGGCGTAATCCAAGCGGAAAACGCCGCCAAAGGGTGAGGTGATGACGCCGTAGCCGGCGATGGCGCTCGGCAGCGCGCGAGAAAGCTCAACGACAAAGCCGACAATCTGCAGTTTGGCGGTGAGGCCGCTAAAGCACAGCAGCACGGTCATCGCGCTCATAAAGATGCCGCAGATGCGACAGGCGATGGCGATGACGCTCATCGCCACGGCAGCGGCCTTACGAGAATTCACGCGCGGTCTCCTCTTCGATCTGGGTGGAAAGCTCCAACCATTCGTCCTCGAGCTTAGGTAGCTCTTGCTTAAGGCCGTTATATTCCCCCAGCGCGGCGTTGAACTTATCCTGATCGGCATAAAGCTCTTCGCTTGCCATCAATTCCATAAGCTCGTCATAGCGGGCGCGCTTTTTGTCGAGCTCCGTCTCGATCTTCTTAAGCTGGTTGCGCACGCCCTTGAGCTTTTTGTTGAGCGCAGCGCGGGCCTGGGCTTCGGCGCGCTTTTGCTCCTTGGTCTTTTTGCCCTCGGCAGGCTTAGGCGCCGCGGCGGGGGTGTCGGCCTGGGCGGCGCTGGCTTTGGTGGACTTGGCCGCGGCAGGTGCGCTATCCCCTGCCGCCTCGGCGGCGGCGCGGGCTGCGAGGTCCTCGCGCTTGTAGAGGTAGTAGTCGTAGTCGCCGTCATAGACTGTGACCTTGCCATCGCGGATGTCGATGATGCGATTGGCCACGGCGCGTACCAGGTGCTCATCGTGGCTGATCAGCACGATGGTACCGGGGAAGTTTTGCAGGGCGTTCTCGAGCATGTCCACCGAGTCGATGTCAAGGTGGTTGGTGGGCTCGTCCAGGCACAGGAGCGCCTCGGGGGCCACAAGCATCTTGGCGAGCGCCAGACGCGCCTTTTCGCCGCCGGAGAGGACGCGCACCTGCTTTTCGATGGAATCGTTGTCGCTAAACAGGAAGGCGCCCAGCAGGCTGCGCTGCTGCGGTACGGTCCACTTGGGCGTGACGGTGTCGATCTCTTGCAGGACGGTGTTGGACTCGGCCATGCCCTCGAGCGCATGCTGGGCATAGTAGGCGACGCCGACGTTGGTTCCCAGGTCGCGGGTGCCGGTGGTGGGCGGCTCCAGACCGGCGAGGATCTTCATGAGCGTGGACTTGCCGGCGCCGTTAGGGCCGACGAGTGCCACGTGCTCGCCGCGGTAGAGCTTGAGGTCGATGTCGCTGTAGATGTGCTTGTTGCCGTAGGACTTGGACACGCCCTCCAGGCCGACGACCATGTCGCCGGAGCGCGGCGGGTCAGGGAACTTAAAGTCGATGTGCTTGTGGCCCTCGGGCAGGATGACAAGTTCCTTTTTAATCTGCTCGATCTTGCGGATGCGCTCCTGCGCCTGGGCGGCCTTGGTGGGCTTGTAGCGGAACTTGTCAACGAAGACCTGCATGTGGGCGATGTCGCGCTCCTGAGCGGCACGCTTGGCGCGCATCTGCTCCAGGTTGTCCTCGCGCTGTTTAAGGTAGCTGCTGTAGTTGCCGGTGTAGGTGGTCACGCGGCGGTTCTCGAGCGCGGCCACGTGGTCGACGCAGGCGTCCATAAAGGCTCGGTCGTGGCTGACGATGAGGACGGCGCCGTCGTAGTTAGCGATAAAGCCGCGCAGCCATTGGACGCTTTCGAGGTCCAGGTGGTTGGTGGGCTCGTCTAGAAGCAGCAGGTCGGGGTGGCGCAGGAAGAGCTTGGCCAGCGCGATGCGCATCTGCCAGCCGCCCGAGAACTCGGAGCACGGGCGCTCAAAGTCGGTGACCTTAAAGCCCAGACCGGACAGGATCTTGCGCGCGTTGCTCTCGAGCTCGTAGCCGCCCAGGTGCTCAAAGCGGTCCTGGACCTGTCCGTACTCGTTGAGGAGCGCGTCGACATCCTTCCCCTGTTCGGAGAGCTCGGTGATCTGGGCCTGCAGCTCGTTGGCGCGCTCGCCCATGCGGCGAATTTCCTTGGCGGCCGCCATGACCTCGGCAAGGATGGTGGTGTCCTTGTGCTCCAGGTTGGTTTCCTGCTCTAGGTAGCCTACCTGGCAGTCCTTTGCGTACTGGATCTGGCCGGCGTCGGGGCTGTCGATGCCCATGATGATCTTGAGCATGGTGGTTTTGCCGGCGCCGTTGGGTCCCACGAGCGCAAAACGCTCGCCGGGGTTGATCTGGAAGGACGCGCCACTAAAGAGGACGCGCGCGCCGAAGCTTTTTTCGATCTTGTCGACCAGGAGGATCATGGTGCCGCCTTTGACCTTGTGTTCCTATATGAAAAAAGGCCCCAACTTGCGTTGGAGCCTCATTCAATGCTCGGGTGGAGACGAGGGGGATCGAACCCCTGACCTCTTGACTGCCAGTCAAGCGCTCTCCCAGCTGAGCTACGCCCCCGTGCGAAGAAGTACTATACGGGAACTCCCCCGCCGATGCAAGGACAATTTTGGAAAATTTCGCAGTCGCGGCGCGGGCCGCCATCCGCTCAACGGCTATCCCGCCGGCGCCAGGCCCGTTACCGGGGCCGATCGCGCTCCCGCCCACCCGGCGATTTCAAAACCATGCCGGTTTACGGGGCCGGGCCGGGAACCCCCGAGCATGCCGTAATCGGTAAAATCAAAACCGCAGGTAGACGACTTGTGCATTCCGTGAAATGCAGGGCATGGACGGCCGGTCCGGGTCCAGCCCCGTAATCCGACATAGTTTTGAAATGACATTAATTCACTAACAGGCAAACTAGGTAGTTCTAGTGCCTTGTCGCTGGCTAATTTCCGATTTCTAACCAGTTGCACAAAACATTTGCTCGCAGTCGCGTCTCGGCGGATTTCATTGCCTCAGTTTTGGCTTTATAGCGAATCCCTAAACGGTCGCAGACACTTCTGACTATGGTGTCTATCAGCTTTGAATCGTTGAGCATATCGTGAGTCACCAGGAATACATCGAATCCCATGCTCTGCAACGCAGTCATGCGCTCCGCATCGTGGTCAAGTATTGCACCTGAGCCATGAATGACCTCACCTTGGATCTCGAAAATTACTGCCTTCATTAGGATTGGGTTTACGATCACGATGTCGCCGTAGCAGACCTTTTGGCCTGCGATGCTTTGGGCCGCCATGGATAGAGGGGTTAAATCGTTGAGGTACACGTATCTGAATCCTGCACCACCTAGACGTCGAGAACGACTTAGAAGCAGGACCCCAGCGACCTCGAGCGGAGACGCAGCAATGCCGATAACCTGCTGAGCGGCATCATAAAACTGCTTTCCCCACATTTGACTTTTGACCTTGTCGGCGAAACGATGCAGGTCGCTCAGTTCGATGAGCGGCTTTCTCATCCAAAGAGAAGTACCTTTGAGTTTCGTAACCTCTCTTCCATCTTCACGCTTGCTCGTTTGGCTATCATTTTCTGGGTCCTTAACGGTTGCGCGGGCGTAAACTCGTTTCCAAGGAACCTCGTCTTCGCCTTCTCCAAGTTCGACCAGATCCTGCGTGCTGGAATTGCGATTCTCCTCTACCGCCAATTTTAACTGTATTTCGGCAGCGGGGGCCGGCTCGAAAACAGAAAACCAACCGCAAAGTTCGTACATAGCCAGTACGAGATCTATTTGGGACACAAAGCGTGTCATAGTAAATAACGTGTTAAGCGGATTGGTGACACTAAAGCCTAAATTAGTGTCGATTGTTGTGCCGGCATCCGATGCCCCTTCCCAGCGAATAGTAGAGCGCAATCCCGAGTGGTGATTAGAACAACCTGGCGAAGCAACAGCGATAATCGGGGTCTTGAGGACTTCGGTTACAAAAGGGGCTTGGGATAGAGCTCGCCAGCCGTCTTCGGAGTTGGGCAGGCGCGGGTAGAGATTGCGCACCTGCGGTGGGCAGCGCCAATAGCGGAATGCAGTGTTTGCGCAGACGATTTCGTCCATTTGCGCCTCCCCTGGTATCGGCCGTAGGCCATGCGGTTGTGGTCGTGGACAATTATCTACTGGGGCATCATGCGGGTAAGTACCGGAAGCTGACCAAACGCTGACCAAAAAATGGATGGGATGTGTTGAAAGGCTGTCACGAGGCGTGAATGTGCTGGTACAAGCTGTGAGCCAGTGGTCTTTTTCTCCACAATTGCGTATGAATCATGCAAAGAATTCGTTGAAAGAGCGCGTGAACTATTTTCAAAATGTTCGACGACGTCACTCTATAGTTGGTCAACGAACGAAAATTATATTCAATATGTAGGAACTATGAAGGGTTTGCGTTCAATAAAAAAAGGGACCCCATGCTAATAAAAATCGAAAATTTGGTGTCACTTTTGGTGTCACCCATGGTGTCAAATAGAAAAAGGTCAGAAGCGTAACACCTCTGACCTGTGCTTTAGATGGTGGGCGATACAAGATTCGAACTTGTGACCCCATCCGTGTGAAGGATATGCTCTACCCCTGAGCCAATCGCCCGTCGCCTTTCGGCAAAAGAGATACTAACATAGCCACGCGCGGTTTACCAAGAACTTTTTACCCTCGATTTTAAATTCGTGGGAGCAAACCGCGCAACCGCAATCAGGGTACGCGATAAACCACCAGTTCAACAGCCCTTTATCGCTTGATCCACGAAGTCTCAGGGCGGCAGATGAGTCGCGCGTTGTTGTAGGCCATGTCGAGCGTGAGGCAGGTGCGCGCGGCGTAGAAACCGTCCTCGCGCTGGATGGTCAGCGCTAGCTCGGGCTTGTCGCCGGTCAGGCACAGCGGCAAGAGCAGCTGGATCCGGCCGCCGTAGAACTGCGGCACGGCGAGCGTGTAGTTGGCGGCGGCGCGGCGGGCGGCTTCGACGACGGCGCCCTCAAAGGCGCGACGCAGCAGCAACGAGTTGTCCTCCCCCATCAGGCTGGCGGGGATGCGCGTAAGGTTCTCCTCGTCGCCCAGAATGTGGTCGATGTTGGAGCGGATGGGCAGTCGGTAGTCAAAGACCAGCTCGGAGGGGTCCTCGGCAAAGCGCACGCGGCACGGCAGGTACTCAAACGAGACCAGCATGGGGTCGCTCTCCTTAAAGAAGCCCTTCAAAAACCAGCGCTGGCGCGCGTCGGGCTTGGTGTCGGGCTCAAACAGGCCGTAGATGGTCTCGTAGCGACGCGTGTACAGGCCGGTATTGAACAGGCAGCGGTCATTGTCGAACACCAGCGGCAGGTTGGACGGCCCGGTCTGGTCCAAGTCACGCTCGGTCAGGAACACCGCGCGGCTAAACGAAAACGACAGGTAGTTTTTGAGGATGCGGTTGCCGGGACCCCAGTCCTCGGGGTCGGCGAGGTCGACCAGGCGGTCGTAGCAGGGCTCGGGGCAAAACGCGAAGTCGTACACATTGCTGCACAGGGTGCTGGGGATCTCCATGTGGTGTCCAATCAATTTCATTGCTGTTGTGCGGATGCTTAGATTCTATACGCGCGACGGGTCGCCGGCACGCACATCGCAATTGCGCCTTAGCTCTTTGACGAGCTCGTCGCGGGAGCGGCTTCCGAATACGAGGTCGCGGATCCGAGCGAAGTGCGGGAAAACCGAGATCTGTCGACCAGACCCCGGTTTTACGCTTTCGCGACATGCTTTTTTAAATAGCAGATGTCTTGGGGCTGCTATGGCGGCCATGTAATTTGAAAAATGGAAGACCGATCAACAAACAGGGGTGCCGCGGCCAACGCCGGGGCACCCCGTCTCAGAACCTATATTGCTTTCCCCTAATCCTCTAAGTACTTAGAGCAATGCAAGGACAACAGCAACGACAATGCACGCGACACCTATCCCGAGCGGAAGTTGTGCCTTTTTCTCTTTGTCCTTAACAAGAAAAGCCTCGATTGCAGACGCAAGGACCAGAAATCCGCCGATAATCAGCAGGTCAAGCGCAACGAAACGGACGGTCGAAATATCGGAAGAGATCCCTCCGGCATTAACGTTCACGAGCGTAAAGATCGCGGCGAAGATGGCAAAGAGTGCCAGCACATTACCGTAAATACGAGATTCGATATTGGCAACTTCTTCCTTTTCGTCTTCAACCTTTTTGAGCTCTCCGGCATAGACGTCGGAATAGTCGGCGAGCCCATTAAAGTTAAGCTCATCGGAAAAGGCTCCATGGTAGGGATGGGCAACCGTGCCTTCGACGTGCTGGAATGCGACCTGCGCGATGCCCTTAGACTTATCGAGGGTAATGGTGCTGCCGCTTACGTTTGTAACACGATAGAACAGCCTAGTTCCATGACCGGGGAAATACAGCGGTGCATCCAAAGAAAGCCCCTGGCGAATGCGCGAATTGCGCAGAAGTACGCTAGCAGTCAGATTATTGGGTAGCGCGACACATTCAACGCAAGAGACAAAAGTCGAGTCTCCGGGGCCAAGCTCGACCTCGAACTGCTTGCTTTCATTAATGTAGAATCCGTCGGTGCGCAAGTCATACGTAACCTGGCCGATGTTCGAAGCATCGGCATTGAGCAGCACCTTGTTGTCGATAAGCTCTTGAATCTTAGTATCGCTCAAGTACATATGAACCACTTCCTTAGGACAACGAGTATAGCACTGAGGTATTGCACTGGCGGCTGTCCCCAAAGGGGACATAGGGGAAGTAAGTTCAACTTCTCTATTCGGCACGCACCCTTAAATAAACTCTCCCGTCTCAAGGTCTACGAAGTCCGCGAGCTTTATCTTTCCTGAGAAGCCGTTCCCCTTGTACTTTCCTGAATAGGTCTCAGAGTCGTACTCGAACGAAATGTTATACAGCTCGCCGCTCTTTGTCTTCCTGACTAGCCCGTTATCCAGCATATAACTCAGTATCCTCTTATGGCCTTCCCTGTCGTTGCCGTTTAGGTAAAAGCGGCAGACACCTTGTTTCGAGCCTTCCGCGATGAGAGTTTCGGGGCTAGAGTGCTTGGCAACCTAGTTAGAAGAGTTGCCATTCTCCATACACATCAGTTGAGCGGATACAATCCTTTAAGGGGAGAAATGAGCCAAGTGTTCCATGCTCAGTTACAGTATGTACTATGCCGACGACCTGACCCAAACCATTAAACACCGGGCCACCACTCATTCCATGGCGAAATGAGCAATTCGTATAACAAAGTGTGCCCTCTTCACTTGGTTCCCCAACCCTGAGCAAATCTCCGCTGTGTAGCTCAAAGCTGAATCTAGATTCGGAAAAATGGTGTTGGTAAGCAGAAATCCTGTCGCCCTTGGTAGGCAAATCCATATTTGATGGAAGAAGGGGAATGTTCTTTAAGATCGCAGGAGGAACATCTTGTAATATTGCGGCATCGCGTTTGTTATCCTGAACCACCTCATTTCCAAACCTAAAAATTGCAAGCGGCGTCTTATCTGAGCTGAATAATTTAATTTCCCTGCTATTTTTATCACGGGAAACGGCATCGCATATCACATGCCAGGCCGTAACAAGACCGTAGCCAGCCAAATAAAACCCGAGACCCTCAAATGAGTTTTGCTTGTCATCCTCTCCTTCTAGATATAGAAGCGAGTCTTGCTGAAGTGCAACTGGGAAAACAGGTGTGTCTTCTGGTTTCGTTTTATTGTACAGGCTGCCTAAACGCATAAGTGGACCCGATGTCCAGGGATCCTTAATAAGAGATTTGTAAAAATCAAGACTTCCGCGTAGAGACGCTTCAAACGACCCTCTTTCTGCATCGGTAAGCTTGGCAATGGTTTTACCGTAATAGCAGCCCATCGCGCCTTCAATGTCGCCATTGCTCAGTCGATGGAGTGTTGAGCGGAGTCGCCGATATTGCTCGCGTTTTATATTTGTCTTTTGATTGCAGACAACGCCCGTGACCAGTTGTCTTGAAAAACTGCAACTGTAAAACGATTTATCCTCGTTGAGCTCAAACGATTCGATTCCATGGAAGTTAGTGATTGCGTTTCGTAGCTTATTGGGCAACCTGAGCTTTCCACCTGAATAAAAATTTCGATAAAAGAAGTAAGAACTATTAAATGAGAACGTAAGATCATCGGCATATCGAGAGTATTGGTATCGATATTCTCGCGATAGGTGCATTAGCTGTTTATCCATACCGAGGCAAATCATGTTCGAAATAATAGGAGATGAGGGAGCGCCTTGAGGGAGTCCTTTCGGTGTCGCAACAATCCTTGAAATACAGAATGCAACTTCAGGGGTTAGACCTAGCTTCTTGGAAACAAGAAGCCCGTACACTCGTCTTGACGAGATAGAAGGAAAGAAGTCCTTAATATCCAGGCCAACAATTACTTGCGAGCCAATGTGATTTTCAGCATTTGTTTTTATTGACCGTCCTTTGACAAAACCATGGACACAAGGCAATGGCTTATAGCCTTTTTCAAGCTCAGAGGCGATGAGTCTTTGAGCCCTTTTTAAATCAGATCTTGGGATTAATAGTTCTCGATAGCCACCGTTTCTTTTTGGGACCAATCTATTTCTATATAGGTCATACATGGAAGTTGGATATACAAAGAGATCAAGCTTTTCCAAGGACAGGCCAAGAAACCCAGCCAGATCGCCTTTCGACTGAAGTTCGTTGAGCATCAGATTATCCTTAAAGTTAATAGCCGGTTCCTCCGTAGAGTCGTACCTGATAGACACGTAGCAGAATATAATGTGCAAACAAAGCACTTCCGATTGCGATGCGCAAACGCTAATTCGAACCGGCTATAGGGTCATTTTACCAGTCTTTAATTTTGCGCAAAGGCTGAACCGCGCTTTATAACTCCGCGATGGGGCAAGTATGATGTTGGCGCGCCTTCCGCGGTGTCGTCTGTGCAATGAGCCCCCTCGTGTCCTTTCAGGTTGAAACAGTAGCCTCCAGATTCCATCGTTGCTACAGTCTGAGTTTCCGTGCTCACGTGTTTGCCTTGGATTTCCATCCAGAATAGGCATTCAGACGATGTCGTCCTTGAAGATGAATATGAATGGAGAGAAGAAATCTTTCTTGTTTGTCATAGGGCGCTATCAATGTCGCGAATTGAACTTATAGCCGACATGTGCACCGCAAATGCTGAGAGATGATCTTCTTGGTGATGCGACGGCATGCTGCCAGTTGTAAGGTCATCGATTAGCGATAATCGGTGATTAGCAAATAGATGAGAAATCGATCACCGCACACTTCTGAAAAATTGGCACCTCAGCAGCGATATGCGGCACCAAAAAGTGCCATTCCCAGCAGTAATAACGATAAAGAGGCGGCGATCCAGTTGCTGTCGGCAGTCTTGGGGAGCGCCGCAGTGGTTGCGGTTGCGGTCTTGGGCCTGGGGGACGTGGACACCGTGGTCTTGGTTACTGTCGTTGTTGTCTTGGTTGGCGCGGCCGCGAGTTTCAGCGCGGGATTTGTCGTGGGCCCTGTGGTGGGCTCTCCGGCAGCGGGGTTAGCATCGCCGGGAGACTTGCCCGCGCTATCGCCCGGTACCTCGCCCCTGTCGGTCTCCCCCGCCGGTGGCGTGGCCACATCGGGCTCAACCACCACATGCGGTGCCACCGCACCGGAGGCATCCACCACGCTACCAGAACCAAAGACCCTGCCAGCAGGCGCCACAAAGCGCGCAGACACAAGCGACCCGCCCAAGCACGCAACGCCGACATCGGCGCCGGTCGCATCAAGCCACGAGGCGTCGACGGAAAGCCGACAGCCAGTCGCACCATCGCCAAGGCCCGCATCTTGCAGATACACGCCGCAGGCGCGCACGCCCGCTCCGGACCCGGAGCCCGCGGCAATGACGCGCCCGCCGCCGCGCACGGCCATGTCGCCAGCAATCACGCCGGCGACCGCCTCGTCAGAAATATCGGCGCCGTCTGCCCGGGCGTCGACGGTGCAGCCTTCCACCGCTAGCGCCTGAGAAACGTGGACCCCGCACTGCGAGCCCGTCGCCGTCAGGGTCCCGGTGCCGCGAAGCGTCAGGCTGCCCCACACCTCCATGCCGCACTGCGTGATGTCCGCATCGGGCGCATTCGACTCCGTCACCGAGTTTTGCCCGGCGAGCGTCACGACCAGGTCGCCGTCGGCGGCGGTGGCGTCGCCCGCGTAGCCGTCAAGCTCCAGATGGCCGGCATCGGTCCAGGCCCAGCCGGGGCCCGACACGCCCGGCTCGCAGTACGTCGCGCCCGCGATAAACAGGCTCTCCGCGCCCGCGGCACAAGAAGGCCCGCCCAGCAAAACGCATAGGCAGGCCATGGCAGCGATCGCGATGTGATGACGGCCGGTGTGGGACTCGGCGGCAAACATAGCCGCTCCGATCTTCGCAGGAGCCAATAGAATATGCACCAGAAAAATGCCCTGGTAGCAGCACCTATTAGTTTAGCGAGATCGATGTGGGAGCAAAGAGAAATCGCGTGGGCAATGTCCACAATTAGGTGTAAATAGTTTTGCCAGCCGGTGAAAGGGAGAATCAGCTTCCGAATTCGTCCTTCACGTTTCTGATGATGTTGTTTGATAAATGGTTCCGATAGTCCATAAAAGATGGTTCATAATAGATTTAGATGAAAAACCTTCGGATTTGTAAGGCGGGGTCGCTGAGACGGTACCGCCTAGTTTTATCAGCGTGCGCCTAACGATCGAGATCACATTCTCCCTCGCGCGCGAAGAAGTCTTGCCCTGCGAAGACTATGATCGGTTGGACAGGCCCGGCGTATATCGCGTACTTCCGTAGTTTTTCTTCGGAATATCCGTATTAAAAATACGGGCAAATTGACCAATTTGCTAAGCTACTTTATCCTGTGTTTCAAATAGACTCAGAAAGCAGAGGAGCCGTGCCATGCTCAAGAAGTTTTCGGTTTCAAATTTCAAGTGCTTCAATAAGCGAATTACATTTGATCTATCCGATCCCGCCAACTATTCATTCAATCAACAGGTAATTCAGGATGGCATTAAGGCAAAGGGCATCATATATGGTGCGAATGGCAGTGGAAAGTCCAATTTCGCCCTCGCGATATTCGACATTGTTCTGCATCTGACCGACAAGGAAAAGCTGCTCAAAAAATACTCGCCATACCGGTGCCTTAATTCAAAGAGTTCAATTACAGAGTTTCAATACGATTTTGTCTTCGACAATATCGAGGTCGTATACCGCTACGGGAAAACCGACCCACAGACGCTTGTATACGAGAGTCTGTACATTGCTGGCGTGGAGGTCTTGAGCTACAGGTTCGACGCTCAAACGGGCCATGTTGACCTGCCGGGCGCCGAGTCCCTCTCGCTTTCTACCGATCTCCCCACTGAGTCCGACAGGCTGTCGCGTGTCAAATATGTCAAGAGCAATGCAATACTGCGAGATGAGCCGTCTGCCAGGGCGTTTAGAGCCTTCACCTCCTTTGTCGACAACATGCTCATGTTCTACTCGCTCGATGAGCGTGGATATCAGGGGCTTTCGGTTGGCTCGGATATCTTTACCCAGGGCATTATTCGCGAAGGAAAGATGGAGGACTTCCAAGAATTCTTGCGCCAGCAGGGAATCTCCCTGAACCTCGTATCCGTGGACGTGAATGGAGTTCCCGAGCTTTATTGCAGGTTCGAGGGCGGTACCGTTCCGTTTGCGTCGGTCGCCTCGACAGGCACCATGTCACTTGCTCTGTACTACTACTGGTATATCAAGATGAGCAAGGCTTCCTTGGTCTTTATCGATGAATTCGATGCCTTTTATCACTTTGAATTGTCCCGGTCGATCGTGGAGATGCTACGGGACCTTGAGGGTGTCCAGGTTTTCATTACGACGCACAACACGGACCTTTTGACGAACGACCTCATGCGTCCCGATGTCTATTTCATTCTCAAGGAGGGGGAGATTCGCTCGCTGGAAAAGCTAACACCCAAGGAGCTCAGATTGGCGCATAACCTCCAGAAGATGTTTAAGGCCGGTGCTTTCGATGGCTAGCCCGGTCACGCTCTTCATCGTTGAAGGAGAGTCGCGTGACCTGCGCTTTGCGGAGAAGATGAAGGATCTTTTTCTGAAAGGGAGAGATGACCTGAGGGTGATCTGTCTGCCAGCGGCGCAGAACATCTACATGCTTTACGAGCGGCTTGCAGAGGAGGACTTCGATCTGGATGTTGTGGAGGTACTGAGAGAAACGGTGCCTTCTGCTGCAAAATGTCTAGAGGGCGTGGAGAGGGATTCTGTTGATGAGGTCTTTCTCTTCTTTGACTACGACTCTCATCAGAACAATGCGCCTGGATGCGAGTCCGATGCCCTTGTGGAGGCGATGCTCCTCGCATTCGATAACGAGCACGAGAGCGGAAAGCTCTATATAAGCTACCCGATGGTCGAGGCACTGTACGATTATCGCGCAGGGCAGTGCCAGGCGCATTCAGGCTGTTTTGTTGACAACTCGGAAATCGCTCAATATAAAAATAAGTCGGGAGAGGGAAACGTTAACGTGGGGAAGCACATGGAGCTTCCCCAATGGAAAGATGCAATCGCTGCCTTCGTATTGAGATGCAAGTGCCTGCTCGGTCTCGATGAGGTTTCATTTGAGACGTATCGAGAGCTGGTTACGGTCGATGCGATCCTCCGCGAGGAGAAAAGGATGCGGATCGAGGACGGTTCGGTGTTTGTGCTATCGGCTTTTCCAGAGTTTCTGCTCGACTATTTCGGTGATAAGTTCTTTAATTCCATGGCTCCGATGCGCCACCTTAAGTTCGATGATTGCCCCCGAGGAAATGGATGAGACGCAATTAATCTCGCGGGTACAGGTTCTCCTGTCTAAATTGTGAACTCGGCATAAGAGACGTTGTTGGCCATGCCCCGGACAGCATCCAGTCGATGATGTTCTCTTGCCTGATGCCGCCGCGACCTCCCACGTCAACGCGGTCGAGCGTGAGCGGGGTCTTCGGATAGTTGTTCCGAATCGCCTGCAGCGGCGCGAGCTCGGGAAAGTACCTCACTATCAGCTTCCCCCACTCCGACTTCGGGTTCACGCAGGTGATGTGGAACCCGTTAAGCCCAGCTTGGACAAGCTGTTAGGAGACTGGCATTTCGCCTGCGTCGATCTCGAGAGGATCGGCGACAAGGTTGCGAACAAGGACTGGAAAGGTCATTATGAGGGGTAAATAAGATGACAGACAACACGTATTCGGGAACTCTAAAATTCAAAGATGTTGATTTTGTCTTTGTGTTCGATGGCTCTGAGCTTGTTCTCATCCCGCCCAAAGAACGCAAGAATGACATTATGTGGGGTTGGCTAAAAAAAGAAATTTGCCCCGGTGTGTATACATCCGGCGACCCTTTGACTGTTGATGTGCCTTATCTTGACGGCTTCTGCAACGAGACAAGCAAGCGATTGATCTTTTTGACCAGGGAGGAATCGACTGTCGGAAGTCGAAATTCGACTCTGTATATCAACGTTGCTGGGTATCTGGAATGTAGCCCGAATACCAATGGTTTTTGCAGGATGACTCTATCCGGCAGGGCCTTGAATTACATTCATCCGGTTAATAGGGCATTCTCGCAGGTATTTGATTCTGACGACCTTACAGAAAAGGGAATCATCTCTATCAGGACAAATGGATTCGACAGAACTTCGACCGTGAAGAGAGCATTTCGCTTTGAGGGCAGAGATATCGCGGCGTATTTCTCAGTTGGGTGGACATGCAGTATGAAAATTAGTACTCCACCCATCACCCTTAATTCCAGCATGATTTTCGAGTTTGATGAAACGGACGATTACTGGTTTTTCTATCGCCTGTGGCATGCAGCAGAAGACTTCCTCAAATATCTGACATTCAGCAAAAACACACTAATTGAGGATTGCAGCCTGCAGGCTATGTACGACGACTCGCATTACCCCAGCACAGCTGAATTCAAGCTAGCGAGATCCTCAGAGCCATTTGATACCAAGCCTCTTGAAAAAGGTCGATATATTCAGCTGTCTTTGCTGGACCCGTATGAGATTAAAATGTTTGGAGCGATTGCAGACGGAGAAATCTACCTAAGGCATATTCCTGAAAGGGGGTGCGGACGATTTCTTGGACCGCGCCTAGGCGTATCCAAGCTTCCTGCGGTACTCCATCGGGCTCAGCCACCC
>CAJMEW010000023.1:0-39211 GCA_905212545.1 uncultured Collinsella sp.
GAGTTCCGCACGCAAAGGAAAGCACTTAATGTGCTTTCCGTCTTGCGCAGGACTGTAGAGCAGCAAACTTAACCCGCCCCGGCCCCCGATGGGCCCAGACCGGCAGGATAGACCGGTTCAGATGGGGCTTTGATGCATGGGTGGTCTGTTGTTGTGCAAATGGGTATCATACTGTGGTTATTGCATCGACTCTGCGATGCATGTTTGTACGTTCCCGGCGGTCGGTTTGCCAGAAGCGCCCCGTCGGTTGTTCCAGACCCGTTTCGAAGAAAGGAAACCACACGAACCTATGGCAGCTAAAAAATCATCTCCTTTGAAGATCATTCCGCTCGGCGGCCTTGACGGCATCGGCAAGAACATGACGGTCTTCGAATGCGGCGACGACATGGTGCTCGTTGACGCTGGCCTCATGTTCCCCGACGATTCCCAGCCCGGTATTGACCTGGTGCTTCCCGACTACACCTATGTTCTGGAGAACGAGGAGAAGCTCCGCGGTATCGTCGTCACCCACGGCCACGAGGACCACACCGGTTCGCTTCCGTACCTGCTGCAGGACCTCAACAATAAGGTGCCCATCTTTTCGAGCAAGCTGACGCTTGGCTTTATCGAGGGCAAGCTTTCTGAGTTCCGCATCCGCGCACCCAAGTTCCGCGAGGTCAAGGGCGGCAGCCATGTCAACCTCGGCGGCATCTCGCTCGACTTCTTCTCGATGACGCACTCCATTCCCGGCGCTCTGGGCGTGTTCATCCGCACCAACCAGGGTACCGTTATGCACACCGGCGACTTTAAGCTCGACCAGACGCCCATCGACGGCGTCACGCCCGACTATGCCGCTATCAGCCGCTTTGCCAAGCAGGGTATCGACCTGCTGCTTTCCGACTCCACCAATGCCACTGTTCCCGGCTTTACCAAGTCCGAGGCCGAGGTTGGTCCCAACCTGCTGCACGCCATCAAGAACGCGCCGGGTCGCGTGTTTGTCGCGTCGTTCTCGAGCCACATCCATCGTTTGCAGCAGATCTGCGATGCCGCCCGCAAGTGCGGCCGTAAGGTCGTTGTGACCGGTCGCTCCATGCTCACTAACACCCGCGTGGCGCGCGAGCTTGGCTACCTCAACATCGACGACGCCGATATCATCGATGCCTTTGACATTGATAACCTGCCTGACGACAAGATCGTCGTCATGTGCACTGGTTCGCAGGGCGAGCCGCTGTCGGCCCTGTCCCGCATGGCCAACGGCGAGCACAAGACGCTCTCTATCCACGAGGGCGATACCGTCATCCTCTCAGCAACTCCCGTTCCCGGCAACGAGAAGGCCGTCCAGCAGGTCGTCAACAGCCTGGCCAAGCTCGGCTGCGACGTGTGGGATAAGAACCGCGCTCTCGTTCACGTTTCCGGTCACGGTAGCCAGGAGGAGCTCAAGCTCCTGATGGCCATGGCCAAGCCCACGTACTTTATGCCGGTTCACGGTGAAGCCGTGCATCTGCGCGCCCATGCCCAGCTGGCCCGCAAGATGGGTCTCAAGGACGATCATATCTTTATCCTCGACAACGGCGACACGCTCGAGATGCGCGGCGGTATCGTTAAGCGCGGTACGCCCGTCGAGTCCGGCGTCGTTTACGTCGACGGCCTGCGCATCGGCGATACCGACCCCATCGTCTTGCGTGATCGTCAGAAACTCGCCAACGACGGTATGGTTACCGCTGTTGCCATCGTCTCGCTCAAGCACAAGAAGATCGAGGCCATCGAGTTCTCGGGCCGCGGCGTCTCGTTTGCCATCGACGACCAGTTCTCCGAGGATGCCTCCGCGTCCATCATGAAGACGATCGAGAAGGGCAAGTTCAGCTTTACGAGCAGCGGTTCCGATGCCATTCGCAAGGCCGTGCGCGACTCGCTCTCCAACTTTATCTGGAGCCGTACGCGCACTCGTCCGATGATCATCCCGGTCGTCATGGAGGTTTAGTTTGGCGCGCGGATCTGCACAAAACGCCAAAGGCAATAAGGCCAACAACCAACCGGCATCTGCTAAGGGTGCCGGTTCCCATCTGCGTGCCAATAAGGGCCACGAGTCCGAGTTCGATGATTTCGAGCCCTTGGTCGAGCCCTCGGCCAACCGCGATATCGCCGGCGTGGTCATTGCCGTTTTGGCGATCGCGTCCTTTATTGCCGTGATTTCGCCGGCGACTGCGCCCGTTACGGCTGCGGTTGCCGGTTTCTACCACTTGGGCTTTGGTCTGGGCGCCTACGTGCTGCCGATCGTCATTTTGCTGTTTGCCGCCACGCTCTTTTTAGGCGAGGACTCGCCGCTCAACGCGCGCTCTGTTGCGGGCGGCGCTGTGGTCTTTATCGCCGTCGTCTCCATTCTTTCGCTGATGGTGCCGGGTACGAGCGACTCGTGTGACCTTATGTTCACGCCGCAAAATCTGTCCGCCTCGGGTGGCTACATCGGTGCGTTAATTGCGAGTGCGCTGCAGAATGCCCTGGGTAAGCCTATCGCGCTGGTGGTCCTGTTGGGTCTGGGCGTCGTTGGTTTTGTCATCATCGGCTTTTCGGTGGGTGGCGTGCTGCGCTCTGCTCGCGACCGTGCGGCCGATTTTGCCGAGCGCCGTCGTGCCGATGTTAACGCGAGTCCGTGGGGTGACGATGAGGCCCTGTCGGTGCCCGGCGTTGCCCGTCCTCACCTGAGTATTCTTCGTCAAAAGGGCTCCGATGCTGCCGTGACCACGGTCATGGGCAACGATGTGGACCCGGTTTTGGACGATGACGACGAGGACGAGGATCCGTTTGTCGACGTGTCCGATGCCGTGGAAGCTGAGCGCGCTAAGACGACGCTGTTGCCGCGCCGCCATGCCAAGAAGGGCAAGGCTGCGCCCAAACTCAATACGAGTGAGCCCGACCCGTCTTGGTCCGAGAGCGAGATTGAGCTCACCGAGGGCGATGACGAGGACGACGAGGCTCCGATTGAGACCGCAAAGACAACTTTGCTGCCGCGTCGCCATGCAAAGCGCGACCAGGTAACCGGTCAGCTTTCGATGGAAGACGACCCCGATAAGATCGACGAGTCCGAGCCGCCGTTTGCCGTGAATCCTGTCTCGGCAGCACCTCAGATCCCCGATTTCTTGAAGCATCCCAAGGTTGCCGATGCGCCTGCCTTGAGTGCTGTCGAATCGGCTGCGGCTAGCGATGGGGGAGCGGACGGCGGCGCCGCAGATAACGAGGGCGAAGAAGAGGACGGCCTCAAACTTCCGCCACTTGAGATTCTGCATGCCAACCCGCAGTCGGCTTCCTCCGCGTCTTCTGACAAGGAGCTGGAACAGACTGCCGAGTCGCTTCAGTCCACCTTGCTGGAGTTTGGTCGTAGTGCCCGCGTGGTCGGCTGGATCGCCGGCCCCACGGTGACGACCTTTAAGCTGCAACCTGGCGAGGGCGAGCGCGTGAGCAAGATTTCGAGCCTCGAGGACGATATCGCGCTATCGCTTGCTGCCCAGTCGGTGCGTATCTTTGCCCCGATCCCCGGCACCTCGCTTGTGGGTATCGAGATCCCCAATCGCAAGCGCCAGAACGTCAACCTGGGCGACGTGCTTCCCTATGTGAAGGGCGATCCGCTCGAGCTCGCCATCGGTCGAGATGCCGAGGGTACGCCGGTCGTCGCCGACCTTGCCAAGATGCCCCACCTGCTGATCGCCGGTACCACGGGTTCCGGTAAGTCGGTCATGATCAACTCCATCATCACGACCTTGCTCATGCGCGCCCTTCCCGAGGACGTTCGCCTGATCATGGTCGACCCCAAGCGCGTCGAGCTTGCGGGCTATAACGGTTTGCCGCATCTCTATGTGCCCGTGGTGACCGAGCCCAAGCAGGCCGCGAGCGCTCTGCAATGGGCCGTGTCCGAGATGGAGCGTCGCCTGAAGGTCTTCGAGCGTCTCAACGTGCGTAAGATCTCGACCTACAACGAAAAGCAGGCCGCCGGCGAGTTTGAGCATTACGACAACCCGCCCCAAAAGATGCCCTATCTGGTCATTATCATCGACGAGCTTTCGGACCTGATGATGGTCGCCGGCAAGGATGTCGAGGCCTCGATCGTTCGTATCGCCCAGCTGGGCCGTGCCGCCGGTATACACCTTATCGTGGCTACGCAGCGCCCCAGCTCCAACGTGGTGACGGGCCTCATCAAGGCCAACATCACCAACCGCATCGCCTTTAACGTCGCCACGGGCATCGACTCGCGCGTTATTATTGACCAGATGGGTGCCGAAAAGCTCACCGGTTTGGGCGACATGCTGTTCTCCAAGGTCGACTGGGGCAAGCCTCGCCGTATCCAGGGCTGCTTTGTCTCGGATGACGAAATCAACGAGATTGTCGAGTTCGTCAAGTCGCAGAGCGAGCCCGACTACCACGAGGAGATCCTGTCTGCCGTGGCGCCCGCTTCCATGTCCATGGTGGGTGGCGGCGGCATTGTCCACACCGGAGTAGCTGAGCCGCAAGACGATGATCCGCTCATTTGGGAAGCCGCCCATATTGTGGTGGAATCGCAGCTGGGCTCCACATCTGGCCTGCAACGTCGTCTGAAGGTTGGCTATGCGCGTGCCGGGCGTATTATGGACATGCTGGAAGAAAAGGGTGTCGTCGGCCCGCCCGACGGTTCCAAGCCGCGCGAGGTCCTGTTGGACGAGGAGGGGCTTGCCGCGCTGGAATCTGTCGACGCCGAGATGGCACGTGAAGATCGTGAGTTTGGAGGATTCTGATGGCTGCACGCTTTGGTGACATGCTGCTCGAGCAGCGTCGCCGAATGGGCCTTTCCATTCAGCAGGTCGCCAACACCATCAAAATCAGGCCGCAGATCATCGAGTTTTTCGAGACCGGTAACTTTGCTTCGATGCCGCCGCGCGGCTATGCACAGGGCATGATTTCGAGCTATGCTCGCTTTTTGGGCCTCAATCCGCGCGAGGTCGTCAATGCCTACTTTGACGACCTGATGGCATACGAACGCGAAACGTCGCAGCAGGGCGGTCGTTTTCAGGACGCCGCCGGCTACGTCAATTCGCGTTCCTCGGTCGATAACGGGCGCTTCCTGATGGTTCAGGGCGGTCGTTCGACCCGCTATGGACAGCGTCCTCAGCAGGCCGGTTATATTACTGAGACGGGTTCGGGCGAGGAGATTCGCTCACAGCGTGACCGGTTCCGCAGTACGCCGATGCCCGAGGACCGTGCACTTCCCGCTGCCCGCGGCGTGGCGCGTGACCCTCGTGCCGGCTACGGCGACGGCGGCTATTCAGATCGCGGTCACCGTGGTGTCTCCACCGGACGCTCTCGCGGTGGCTATGCGGATGCCGATACCACGCAGGTGACGCCGCGTCTTCGCTCTCAATCACAGCCGTATGGCCAGCGCTCTTCGGCTCCGCGTTCGGGCCAACGTGGCTATCAAGGCCGCGGTGAACTTGCGCCCCGCTCGGGTCAGCGCAGCCTTCAGGGCCAGGGCGGCTATCGCGGCCGTTCCGATAGCAATCGTGGTCGTATGCCTCAGGGAGGCGGCCGCAGCAGTTCCGGTCGTGGACGCGGCGGATCCCGTACTCCTCAAAACAACGGGCTCGATCCGCGTATCGTCTACGCCGGCATCGGTGCCGTGGCGTTGCTGCTGATCGTGCTCATCGTGGTGCTTCTGCGCGGCTGCGCATCTTCGGCGCCCGAGACCACGCCCGAGGCGCCCACTGCTACCAAGACGACGACCAAGAAGTCTTCTAAGAAGACCGAAACGGTCGACGAGGACGAAGACACCGATGAGCCGACGGATGAGTCGACTGATTCGGACGCTACCAAGACGACGGCCAAGAAGGAAGAGAACGAGGTCACGAAGATCAAAGTTTCCGTTGCCAAGGGAAAGACCGCGTGGATTGAGATCAAGGTCGACGGCAAGTCGGTCTATGGCGCTCAGGCGACTGGCCCCTTTGAGCAGGAGTACACGCCCGAGTCCTCGATCGAGATCACCACGTCCAAGCCTTCCGATGTTACCGTTACCAAGAACGGTGAAAAGGTCCGTTACGATACCAAGACCTCGGGCGTGGCTCGTGTGACGATCACCGTTCCTAAGAAGGAGACGACTGATTCCGAGAATGGTGAAAGTTCTGATGGTACCGACACCACCGATGGTACCGATGCCCAGTCCACGGATGGCGCCGATACCGCAACTGACGGTCAGACACCCACCGATTCTACCGACAATTCGTACGATAGCTACTAGGCCGCTCGTACGCGAAAGGAAACATCATGGCTAAAGATTCCAGCTTCGACGTCGTGTCCGAGGTCAACATGCAAGAGGTCGACAACGCCTTCCAGCAGACCACGCGCGAGATTTCCCAGCGCTATGGCCTTAAGGATTCCGGCGCCACGATCGAGCTTTCGAAGGGCGAGAAGCTCTTTACGATCAACGCCCCGGCCGACTTTGTCTCCAAACAGATTGTTGACGTGCTGAGCTCCAAGCTCATCAAGCGCGGCATCGACCTCAAGGCTGTCTCGTGGGATGCTCCGCAGGCGGCATCGGGCGGCACCGTGCGCGTGCTCGGCCATATCGTCGAGGGTATCGACCAGGCGACCGCCAAGAAGATCAACAAGGACATCAAGGATCAAAAGCTCAAGGTCAAGGTGACCATCGAGGCCGACAAGCTGCGTGTTTCCTCTGCTTCGAAGGACGCGTTGCAGACCGTGATCCAGTTCCTGCGCGACCAGGACTACGGCCAGCCGCTGCAGTTCACCAACTACCGCTAATATCAATCGAAAGGACCGCTCTCCAACATGGATACACCGTTGGGCTCCGTGCTCTACATCACCCTCGGGTGCGCTAAGAACGAGGTTGACACCGACCGCATGCGTTCTCTTTTGACCGCCGCGGGCTACGAGGAGGCATTCGACCCGCAGGATGCCGACATCGCCATCGTCAATACTTGCTCGTTCCTCGCCTCCGCAACGTCCGAGAGCATCGAGACCACGCTCGAGCTCGCCAACGAGGTTCAGGACGGCGTTCGTTCTTGCCCCATCGTCATGTGCGGCTGCGTGCCGTCGCGCTATGGCGATGACCTGCCTGACGAGCTGCCCGAGGTCGCTGCCTTTGTGAAGGCCGACGAGGAAGATGGCATCGTGGCGGTCATCGATGGCGTGCTGGGTGTCGAGCGTGAGATTGCAGCCTATATCCCGCAGGTCAAACGTACCGTCGAGGGTGCTGTCGCTTACGTCAAGATTTCCGATGGCTGCAACCGTTTCTGCAGCTTCTGCATGATTCCCTATATCCGCGGCCGCTATCATTCGCGCAATGCCGAGAGCATCATCTCCGAGGTGCGCGACCTGGTTGCCGGCGGTGTGCGCGAGATCGTGCTGATCGGCCAGGACACGGGCATCTGGGGTACCGACTTTGCCGACGAGGACGTCGCCGATGGCTCGCCGCGCAATCTGGCGCAGCTGCTGTGTGCCGTCGCCGAGGCCGTGCGCCCGCACAACGTCTGGGTCCGCGTGCTCTATCTGCAGCCCGAGGGCATGACTGACGAGCTCATTGAGACCATTCGTGATACGCCCGAGGTGCTGCCCTATATCGATATCCCCGTGCAGCACTGCGACGCGCGCATTCTCAAGCCCATGCGTCGCTCCGGTTCGCGCCAGGAGCTCGAGGATCTGTTCCGCGACCTTCGTGAGCGTATCCCCGGCATCGTGATCCGTTCCACGGCCATGGTCGGCTTCCCGACCGAGACCGACGACGAGTTCCGCGACCTTATCGACTTTATGGACACCGTCGGCTTTGACTACACGAGCGTCTTTGCCTACTCGCAGGAGGAGGGCAGCCTGGCCGCTAAGATGGAGGGTCAGGTCGACGAAGAGGTCAAGCTCGAGCGCGCCCAGGAGGCCATGGACCTGGCCGAGTCGCTCGGTTTTGCCGCCACCGCCGCCCATGTGGGCGAGCGCGCCCAGGTGATCGTCGACGGTATCGAAGAGACCGAGGACGGCGCCGAGCTGATCGGCCATGCCTGGTTCCAGGCGCCCGATTCCGATGGAGCGGTGCATCTGGACGCCAGCGAGGCGTCCGTGGGCGATATTCTGACTGTCGAGTTTACCGATAGCTTCTGCTATGAGCTTATCGGTCATGTTGTGGAGTAGGAGAGCGTCGTGGCAAACGAGAGCAATAAGGAACTGACGAGTGTCTGGACGCCCGCCAACATCGTGACGTGCGTTCGCATCGTCTTTATCCCGGTGTTCATGATCGTCTCGGCTCTGTCTCACACGAGTGTTGCCGGTACGGATTGGAGCACCTTTGACGGCCCGCTCGCCGCCGCTGCCTTCATTCTGTATGTGATCCTGTCGTGCACCGATAAGGTCGACGGTTATCTGGCACGCTCGCGTAACGAGATCACCGATTTCGGCAAGTTCTTGGACCCCATCGCCGACAAGCTGCTGGTGTTCTCGGCCTTGCTGCTGTTCTTGGATTTTGGCGCGGTGACCGTGTGGTCCGTGTTCATTATCCTGTTCCGCGAGCTGCTGGTGAGCGCCCTGCGCATGGTCGCGAGTGCGGCCGGTGTGGTCGTTGCAGCCGATAAGCTCGGCAAGTACAAGACGGCAACCACGATGGTTTCCATCTGCGGTTACCTGTGCGTTTTTGCTATGGCCGGCTTGCACCTTGGCCCGGTGGCGCTGACGCTCGGCATCTACTCGGTGTCGCGCTTCCTGTATGCCGTTGCCGTTGTCTTGACCGTTATCTCGGGCGCCCAGTACTTCTGGAACTGCCGCAAGATAGTCTTTTCCGTCTAGGTCCTGGTAGGCATGACGGAATCATTTGAGCAGATTGCCGCGCATAACGAAGAGCTCGCACGCGATATTGTCGAGCGTGCAAGCTTTCGTGGTGTGACGGTTTCGACGGCTGAATCTCTGACAGCTGGCATGATCGCCTCGACGATCGCCGATATCCCTGGTGCCTCGGCGGTGCTGCGTGGCGGTGCGGTGACCTACTGCGATGAGATTAAGCATCGCGTGCTGGGTGTTGAGCAGGAGACGCTCGACCGCTACACTGCGGTGTCGCACCAGACTGCGCGCGAGATGGCGTCGGGTTCGCTGGAGCTGTACCAGAGCGATATTGCAGTGAGCGCAACGGGTTATGCCGGCCCCGGCGGTGGTACTGAGGACGATCCGGCGGGCACTTTCTATATTGGCTGGGCGCATCGTTCCGCCGATGGGGGCGTGCCGGTCGTGGACTTTGTGCGCTGCCACTATGAGGGTGACCGTTCGTGTGTTCGTGCCCATGCGGTCACGGAGGCATTGGGTCGCATTGCCCTTGTGCTCAATTCTATGGAATAGACGTGTTTTAAGGGGCCTCCGAGCCCCTTAATTGTGGAGATGGGGACCTTAGGCTCATTGGCGTTTGTGCTGGTTGTAGATGTATTTTTGCCTGCCTTGTTCATATTTGGTCCTTTGTGGTCAAGCATTTGGTCAGTGTTTGGTCGGCGTTTGGTTGGGTTTTGGAAAGACCGCCTGCATATGATTGGCCTGAACGGTTGACCACGAACAGCCGTTCGTTTATTATCGATGCAGGTTGTTAAGAGGAGGGCTATTCATGGCCAAGAATTCAGGTCCCGTACGTACCGTTCATGCTCGCACGACGGGTAAAGAGCGCGATGAGATGATCGCCACCACCAAGGCCGAGATCGAGAAGAAATTCGGCCAGGGTTCCATCATGAGGTACGGCGACGGTGGTCCCGAGCTCGAGGTCGAGGCCATTCCCACGGGCGCCCTGGCCCTCGATGCCGCGCTGGGTATCGGCGGCGTGCCGCGCGGCCGAATCGTCGAGATCTACGGTCCCGAGTCCTCCGGTAAGACGACGCTTTCGCTCGAGATCCTGGCCGAGGCCCAGGCAATGGGTGGCGTTGTGGCATTTATCGATGCCGAGCACGCGCTCGATCCCACGTATGCCGCGCGCATCGGCGTGGATATCGACGAGGTGCTCATTTCCCAGCCCGATACGGGTGAGCAGGCGCTCGAGATCGTTGACATGCTCGTGCGTTCCGGCGCCATCGATGCCATCGTCGTCGACTCCGTCGCCGCGCTGACCCCGCGTGCCGAGATCGAGGGAGAAATCGGCGACACTACGGTCGGTCTTCAGGCTCGCCTGATGAGCCAAGCTCTTCGCAAGCTCGCCGGCTCGCTGTCCAAGTCCAACACGACGTGCATCTTCATTAACCAGCTGCGTGAGAAGATCGGCGTCATGTTCGGCAACCCCGAGACTACGACGGGCGGCCGCGCCCTTAAGTTCTTCTCTTCGGTGCGTATCGACATTCGTCGTATCGACAGCATTAAGCTTAAGGACGAGGTTATCGGTAACCGCGTGCGCGCCAAGGTCGTTAAGAACAAGGTGGCAGCTCCGTTCCGTTCTGCTGAGTTCGACATCATGTACGGTACGGGCATCTCTAAGGAGGGCTCGATTCTGGACATGGCTGTCGAGTGCGGCATCTGCAAGAAGATGGGCTCCTGGTTTGCCTATGGCGAGGACAAGCTCGGCAACGGTCGCGAGGCCGCCAAGGCTTTCCTGCGCGAACACCCCGATTGCGCCGATGAGATTGAGCATAAGGTCCGCCTTGCCTGCGGGCTTGAGTTTGATGACGATGCTCCGTCCGAGGTCGAGCTGACCGATCAGCCTGCGCCTGAGGAGTTTGACGAGCTTTACGCCATCGATGGTTCCGCCATGCTCGATGATGACGACGAGTAGCGGTTACGCTCATGTCGTATACGGTGACCGAGGCCACGGTCGTCTTTCCCGATAAGAAGGCGGCCTCCTCGTTCTCGAGCGGGTATGCGTCCAAAAAGCCTTGCGCACATATCGATTGTGAGCTTGAGGGCGGTTTTGAGCGGTCCATTTGGATTCCCGTGCGGGTCGCGCGGCTGTATGTCAAAAACCGCCCCGATCTTCCCTGTGATTGGGACAACTTTCGTGAGGCGGTGCAGCTCATCGAGCGTAAATGTGCACTTACCATGGTGACCGAGATGTTATCGCGCCGCGACCATGCGACGGGTGAGGTCCGTGACAAGTTGGCTCGCTACGGCTTTCGCCAGCCCGCGATTGATTTCGCCGTCGAGCGCGCCACCGAGTATCGCTTTTTAGACGAGAACCGCTTTTGCTCGTACTTTATCGAGGAACGCAAGCGGCGCGGTTGGGGACAGCGCAAAATCGAGACCGAGCTCAAGCGACGTCATGTTGTGCTCGATGACATTCCCGGTTATCCCGAGGATTATTTTGCCGTCGAAGACGATTTGGCGCGTGCGTCAGCCCTGCTCGCCAAGCGGCGTGTTCCAGAGACGCGCGGATTCGAAAAACTGGTTCGGTTTTTGATGGGCAAGGGCTTCTCGTATCACATCGCCGCCGATGCCGTTAAGGCACGTCTCGATGCCGAATGCGAGGAATGTGCGGTTTAGGCGTATGCGTTTTGTGGTCCTGCCGTTCACCGCGTTTTAGCAGCCGTACTGGGGCCATTTATTTGACAGTTGTTGTGGTTCAACGTACGATAAACACTGTCATTTGCTTTGTGATATGTGCTCATCTGTGATGAGTTTGTTTATATGTTTATCTGTATCCGACCCGCATAAGCTGCGCCCATATTACTCAAATGTCGCGAGCCGTTCGTAAGGACGGTTCGCTTTGTTGTGTAACGAATCCATAAAAAGGAGTGAGCATGCCTATCATCGCAGCGCTCGTTGGCATCGTTTTAGGTGCCATCGCCGCCATTGCCTACATGCGCACCGCCAAGCAGGGTAGTCTTCATGAGGCCGACGAAAAGATCCAGTCGGCACACGCACAGGCTGAGTCCCTGATCGGCGATGCAAAGCGTCAGGCCGAGACCCTCAAAAAAGAGGCTCTGCTCGAGGCTAAAGAGGAGATCATCAAGAACAAGCAGGCCGCCGAGGCCGAGGACAAGCAGCGTAAGAGCGAGATTCGTACGCTCGAGAACCGCGTGATGCAGCGCGAGGAATCCCTTGATCGCCGCAACGACGCTCTCGACAAGCGCGAGCATCAGCTGTCCAGTCAGGCCGGTCAGGTCGAGAAGCGCTCCCGTGAGCTCGAGGAGCTCTGCGCAAAGCAGACCTCCGAGCTCGAGCGTATCGCCGACCTTACCCGCGAGGATGCCCACAAGGAGCTCCTCGATAAGGTTCGCGGCGAGGTCACCCACGAGGCCGCCACGATCATTCGCGAGTCCGAGCAGCAGGTTCGCGCCGAGTGCCACAAGACCGCCCAGGAGATTCTGTCCCTGGCGATTCAGCGCTGCGCTGCCGACCACACTGCCGAGGTCACCGTTACCTCCGTGCACATTCCCTCTGATGACCTCAAGGGCCGTATTATCGGTCGCGAGGGTCGCAACATCCGCACCTTCGAGCAGGTTTCCGGCGTCAACCTCGTGATCGACGACACGCCCGAGACCGTCGTTCTTTCGAGCTTCGACCCGGTCCGTCGTGAGACCGCCCGTGTCGCCCTCGAGAACCTCATCGCCGACGGCCGCATTCACCCTGCCCGCATCGAGGAGATGTATCACAAGGCTGCCGACCTGGTTCAGCAGCGCGTGCGCGAGGCTGGCGAGCAGGCTGCCTTCGATACTGGCATCCACGACCTGCACCCCGAGATCGTCAAGACCCTTGGTGCCTTGCGCTACCGTACCTCGTTTGGTCAGAACGTGCTTCAGCACTCCCTCGAGGTCTCTGATCTCTGCGGCGTGATGGCTTCCGAGCTTGGCCTGGACGTTGTGACCGCCAAGCGCGCCGGTCTGCTTCACGACCTGGGCAAGGCAATTGACCACGACGTCGAGGGCCCGCATGCCGTCATCGGCGCCGAGCTCGCCCGTCGTTATGGCGAGAAGCCCGTTATCGTCCACGCTATCGAGGCTCACCATGCCGATGTCGACCCCAACACGGTGCTCGATGTCCTGGTGCAGGCCGCCGATGCTGTCTCAGCCTCTCGCCCCGGTGCCCGTCGCGAGTCTGCCGAGAACTACATCAAGCGCCTTGAGAAGCTCGAGGAGATCGCCAACTCCCATGACGGCGTCGAGCGTACCTATGCCATGCAGGCTGGTCGCGAGGTCCATGTCATGGTTCAGCCGGACAAGATCTCCGATGCCCAGTCCACGGTTCTGGCTCACGATATCGCCCATCAGATCGAGGAAGAGATGGAGTATCCCGGTCAGGTGCGCGTCGTCGTGATTCGCGAGAGCCGCGCTGTCGATATCGCTAAATAATATGAGCGACGCGAACGAGCTCATCTCATTTATCGCGTCGATGTCGGGGGAGGGCAACCTTCGCGTCGAGGAGAACCTTGGCGAGGGGTATGTCCGCCTCCGCGTTTCGGAGGCCGAGCGGCGCCAGGCAAAGCACGACATTCAGCATGTCGAGGATATCGTCATCGAAATGCTCCGTAATGCTCGCGATGCCGGCGCCGACAAGGTCTATCTCGCCACGACCAAGGAAGATGGCGTCCGCACGCTTGTCTTTCTGGATAACGGCTCGGGTGTTCCGCAGGATATGCAAGAGCGAATCTTCGATGCTCGCGTTACCTCAAAGCTCGAGAGCATGAAGATGGACCGTTGGGGCGTTCACGGTCGTGGCATGGCATTGTTTTCGATCAAGCAGAACACCGACGAGGCCCGCGTGGTCACGTCTGGTGTCGATCTTGGCTCAGCCTTTAAGGTGAGCGTTGCGGCCGACCGCCTCAGCGAGCGTGCCGATCAGTCCAGCTGGCCCCAGGCCGTCAAGGATGAGGACGGACGTTATGTCTGTGCTCGCGGTCCGCATAATATTATTCGCGCTGCCTGTGAGTTTGCGCTCGAGGAGTTGCGTGGTTGCGATGTCTATCTTGGTTCTCCGTCTGAGATTGCCGCGACCCTTTATGCTCAGGCGTCAAGTCGGCTCGATACGTCTCGTCTCCTGTTTATTGATGATGAGAGCGAGCTTCCGGTTGTCGATCGTTTAGGCCTTGCCTCTGATGCCGAGGACTTTATTCGTATTTGTTCGGGTTTGGGTCTTGAGATGTCCGAGCGCACGGCCCATCGCATTTTGGCAGGGCAGATTAAGCCCGTTCGCGGTGTGACTGCGCGTCTGCTGCGCGAGCGTGACTCATCCTCGCATGCGCCGGCTCCTGTCGATCTCGCGAAGGATCGTCGTGGGCTGCGTATTGCCAAGGATGACATGGCACAGTTTTCGCGTGCTGTGGAGCGCGACTTTAATGACCTTGCCGCCCGGTACTATCTCAATCTTTGCGGCGACCCAAAGATCCGTGTTTCGCGTGATCGAATCACCGTGACCTTCGATCTTGCCAAAGAGGAATAGTGCCTTTACCGAGTCCACTCGGTACGATAAAGTTATTGCAGTTAAAACGTACTTTTAAACGCAGGAGTTTCTTCATGGATTGCCTGAAGGTATCAAGCAAATCATCGCCCGCGTCCGTTGCCGGCGCCATCGCCGGCATGGTCAAGGATGGTGTACCCGTCAACATCCAGTGTGTCGGTGCCGGTGCTGTCAACCAGGCCATTAAGGCCGTTGCTATCGCGCGCGGTTTTTTGATTCCAACCGGTTTTGATATTTCCTGCGCGCCTGTGTTCTCCGACATCCTCATTAACGGGGAGTCGCGCACGGCCATCCGCCTTTCTATCTACGTTCACCAGATCAATCGAGCTGCTATGGATAACGTCGTCATGGATGATGTTAAGCCTGTGGCATAGCTTCTGCTTGCCTCGTTTCGCTCCCCATCGTTAGGACTTATGCACATGGACCAGCGTTCCGTACGCGATATTCTTGCCGGTAAAACCTACTTTATCCGCACCTTTGGCTGTCAGATGAATCAGCACGACTCCGAGCGTGTGAGCGGTCTGCTTGATTCGTATGGCTGCCTCATGGCGCTCGATCCCGAGCATGCCGATATCGTTGTCTTCATGACATGCTGTGTGCGTGAGGCCGCCGATACTCGCCTGTACGGTCAGTGCAATTCCTGCAAAAGCCTGCCGCCTTCGCCTTCGGGCAAGCGTGTGGTTGCCGTGGGCGGCTGCATCGCGCAGCGTGATGGAGAGGGCCTGCTCACCAACGTCGATAACGTCAATGTCATCTTTGGCACGCATTCCATCGCACATGTGGCCGAGCTCATTGCCGAGGCGTTCCTTGATGGTAAGCGTCATATCCGCACCAATGAGCATGAGGATACGGATGCCATGAGCATGCCGTGGCATCGCGAGACCCAGTATCACGCCTGGGTGCCCATCATGACAGGCTGCAATAATTTCTGCACCTATTGCATCGTGCCGTACGTGCGCGGTCGCGAAAAAAGTCGCCCCTTCGAGGAGATTGTCGACGAGGTGACCGGTTTGGTGCGCCAGGGCGTGCGTGAGATTACGCTGCTGGGCCAAAACGTTAACTCATATGGTCGCGATCTGTTTGGCAAGCCGCGTTTTGCCGATCTGCTGCGTGCCGTGGGCGATACGGGTGTGGAGCGCATCTTCTTTACGTCTTCGCATCCCAAGGATCTGCTCCCCGAGACCATCGACGCCATGGCCGAGACGCCTGCCGTTATGCCGCAGTTGCACCTGGCCGTCCAGTCAGGTTCGACACGGATCCTCAAAGAGATGAATCGCCGTTATACACGCGAGGACTATCTGGGCCTGGTCGATCGCATTCGCAACCGCATGCCCGATATCGCGCTCTCGACCGACATTATCGTTGGCTTCCCGGGCGAGACTGAAGAAGACTTTGAGCAGACGCTCTCACTTGCCGAGACGGTCCGCTATGCTCAGGCCTATACCTTCATCTATTCCAAGCGCGCCGGTACCCCGGCCGCCGAGATTGACGATCCTACGCCGCATGAGGTTATTCTCGAGCGTTTCAACCGCCTGGTTAAGGTTATCGAGACCACGGCGCACGAGTACAACCAGGGTGAGCTTCATACTGTGGTGCCGGCGCTCATTGAGGGAACGAGTAAAAAGAACGACGCGGTCCTGCTGGGCAAGAGTCCCAAGAATCAGACCGTGCATGCGCCTATCCCCGAGGGTTACAGCATCGATCAGCTTGTTGGCAAGATCGTTGATGTTGACGTTGACGTTGCCAAGACCTGGTATTTGTCCGGCTCCGTTGTGGGCGAGCCGCGCTAATGGTTTCTCCCGGGGCAGGTCTTTCCGTCGTTGCGATCGTCGGTCCGACGGCGGTTGGTAAGAGTGGTGTTGCCGACCGTTTGGCGGCTCGTCTTTCGTCCGAAGTGCTGTCGTGCGATGCGATGCAAATCTATCGCGGCATGGACATCGGTACCGCAAAGATGGCGCCCGATGAGTGTACGGCGCCGCTGCGTCTCGTCGACATTGTAGAGCCGGGTGTGGCGTACTCTGCGGCGCTTTATCAGGCTGACGCTCGCGCGCATGTTGAGCGTTTGCTTGGCGAGGGCCGCCTACCGGTGTTTTGCGGGGGCACAGGCTTGTATCTCAAGGCCGCCCTGGATGAGATGGATTTTCCCTCGGGCGAGCTTGAGGACGATCGTCGCGCGGGGTATCAGGAGCTTGCCGAGCGTATTGGCGAGGAAGAACTGCATGCCCTGCTTGCCGAGCGCGATCCAGAATCAGCTGCTGTTATTCATCCGCATAACGTGCGGCGTGTGATTCGCGCGCTCGAAATGCACGATGATGGCGTTTCCTATGCGCAACAAAAGTCGCAGTTTAGTGTTCCGCGCGAGCATTATCATGCGTTATGGTTTGGCCTGACGCGAAATCGCGAGGTGCTCTATGAACGCATTAACCTACGTGTCGATGTGATGTTTGAGCAGGGTCTTGTTGATGAGGTTCGCGGTCTTATGGACCAGGGGCTGGGAGATGCCCTGACTTCGATGCAGGCAATTGGCTATAAAGAGATCATCGATGCTTTCAATGGCGTGACGAGCATGGATGAGGCTCGCGAACTCATTAAGATGCGTTCGCGTCGCTATGCCAAACGTCAGCTTTCGTGGTTTAAGCGCGATGACCGTATCGCGTGGTTTGATATGGATGAATGTACGATCGATGAGGTCGTTACTGATATCCTGCATCGTATTGAGGCTGCCTAATGGCTCGTTTCCCCCTTGTTCCCACGGCACCCGAGCCCGAGCGTGCCATTTTGGTTGGTGTTGAGTGGCGCGACAATGCATGGCCACTCGATCGATCGCTCGATGAGCTGGAGCGCCTTGCCCACACGGCTGGTGCCCAGTGCGTGGCTCGCTTGTCTCAGCGTTTGGTAAAGCCGTATCCCAAATCATTTATCGGTTCCGGTAAGGTAGAGGAGCTGTGCGGTCTGGTACATCGCATGGATGCCGATGTCGTTATTTTTGACGACGACCTGACGCCCTCGCAGCAATCCTATTTGGAGAAAGCCGTGGGCGAGCCGGTAAAGATTATCGATCGTACGGCACTGATCTTGGATATCTTTGGCCTGCATGCTCAGACGCGTGAGGGACGCCTACAGGTACAGCTGGCGCAGCTTCAATATCTGTTGCCTCGTCTGCGCGGCATGTGGAGCCATCTCGCCAAGGAACAGACGCGCGGCGGCATCGGCTCACGCTTTGGTCAGGGCGAAAGTCAGCTCGAGGTCGACCGTCGCCTCATTCGTAATAAGATCGCTGCGCTTCGTCGTGAGATCAAGCAGGTTGAACAGCGTCGTGATGTTCAATCCAAGAGTCGTATTGAGTCACCGGCGTTTCGCGTCGCGTTAGCCGGTTATACCAATGCCGGTAAATCGACGTTGCTCAATCGCCTGACAGGCTCTACGGTACTTTCGCAGGACAAGCTGTTTGCTACGCTCGACCCGACGACGCGTTCGTATCGCCTGCCCGGCGGTCGCGGAATGACGATTACCGATACCGTCGGCTTTATTCAAAAGCTGCCGCATGGTCTTGTCGATGCCTTTAAATCGACGCTGTCCGAGGTGTTGGGTGCCGATCTAATTCTCAAAGTCGTAGATGCGTCTGACGAGGACTATGAGCGACAGCTGGAGGCTGTCGACCGCGTGCTTGATGAGATCGGCGCCGGAGAGCGCCTAACGCTGACCGTATTCAATAAAATCGATCTTCTCGATAGCGTTGATCGATTAAGTTTCCGTCGTCGTTTTCCGGAAGCCGTTCTGTTCTCGGCCCAAACGGGCGAGGGGCTCGACGATCTCGTCGATCGCATTGCTCGCGAGGCAGCTGCCACCGATGTACTGCTTTCAGCCGACATTCCATATCGTGAAGGTGCGCTCATTACACTCGTGCATGAGCAGGGGACCCTTTTGCATGAGGAATATCTTGAGGATGGCGTTCGTATTGTGGCGAAACTGCCGGCTCGTGTCGCACCGCGGCTCGAGCGTTATCGCACCGAGTAGGCGAGCTCCAAAATGCCCAGTATAATGGGCTGATGCAGCAGATAAAAGGGTAGTGCATAACGTCCAAGGCTGGCGAGCGCCGGCAGGGAGTTGGCGTAGGCCTTGCTAGGGACGGTCTTATCGATTCCCTGCGCTATATGTGCGGCGAAGTATCCTGCAAGATACATAAAGATAAACGGGATGATGGGGTAGTAATCACCTGAGACAAACCCAGGGCTCGGAAATCCCAGCCACGCCAGGTAGGGGACAGGGTAGATTGTTTTGGGGATGCTCCAGGTGAGGGCGAACATCACAAGGCATAGGGACATGCCCCATCTCGCTGATATCTTTTTAAGGACGGGATCGGTCAACGCCACGATGCCGGTACATGCGGCCATGCAGTAGATGATGCCAAAATTAACCGAATCATCGACTGAGACAAGTGTTGTTGCCAGCCAGACGACGAGTGCTGCTAAGGCGTATTTGGCGGCACGTTTGATATTGTTGCGCGAAAGAGTGCACATCCAACCCGCGATAAACAAGAATACCCAGCTGATGCTGGCGCGCCAGATGTCTTGAAAGACAGTCTGGGTAAACCAGGGCATATCCCAACCGTACAGGTAGGCGAGATCGTAGCAAGCGTGAAAACCTGCCATTGAAATCATCGTAAACCCGCGGACGGTATCAAAGATGGTGATGCGTTTTTGCATTACGAGAACCGGCGCATCAAGCCGACGACTTTGCCCAAAATAACGGGATTTGTTGCATAGATAGGCTCCATGGTGTCATTCTCAGGCTGTAGGCGTACGCGTCCCTGCTCCTTGTAGAACGTCTTGACGGTCGCTGAACCATCAATCATGGCCACGACGATTTCGCCGTTCATGGCACTCTTTTGTTCACGGACGATGATGTAATCGCCATTGAAGATGCCGACATTGATCATTGAGCTCCCATGCACCTCAAGGATAAAGGAACCCTGATCAGTGGCGATTTCGGTCGGGATAGTAAAAGTGTCTTCGATATTCTGCTCGGCCAGAATGGGAATCCCAGCCGCGACGCGACCAACGAGCGGTAGCGAGACCGTTCCGCGAGGTGCGGTGGGCTCGTCAGATTTAGAAATTGAGACAGAGGAGCCGTCCTCGTTAAAGAGTTCCAGGGCGCGCGGTTTGGTGGCATCGCGCTTGAGCAGCCCGCGCGCCTCCAAGGCAGATAAGTGGGCGTGCACGGTGCTGGGGGAGGAAAGGCCCACGGCAGATGCCATCTCGCGCACACTGGGCGGATAACCCTTCTCCTGCTGATATTCCTTGATGAAGTCGTAAATTTGCTGCTGACGCTTGGTAATTTTGCGAGCCATCAGGGCATCCTCTCTACCCATGTCAAACAAATGTTCGAATTTTGCTTGACAGGAACAACTGTTCGAAGATAATAATAACCGAACATTCGTTCTCGCGCTAGACATTTTTGTCCGCGCGGCTTGATAAAACTGTTCTCAGCAAAACACGCGAGAGGAGAACATGATGAACGCAACGAATATGGTCCAGGGAAACCTTGCCCTTAAACTCGAGACGCCTGCAGAACCCACTTTTACGGTTGTTCAGGGTGGCCGCTCCGGCTTTCAGCCTTTGACCGTAAAGTCTGCTCGCAATCAGCAGGCTGTAGTTGCGCCGGCCCGCGTTGCCCTGAAGGTTCCGACGATTGTCGCCGTTGCCGTTGCGCTTACGCTCTTCGTTGTCCTCGCTACGTCGGTCTTTAGCGCTCGTCACGCCGCGTATGCCGAGTCCGTTTCCAACGTTACCTACGAGACTATTCGCGTTCAGCCTGGTGATTCTCTTTGGTCGCTTGCCGAGGAATATCCTATCGAAGGCCTTTCCACGCAAGAGACTTCCGACATGATCCGTAACGTCAATCATCTGGAGCATGGTTCGCTCGCCGCCGGTGCGCATCTTAAGGTTCCTGCTCGTTCGTAATCATTATCGCGCTGCGCATGGTACCCTTGTTATCGTTTAAGAGGAGGTACCATGCGCTGTCCCAAATGTGGCAAGGCACATACCCGCGTCGTTGATTCCCGTATGCAGGAGTCAAATAACACCATTAAGCGCCGTCGCGAATGTTGTTCGTGTAACTATCGCTTTACAACGTTTGAGCGATGCGAAGACCCGATCGAGGTCATTAAGTCAGACGGAACCAAGCAGCGGTTCGATCGCAATAAGCTGCTCGTCGGCTTGATGCGCGCCACCATCAAGCGTGATATCGATACTAAGAAGCTCAATGAGATTATCGACGACATCGAGGTCGAGCTGCGCTCTCGCACGCTGACGGCCGTCACGTCCCATGAGTTGGGTGACATGGTGCTCAAGCGCTTGGCCAAGATCGACAAGGTGGCCTACATCCGCTTTGCCTCGGTCTACCGCGATTTCAAAGACGTCGATGAGTTTCTGCAAGAGCTCGACAAGCTAAGGTGATTCCATGTCCAACATTACCGTCAACATAAAGCGTCTCGACCCCACCGTCGAGCTTCCCAAATACGCCCATCCCACCGATGCCGGCTTGGATTTGCGCTCCAACGAGGACTGCGTCCTGAAGCCCTTCGAACGTCGTCTGGTCTCTACTGGGCTGGCCATCGCCTTGCCCGATGGCTACGCCGGCTTCGTCCAGCCCCGCAGCGGCTTGGCCATCAAGCAGGGCCTGTCTATAGTTAACACGCCGGGCCTCATCGACGCCCACTACCGAGGAGAACTCAAGGTTATCCTCATCAACCTGGACCCCTCCAACAACATCCAAATCAACAAAGGCGACCGCATAGCCCAACTCGTCATCCAAGAAGTCCCCACGGTCAACCTCATAGAGGTAGACGAACTAGACAAAACCGACCGAGGCAACGGAGGCTTCGGCTCCAGCGGCGTCGCCTAGGGGTACTCGTATCCCTCCCGCCCGGGGCTTACCTATATCATTCCATGCTCAAACATTCTCGCGTCGCTTCGCTCGCTGCGAAACTGCGCGTGGAACGATATAGGTAAGCCCCGGGCGGGCGGCTACTCGCTTGAAACAATATTTACTTTTCTAGTAAGCCGATGCGACAAAGGGGCTGTCCCTTTGTCGCATCGGCTTACTGTATTTATATTTTCTTGTTTTGCCTTTGCAGGTTCTAATGGAGGGGATACCGAAGTAGCTGCTAGTAAGTAAACGCAGCCGTTCTGCCGGAGCCGCCCTTATATCGTTCCACGCGCAGTTTCGCAGCGCAGCGAGAATGTTTGAGCATGGAATGATATAAGGGCGGCTCCGGCAGAACGGCGGACATTCGACTAGCGGGTATGCGCGGGTTTCCCGCCCCAGTAGAAGCGGCAAAAGGCTCGTTTGCGCTTTTGGGGTTTGCCTACGAGCTCCATGGTTGCGATGGCTATATCTTCGGCTGCGTGGGGGCGGCGTAGTACTTCGCCGTTGATGAGTAGGGCTTTGAGTGATTCGGGATGATCGTGCAGATGGCGCAGGGTTACGATGAGTTCTCGTGCGGTGGTGACATGCATGCTGGCGCCCATTCCGGTGAGCATGGTGGTGTTGGCCTTTTCTTGACCATATGATTTGCCCAGCAGGATCATCGGCAGATGCGCGCATAGGCATTCGGTGACGGTGAGTCCGCCCGATTTGAGGATTGCCAGGTCGCAGCCGTGCATGAGGGCTGCCATATCGTCCACGTAGTCCAGAACCGTGACGTTTTCGAGCTTCATGGCGTCGAAGAGCGTCTTGAGGCGGGTGGCGTATTCCTCATCCTTGCCCGGCAAAAAGACAAAGTGCATGTCCTCGAAGCTGCGCAGGAAGGGGAGTGTGCGGTCCATCTCCGCGCGAAAGCGAACGTACGGTTGAGGCAAACTGGCACCGGCCATCACCAACACAACGGTCTTGTCAGCGGGGAGATTGAACTTCTCGAGTTCTTCCTCGCGATTGTAGTCCGTATCAAACCCGGCGCGAATGGGGATGCCTGTAATGCGGATTTTGGTCTCGGGAACTTTACGGGGGCGAAGTGTCTCGGCCATAAATTCGTTGGCTACGCAGAACAGATCGGTGTCCTTGTGGGGCCAAAAGCCTTCGACTTCATAGTCTGTTGGTACGCAGATGACGGGATAATCGATACCCGTGATGACGCGGGCACCCACAGCGACGTTGGCCGCCGTGATGTGTGTTGCGACCACGGCTATGGGCCTGCGGGTGCGGACATATTCGTTGAAGGCAGGGAACATAATACGTGACCATGCCGTGCCTCCGCCCCAGAGCAGATGTCCCGTAAACGTGTATCGCCAGGTTAGGTCATATATGGGACGCGTGGCGCCGGTAAACGAAGCTGCTGTTTTATTACCATCGAACCTAATACGTCCAAAATCGAGGATATCCAGGACTTCGATCTCAACATCCTCAGGGATTCCCTTGGTGCCGCTGATAAGGTCAAATGCTTGTGCAATCGCGTTGGCGGCGGCTTTGTGGCCCGATCCAACCGATGCGTGCACGATGGTTACTAGGGGTTTTTGTGCAGGTGAAACGGTCATTTGCTCCGGTTGGGGAGTAGCTTGCATGGGCAGGGGAGCGCTATTGCTCGTCTGCATTTGATCCATCGATAACTCCCCTTCAGCTTTGTTACGCGATTTATCATTGTAGTGCATGAGTGTCATGTTCACGTAAATTTGGGTATGAGCGCAAAGAACGCCAATCTTTCGACAGGAGGTCTCTTCATGACTACCCATCAGCCGATCGATGTTGCTATTATCGGCGGCGGCCCTGCGGGCTATGCTGCAGCCATTTACGCGGCGCGCGCCAACCTAACGACGACCGTGATTGAGCAGGGCATGTCGGGAGGACAGATCGCCACAACCAATGAGGTCGAGAACTATCCGGGCATTCCGCTACTGAGCGGCGCTGAACTCGGTGAGCGATTCCAACAACATGCAGAAGGCCTAGGGGCTCAGGTTGAATGGAGCATGGTGACGGGTGTCGATTACGATGCCGGCTCCAAATTGTTTACCGTTCATCACGATGTTGGTGATACGACGGCTAGGAGTGTTATCGCTTGCATGGGTGCCACGCCGCGTCCGGCAGGTTTCGCTGGCGAGGATACGTATCGCGGTCGTGGCGTTTCGTATTGCGCGACGTGTGACGGCATGTTCTTCCGTGGCAAACAGGTCTTTGTAATCGGTGGTGGCAATTCGGCATGCGAGGAAGCTCTGTTCTTGTCAGAAATCGCCAGCAGCGTGACCATCGTTTTGCGCCGCGATCAGTTCCGTGCCCCCGATGGTGTGGTTCAAAAAGTTCTTGCAAAAGATAATATTTCAGTTAGGTACCAAACTAGTATTGTGGAGCTCTCGGGCGAAGCCATGCCAACGACGATTACCTTTAAGGACAATGCATCCGGTGAGACTCATACCGATTCATTTGAGCCCGGCTCGTTTGGTATCTTTGTCTTTACCGGGACGCAACCCCATACCGAGCTTGTTGAGCATCTAGTCGATCTGGCGCCTGATGGCGGCATTCTGACTGATGAATCCATGGCGACCCGCACGCCAGGTCTATTTGCCGCTGGCGACATCCGTTCCAAGCTTTTACGTCAGGTTGTGACCGCCGTTTCTGATGGAGCCATAGCGGCAACCAGAGCATACGCATTTCTCCACGGATAAGTACGATAATATATCTTATGTAAGGTTGTTGTCTTTTAACAAAGTGGTTGGACGGTGTATCAATGTGCTGTCCAACCACTTTTACTTTCCGGTTATATAGTATGCAAAACTAGATAACCTAGAATACAATATAGCTAATGAACGGAGGATCCTTATGAACCACGCCAAACGCGTTATCCCGATGTCCGATTCGTCGGTCAGCATTAAGCCTGAGGATATTCAGCCCACTGTGCTGCCCGATGCATTTATTCAGTCCGATATCGTGCGCAAACTCAATACGTTGAGTCTGCCGCGCTATGACCAGTTGCCCAATGTGACACTCTACCGCGACCAGGTTATTGAGTATGTTGCGCTTTGGATGGAGCCGCTGTCCATTTGCGTTGAGCAGCCTATCATTACGCCATCGATGATCAATAACTACGTAAAGGTCGGCCTAGTGCCTGCTCCGGTCAAAAAGCAATATGGCCGCGAGCAGATTGCCCGCCTGATCGCTATCTGCATCTTTAAGCAGGTGCTACCTATTGCTGCGGTGCAGGCACTCTTTAACATTCAGCGTTTGAGCTACGATGCCCCGACGGCCTTTGATTATGTGGTCGATCAGCTCGAGGCATCGATTCGTGCGGCGTTTTCCGTCGAGCAGACTCCCGTGCCCGATACGGCGCATCAGGTAACGCGTGAGTCGCTGCTTGTGCGTAGCGCGGTATCGTCCTTCGTTTCGAAGGCTTACTTGATGAGCTATCTCAAGTTCAACGGGTTTAATAGCTAGCCGACGTATAAAACGGGCGGGACAAAGAGCCATCTGTCGCTTTGTCCCGCCCGTATTTTTGCTTGGTTGGACTTTATTTGCCCGAAGCTACGCCCATGCCGTAGCCGATGATGAGGCCGTGCATCTCGGCGTAATAGGAATCCAGGCCGTTGCAGGGCATGATGATGGTCTTGGAGCCGGGCCAATGCTCGACTATGCGGTCAGTGAGCGCCTGGGCTCCAACTTCGTTCTCAACGTGATCTATGACGACCTCACCGCCCGTAAAGCCCTCGGCTTCCATAGTGTCGATGATCTTGTTGAGCATCTTCTTTTCGCCACGCGTGTGCCCGACGAGTTCGATTTTACCGGCCTCACTCGCTGTGCCCAAAATACGGATATTGAGCTTGTTGGCAATGACGCCGGCTGCCTTAGGGATACGTCCGGCTTTGGCGAGGTTTTCGTAATTGCACAAACTGAAGAGGATTTTGCTGTTCTGTTCAAGGCTATCGAAGTATGCGCAAGCATCCTCGAATGAGACATTCGGATTGCTTGCAAGATAGCGGTCGAACAGCAAGAAAATGAGGTCCATTTTGCCGCCAGCTGCGCGTGAATTGACTAGATGAATCTGTCGGTCGGGCTCCTCGGCAAGAACCATATCGCGAGCCGTGGCTGCCGCGTTGTAGCTGCCCGACACGCCCTCAGAGATCGGCATGCAGATGGTCTTGTCTGCCAATTTGAAGAGCTCGGCCCACTCCCCTACGCTGGGACAAGCGCTCGAAGAAGCGTTCGTCTCCGCCTGAACAGCGCAGTTGAGCTCATGAACATCGAGCGAAAGGTCATCGACGAATTCATGCTCCCCCACTCGAATTTTGAGGGGCGCAAATGCAAAGGTGGTATGGGGCGCGGTCGGTTGCCAATCGCGGAGGTTGCAGCTTGAATCGGAGATAAGTGCCCAGCTCATAGAGGGTCCTTTCTAATCGTTCCCATTCAATTATAGCCATCTTGCAGACCGATTGGGCCGCTATCTAGTATTCAAAACTAGATAGCGGACTGCACTAAAGGCAAAAGAATGGACCCCATGACTCAAAGCCACGAGGTCCATATCCGTTTGCTTTATCTGAATACTTAGTAGCGCACGAAAATGTAGTTGTTGTTCATGCCGGCGGCAACGGAGCTGATGATAACACCCGTGTTGTAGTCAGAAGCATGAATCATCTGACCACCACCGATGTAAATGCCGGTGTGGTACGAGTTGACTACAACGTCACCGGGCTGCGGATCGGACACACGCGTCCAGCCCATAAAGGTGCCCGTGGTGCCCAGGCGGCAATAGCGACCAGTAAGGCAATAGCTTACAAAACCAGAGCAGTCGAAGCTGTTCGGGCCAATTCCGCCCCAGGAATAGGCGCAACCAAGCTTGCTGTATGCACGCGAGACAACAGAACCGCCGTCGACGGACTGGCTCGGAGCAGAAGGCGTCGGAGCCGGAGCAGGCGTGGAGGGCTGCGGCGTCGGAGCAGGTGCCGGCGTAGGAGCCGGAGTGTTGCCGCCCTGGTTGTTGTTATTGCTGGTCTGGCCACCGTTGTTGGTGTTCTCGGTCGTACCGGCAGTCTCGTTGCTCACCGTGGCCTTCTCGGCGGTGCTGGCGTTGATGCCGGCCTGCAGCGCGGCGTTGGCCTCGGCCTCGGCGGCAAGCTCGGCCTGCAGCTGCGAATCCAGGGAGTTTACGACGTTCTGGGCTTCAGCCTGCTGGGCGTTAAGCTCGTCGACCTTCTTTTGCGTGGCGGCGACGTTCTTCTCCTGCTCGGCCTGCTTATCGGTGAGCTGCTGCTTAAGCTCCTTGACCTCTTGAATGGTCTGAGCTTGCTTATCGGAAACTTTGCCGTAGTAGAACAGACGGTTGAGCATATCGCTCAGGTCATCGACACCCGTCAGAACCTGAAGCAGGCTCAGACCGCCGGTTTTGTACTCGCCGGCGACATAGGTTGAGAGCTTAGCCTGACCATCGGCGATCTCCTGCTGCTTTTGCGTGATCTCGCCGGCAGTCTGATCGAGCGCCTGCGTCTGCGTGGCGAGCTCATCGTAAATCTGCTGAGTTTGGGTACCGATCTGCTCGAGCTTCGTACGAGCAGCGGCAAGGTCGGATGCGGTATCGGCGTAGGCAGGAGCCGCGAGGCCCAAGCCCAAAACACAAGCGAGGGTTGCCGTAGCAGCGCAGCGTGCCATGTTTTTGTGCGTGTTTGCTGTGCGCATGTAGCTTCCTTTCCAGTAACTAAGGGTAACGGCTAGTCCACCGTCACCAGGCTAAAGAGCTCCACATCGTCATCAGACGGCGTGAGCTTCTCGCGCGGGTTGAGAAACGCAAGCTCAAGGATACAACCGTAACCGATAAGCTTTGCGCCCATATCTCGCACCAGTTTACCTGTTGCCTCGACGGTTCCGCCCGTCGCGACCAAGTCGTCCAGAATCAACACGGTATCTTTAGAGCTGATAGCGTCGGCATGGATCTCAATGGAATCCGTTCCGTACTCGAGCTCGTAGCTCTGGCTCACAGTCTTGCGCGGTAGCTTGCCCGGTTTACGTGCGGGAACAAAGCCGGCGCCAAGGGCTACAGCTACCGGTACGCCAACCATAAAGCCGCGAGCCTCGGGACCCACGACCTTGGTGATTCCTATGCCGGCAAAGTGCTCGGCGAGGGCATCGGTCATGGCTTTGAGCGCCTCGGGATTGCCAAAGAGCGGCGTGATGTCTTTAAAGATGACTCCGGGCTCGGGATAGTCGGGGATGTCGACGATTTGAGATTCGAAGTCGTACATTGCATGACCTTTCAATGGGTTCCCGAAATTTCAGCAGCGGTTATTTGCCCGCGGTGGCGGTGCCGGATTGCGAAGGGGGGACGACCTTGAGCGGCTTGACGAGAGAATCCTTGTGCGAAGCCGGCGCGGCTATCTCTTCGTTTTTGGCCTTGGTGGACTCGGAGCGAGTGATTTCCTCATCGAGTGCATCGATGTCGGCGTCCTCGACCACGGCGTTGAGCGACTCAAAAACGCGGTTCTTGAGCAGCGCGGTGTGCACGCCCTCCGTCAGGTCGTGAAGCTTCTTAAACGCACGCTCGAGCTTGGTGTCGCGCTCGTCATCGGAGGTATCCATGCCGAGCATGCTCACAAGCACCTGCTCAAACATCGAGGACTCGCGGTTGGCGGAAGACACGTACTGACGCAGGTTGCGCGGCTCGATATGGAAGCGCGACAGCTCGGAGCAGTAGCGGATGATCGGAAAATCGCGACCATCGACAAGCTCGCGATTCTGCGGACTCTTGATGATGCGAATGAGGTCGTTCTCGGCGAGCGAGCGGATAAACGAAATTTCGACGCCCAACATATCGGGAATGGTCTCGATGGGATGCAGCTTTTGCTTAGTCTCCTTGGGCTCCGTCTTGAGCGGAACATCGGATAGCAAGCCCACCTCGTAGGCGAGCGTTGACAGGTCCGTGGCGTTTTCCAAGCGCTGCTTAATCACGTTGAGCGGCATGTAGCGGGTCTTCTGCAAGTGCAGGATGACCTCCAGACGATCAACGTCCTCCTTAGAGTACTGACGGTATCCCTTAGGCGTACGATGAGGGGTAATGAGCCCCTCATCCTCTAGAAATCTAATTTTTGAGTTCGAAAGATCGGGGTATGCGCCTCGAAGTAGGTTGACGACTTGGCCGATACTCAGATAGTTGCGTTCGGCCATGCCCTACTCACCGGTTTCGATGCGCTCCGGCGTGCTCTCGTGGTAGATGAGCGTAAACGTACCGATCTGAACGGAAGAACCGTCGTGCAGCGGGGCTGCATTGACAATGGCACCGTCGACCCAGGTACCATTGAGCGAGCCCAGGTCCTCGATGCGAGCGCCGAGGCCCTCGCGAATAATGCGCGCGTGGCTGCGCGAAACGGTCATGTCATTAAGGAAGATGCCGTTCGCGGGATCGCGGCCGATGGTGGTCACGTCGTCCTCGAGCTCAAAGGCGGCACCAGTCTGCGGACCCTTGACGATGGACAGGACGGGGGCGGTGATGCGCACGTTGGCCATGAGGTCGGGAACGGTGACGTCGCTTGAAGGCACGCGGAATACGCAGGTAGCGTCAGCAGTCTTATCATTCTGAGGCATATTGTTAACCATGTTGTCCATGACAACCCCTAACTTATCGCGGACGTGCCGCAAATAATGAACCGTACGTAATCATACCCCAACGAATCAGTCTTCGATTTCAGGGTTCAGAAAGTCGATGTCCTCGTCCTCGGGATGCGCGAGAGCCTGTTTAATGGCCACTCCGCCCTTAATGGAGTAGATGACAGCCGTGAGCATGGAGAAGATCACGCCGCCGTACACAAAGAAGATGCCGAGGGGCACCGAGCTTCCGTTGAGGCCCGGGAAGGCCGTAAGGGTTGAAGATAAAAGGTGCAGGCCGTCAATAACGGGGAAACCGAGCAGCATGAGTGAGAAGCCGGTCATGAGCAGCGCCGTGGCAATCTTTCCGGGAAAGACCACATCGATGGGGCGACGGTGATAATGACGCACGATAAGCGTGCCGATGCCCAGATAGATGTCGCGGCCAATAATGAGTACGCAGACCCAGATGGGCAGCTCTCCGCGGACCACCAGTCCAAGTACGCCGGTGAACAGCAGCGCACGGTCGCAAATGGGATCCATGACCTTGCCGAGCCACGAGACCGTCTTAGTCATGCGGGCGATCTGACCGTCCATCCAGTCGGTGGAGGCGGCAACGGCGTAGATAACGATGGCGATGACACGGTTGTTATCCGTCACAAACAGGTACAGAAATACCAGGGTGAGGATCAGGCGCGTAAAGGTGATGAAATTGGAGATCGTAAAGATCTTATTCGACGGGTAATCGGAAGTGCCGATAAGCTCCTTTTTGATCTTCTTTTTGATGCCCACAGGACTCCCCCGCTGGTTAACGACAAAACTTTCGATACTATACCCGTTCCAGCGATGTCTATCCAGCGCAGCCATAGAGAGTCCAGACATGTGGAGGGCGCCTCTGGGCTGCGCTGGATTCTGCATTTGTGTACATCAGCCTCCAAAAGCGACATTTTTCGGCATCTTTGGTGGCTGGTGTACACGTTTTGATTCGGTGATTACATCGATCGGGAAAGTTGTTGCTTTAAGCAAATGCGTACGGGTCGAGAAGGGCTGGCACCAAAAGAGCCCAACGGCCGTTACGGCTTCGTTAGAAACGCGCCCCATCATGGATGGTGAACCCGAAAGGTAAGGCGCGCGGGCACGGCGACTCGGCCCGCGCGCCCGGAAGAGAAAGGATAAGCCCATGGATTACATGCTCGAGACGCGCGGGCTCACCAAGCGCTTCGGCCGCGGCGACCAGGCGCAGGACGCCGTGGCCGACGTGAGCCTTCATATCCGCGAGGGCGAGGTGTACGGGCTGCTCGGCCCCAACGGCGCCGGCAAGTCGACAACGCTCAAGATGATCTGCGGGATGCTGCGGCCGACGGCCGGGGAGATCCTCTTTGCCGGGCACGCCTGGCGCCGCGAGGACCTCTACGCAATCGGCAGCCTCATCGAGGAGGCGCCGCTCTACCCCAACCTCACCGCGCGCGAGAACCTGCGCGTGCGCACCACGCTGCTGGGCCTTCCCGAGAGCCGCATAGATGAGGTGCTCGCCGCCGTGGACCTCGCAGACACTGGGAAGAAGCGCGCCGGGCGCTTCTCGATGGGCATGCGGCAGCGCCTGGGGCTCGCGCTGGCGCTGATCGCCCGGCCACGCCTGCTCGTGCTCGACGAGCCCACCAACGGCCTCGACCCCATCGGCATCGAGGAGCTGCGCGACCAGATCCGCGGCTTCGCGGCGGCGGGCACGACGGTGATCGTCTCGAGCCACATCCTCTCCGAGGTGCAGCAGATGGCGGACACCATCGGCATCATCTGCGGGGGGCGCCTCGCCTACGAGGATGCGCTTCGGCCCGGGCAGGACCTCGAGGAACTCTTCATGAGTTTCTGCCGGGAAGGGCGACGAGTACGCGGGGAGGTGGCGGCATGACGGGCGAGAAAGGCGGCCTGCTCGCGGGCCTGCGCGCCGAGGCCCTGAAGTCGCGCCACGCGGCACCGGTTCGCCTGGCCGTGCTCATGGCGCTGCCGATGCCGCTGCTCGGCGCGATGCCCTACCGGGGCGTGCAGATCTTCAGCGCGTGGAACTACTGGTACGCGCTCTTCCTGCCCGTGGCTCTCTCGCTCGTGGTGGCGTGCGTCGCGCGGGCGGACGCTCGCACGCGGATGCGGGGGCTTCTGGGCCTGGGCTTCCCGCTTAGGCGCGCCTGGTGGGCCAAGGCGCTCTGGTGCCTCGCTCTCTGCACGCTCTCGAACCTCGTGGTCTTCGGCATCTACCTCGCGGGATCGGCGTTCTCCTCGCAGGGCCTCACGGCCGCGGGCACCCTCACGATGCTCCTCTGCGCGCTCGCCAACACGGTGACCGCGGCGTGGATGATCCCCGCAGGGCTCTTCCTCACGGCGCGGCTCGGAATGCTCGCGGGCATCTTCTGCCCGCTCGCCGCGCAGCTCGTGGGCGGGTTCGCCTGGTCGCTGGTGCCGCTGCCGCAGCTCTTTCCGCCGTCGGCGAGCATGGTCATACCCACGAGCTTCATCCCCGTGCTGCCGAGCGGCGAGCCACTCGCGGCGGACATGGCGCTCGGCGGGGCGCTCGCGGCGGACGGCATGCTCACGCTAGCGGGCCTTGCGGTCAGCGCGCTCGCGTTCGCCGCGCTCACGGCGGCGGGCGCGGCCTGGTTCGCGCGCTCCGAGGAGAGGTGATGGCCATGACACGACTCTCCGACCCGACGCCGCGCATGACTCTCCCGCGGGCCCTGCTCTCCGAGGCCCTGCGCCTGGCGCGCTCCCCGCTCACGGCGGTGCACCTCGTCTGCGGCCTGGCAGCCGGTCTTGCCTGCGGCGAGTACTTCTCCGTAACCCGATGGGACCCGGCGCTGGGCGCGGACGCCTACGCCCAGTTCCTCGGCGCCCTCATGCCGCTCATGTCCGCCATCGTCTGTGGGCTCACCGTGGACGACGAGCGCGCTGCCGGGCGTCTCGCCAACCTCACGGCGGTCCCCTCGCGCGGGCGCGCCGTCGCGGCGAAGCTACTCGCCCTTGCGGCGCTCGGCGCGGGCGCGCTGGCCGTGGCGCTTGGCGTGTTCGGGGCCGTGCTCGCCGTTGCCGGGCGCCTGCCGCTTGGGCCCGCTCCGCTTGCGGCCGCCTGGGCGGGCATCGTGCTGGGCAGCCTGCCCCTCTACGCGCTGGGGCTCGGCGTGGCCCTGCGCCTCGGCCGCAACGCCGCCATCGGCGCCGGCGCGGCGGGTATGCTCCTCGCGTTCTTCTCAGTGGGCGGACTTGCGCACGGCCTCATGACCGGCGAGCTCACCGGTGCCCTGGCGACGCCCCTGAGCTGGGTGCCGCTCGCCTGGCCCGCGCGCCTGGGGTCGCTCGGGGTGGAGGCCTTCATCGACGCAGCACGCGCGGCGGGCCCTCTCCTCACGACTGCGCTCGCTGGCCTCGTGCTCACCCTGGCAGCCGACGCCGTCCTTCTCGCCTGGTTCTGCCGCTTCGAGGACGGGAGGGCGGATGCGTAGGAGGCCGCTCGCCGCCATGCTCGTCCTCCTCTCCGCAGCGCTCGTCCTGGGCGGGAATGACTTGCTCGACGCCGGCTGGGGGTCGGCGCTGCGCGCAGGGCTCTGGACCGCTGAGCGCGGCGCTAGTACAATTCCGACGGAAGTTTCAGGAGGTCGAACATGGCGAGGATACTGGCAGTGGATGATGAACGGGCGATCCTCGACGCGCTCGCGCGCGTCCTCGGCCGCGACGGCCATGAGGTCGTCAGGGCGGCGGACCCGACGGCGGTCCCGGGGATGGACCTCTCGCGCTTCGACCTCGTGCTCTGCGACGTCATGATGCCGGGGCTCGACGGTTTCGAGCTCGTGCGGCAGATCCGCCCGGACTTCGACGGGCCCATCGTCTTCCTGACCGCGCGCGTGGCCGAGGAGGACGCCGTGGCCGCCTACGGCCTGGGCGCCGACGACTACGTCCGCAAGCCCTTCGGGGCCGCGGAGCTGCGCGCCAAGGTCGCGGCCCATCTGCGCCGTGAGCGCCGGCCGCGCTCGCACGCCCTCTCCTTCGGGGAGGTGCGGATCGACCTCGGCGCGCGCGGCCTCGCGGTGGGCGGCGAGGCCGTGCCGCTCACGCCTACCGAGTACGCCATCTGCGAGTACCTCGCCCGCCACCCCGGGCAGGTCATGAGCCGCGCGCAGATACGCGAGGCGGTGCTCGGCTGGGAGAGCGACGCCGACGACGCGGCCATATCCATGCAGGTCAGCCGCGCCCGGAGGAAACTCTCCGAGGCCGGCGCCGATCCGATCGCGACCGTCTGGGGGATGGGGTACAAGTGGCAGCTCTGAGGACCGGGGCGCGAGGTCGCGGGGGCATGCCACTCTCCTTCGTCATCGCGCGCTACTTCGCCTACGCGTTCGCGGCGGTCGCCACGGCGTGGCTCGCCTCGTTCATGGCGCTCTCCGCGGCGATCAACGCGGGCTTCGTCTACGAGGCAAGCTGGGGGCCGGCCAATGCGCGCGAGGTCGCGGAGGGCCTGGCACGCGACGGCGTCTGCGGGCAGCAGGACGTGCCGACGGCGTACCGCTACCTCATCCTGAACAAGGACGGACACGTGCTGATGACAGACCTCGAGGGCACGCGGCTCGAGGACGCGACGGAAATGGCCCGTGCGGCACTCGCCGCGGATCCGGGCACAGTGGAGATCGAGGGCGGGGGCTCGGGCCTCACCTACGCCGCGTTCCCGCTCAAGGGCGGCGGGGCCTGCGCACTCGTCAGCGAGTACCTGCCGCAGTGGGTCTCGCGCGACCTCGCCGGCCTGCTTCCCAACCCGCAGAACCTCATGCTCGTCGGCGCCGCTGCGGGAAGCGCGCTCGCGCTCGCGCTCGTGGCGCGCCGCGCGAGCCGCGTGATCTCGCGCAAGATGGCGCCGCTCGCGGAGGCGGCGGGGCGCGTCGGCGCGGGGGAGCTCGACTTCGCGGTCGGCAGCACCAACGTGCGCGAGGTGAACGACGTCCTTGCCGCGATGGACGCCATGCGGACCTCCCTCGCCGAGTCGCTCGAGGCCCGCTGGGCCGCGGAGCGGGGGCAGCGCGAGCAGGTGGCGTCGCTCGCCCACGACCTCAAGACGCCGCTCACCGTGCTGCGCGCCAACGCCGACTTCGTGGCAGAGGAGCTGGAAAACGAGAAAGACGCCGACCTCGCGGCCGCCGCGCGCGACATAGCCGGCAGTGTCGAAAGGCTCGACGGCTACGTGCGCCTGCTCATCGAGGCCTCGCGCGGGTCCGGCGGGGCGGAGAGGGCCCCCATGCGGCCGGCCGAGCTCTGCGAGCAGGTCCTCGCCGAGGCCGCCCAGATCGCCCGGTCGCGAGGCGTGACACTCGACGCGGCCACGGGCCCCGCTGTCGCGGGCGCGCCCGAGGCCCCGCTCGACCGAACCGCCCTGACGCGAGCCGCCGCGAACCTCGTGGCCAACGCCGCCGAGCACGCGCGCTCGCGCGTGGCGGTCTCCTGCGACGTCGCGGGCGGGCACCTCGTCATCGAGGTGTCCGACGACGGACCGGGCTTCTCTCCCGCCGCCCTCGAACGCGGCTGCGAGCGCCTCTTCACAGACGACTCCTCCCGCTCCTCGCGCGACGGAGGCCGCCACTACGGGCTCGGCCTCCACGCCGCCTCCGAGGCCGCGAGCGCCCACGGGGGCTCCGTCTCGCTCGCCAACAGCCCCTCGGGCGGCGCGGTGGCCACCATCGCGGTCCCCCTGTGCGGGGCCTGACGACTCAGGCCCTCACACCGGCGTGGCTCGCAACCAAACGCTTCCCGGATAATTCATGAGGCCGTACTCGTATTCGAGCCTGCCTATCTCTGCGGCAAGCGCCTCCGTCATGTAGAAGTTTTTCGTGCGGCCCGTCGACTTCGCCAGGCGGTCGTACCTGTTCGCAAGGTCCTCGGGGATCCTCAGGGCTGCGGTGGCGGTTGCCATGACGCACCTCTTGGTTAGATGTAATACGTATATTTCTTTCTATCACATCACCCGAACCCCGCACCGGCGTACGGCCGCATCTGCTTTTTACCTTACATTGTGTCAACCGGTCCATGCCCGGCATATTCTGCCGGATTGAATCAACCGTTAAATCAATCCGAGCCTTTAAGGGGCGGTTGAAATCCTTCGAGGACTGAGGGCGCCGTCCCTAGGTCGGCTCCTCGATGGCCTCGGCTGAATTCCCCTGCAATCGACCGCATGGGTTCCGGCACGGGGTTCTGGCGCTGCCCGAACGGGGCGCAAGACTCGGCCGTCGGTCGTGCCGGACGGCATACTTTTTGAGACCGGCAAGCTGTTGCCGGCTCGAGGACAGCGGCCCGGTGCACCGGGCCGATCGATAGAGGACTCAGGTTCACAGCGCAGTTTCTTGGGGCTCGCATATATAGGAAGACTTGATCGGTAATCGATTTTAATGAAGTCGACAGCGCATGTCAGAGCTTTCAACAAATTTAACATGCCACCCTTTATATCCGCACGCGCGTAATTCAACTCATAAGGACCGGCTATCCCTTACCTGTGACACAATCTCAAACGCACAGAACAGAATCATCAGTCCAATCATCGCATAAGAGGCAGCCGAACCTTCAAGCACTATTCCACAAAGAACAATCTCCGCGCCGCCAATAAGAACTGTTATCAGGCGCTCTGCCTTTTTGCTCTCGCCGCTCGCATAAAAAGGCGGCAAAGCGCACAAGATCACATATAGCCCGGGAAGGGAATACAGGATCGATAGTCCAAGTCCCCCATCAACTGCAGTGCTTTGCGTAAGAATCAACTGAACCCAAACGGCAATTATCACTGAGCAGGTTGTCGATAAAAGAAGACTAGAAATATAGCACGCAACAAAGTCCCGTCGCATTCGAACAGAGAAATCCGCGAACTCTCTTCGCCGCGTGGAAACAATAAGGTACACAGAAATTGCAATAGAACCAATCAGAGAAAACAGCGGAACAACCAGCAATTCAAGCTTATTACCCCATCGATCAACCACACCCCCACTCCAATGAGCGGGAATTGTATCAGGGAGGACTGACCAAGCCGTCCATAGAATCAGAAATGGAAGAATAGAGAGGATGAAAGATGATAACACTGCAGTAATTTTTTTGAGGCTCTCATCGATTCCGCATCTCCTTGCGCGCCCACATTCCACTCCGCCTTAAATCAAGTATAAATAGATGGCGCTCGGTATTATTGGCGCAATCGCGATAGCGATTACCGCCGTTGTTTCTTTAAAAATGGTAGGAATACATGTCTCCAAGAATTGATATATCGATTGACGAGCTGCCCGAAGCGTCGAGCCTTCTTGATGGACATGACTATTCGTCACAAATCATTCAGCGTATCGCCGGGGTTCCAGTAATACTCGATGCATCGGGATGCCCTCATTCCCCTTTTTTCGAAGTTGAATATGATGACAGGACGACTAGGTTTACAAGTCAAGCAAGTTAATAATCTATGTAGTCAATATAATACCGTTGAACCCGCATATCGATACCGTTCAGCCATTCGCCTCGCCCCCGCCGCGCGCATCTTCATCCGGTCTGTTACTTTTAATCTAACGATTCTTTGAGGAATGCAGGTGCTTCTGAATGTACTGTCGACTTCTTCTCAAACTAATCCTAAGAGACAGGGCCGTATGGATTTCCACGCTCGTTCTTGCTGCAGCCTTTTCCGTCCCCATTGCGTTCAATTCACCCATCTACGGCCCCTTCTTTATGAAGCAGGGCATGCAGGGCTTTGTCGACGCATTCAATACGCGCGCGCCCCAGGCCAGCGGCACAGACCTATCGCCAGAGCAGCAAGATGACGCTGAGCTTGCAAGATACGCGAACGCCGCCCTCTCCGCTCAAACCGACGCCGCCTTTCTCGATTCTGCCGAGAGCTACTACGCGCTCATGGACGAAGACTTCCAATCCGGGTCCATCGTGGGAGACCGAGAGACCAATGACGCAGAGCTCGCATATTGCCGCGCTCTGAGCAGCTCCGGCATCGCGGATATCCCGGCCTCCGCAAACGACCTGCCGTTCCTCTCCTTCCTGCCCTACGCCATTGCCCAGGCGCCGTCCTTCCTTCCCTTCATCCCCTTCCTTCTCTCGTCGATACTCGTGCTCGGCGCCACAAGGCCCGGGACCCTGGCGGCAAAGGCGCCCGTGCCCAAATTCCGGCGCCTTATCCAAACCGTGTTTTCGATAATTGGCGCGGGGACCGCGATGCTCCTCGCCGGCCTTGCGCCCGGGAGTATTTACGCCTTGGCCCTAAACGGCTTCGGGCAGATCGGGTACCCGATCGCCTTCTTCCATGACGGCGCGCTCACTACCACGACCGCGGGAAACGTCTTCACGACCATACTTCTCGCGCTGCTCGCGGGTGGAACCTTGATATCCGTTTGTTCCGTCGTCCTATCGACCGCAACGAGGCGCGTCTTCGCGGGCCCCCTTACCTCCGCGTTGCTTGTCGCGGCCCCGGCATTCCCGTTATTGTCCGATTCGGCACTAGGGCATAATGCCGTGCTCGGGCTCCTGCCACTGCCCGTATTCTCGCCTATCGAGGCAACGGGTTACGTAGGATGCTTCCCGACAGAATTCATTGGCTCCGGTTCAGGCAGCGCATCGATGCTTGCCGTGGCCCTGGCATACGTCGCGGTCTTTTTTACGGTCGGCGCCGTTGCGACACGTTCCCCCAAACAGCCTGGACCCGCGAAAAAGCACTATGGGCTCGAGCTTCTAGACGCGAGCGTGGGATACGGAAGCACGACGATACTTTCAATCGGGTCGCTTTTCCTGAGCCCGGGAACGGCGGCGGGCCTCGTCGCTCCCAACGGCTCGGGGAAAACCACCCTTCTTGAAGCGCTGTCGGGCCAATTTCCCACCCGCATCCGCTCGGGAAGCCTGGCGGCAGACGGAATCTGCCAACGCCGATCAGCCGAATTCGCAGAACTCGTCTACCTGAGCTCTTCGGGCAGCGCGGATCTCTACCCCACGCTATCGGCCATCGAGCACCTCTCTTTCGTTAGGGAGGCGTGGAAATCGGCCGCCGACATCGACTCGCTCTGCGACTCCCTCGGAATCTCCCCATATCTCGACAAGCCGACCCGTAAACTCTCGACAGGAATGAAGCAGCAGGTAAAGCTTGCCATGGCGATAGCGACCGATTGCCCGTACCTCATCCTCGATGAACCGCTGAACGGCCTCGATCCGGGAAAACGGAAAACCTCCTGCGACGCGATGCGCAGCGAGGTGGCGCGGGGACGCAGCGTGCTCATTTCAAGCCATCTGCTCGACGACCTGGCAGACCTTACCAACTCGTTCTACTTCATCGAGGCCGGCACGCTCGTGGAAAAGATCAAGTCGTCCTCGCAGACGCTCAAGCAGGAATACCTCGATACATACGAGGGAGGTGAATGACATGATAGGCAAGAGCTATGCAAAGATAGCGATTGTTGGCTTTGTACTTTGTCTTGCAATGGTGCTATGTGCATCATTTGCGAGGTATAGGTCCGAGCAGTCGTTCATCGATGGCGCTGAAAATGGGTTTGGCATAGACGGGATGTATGTCAACGATGGCGCGACCAGGCCGTCTATGGCGATTCTTGCAGGCGAAGACATGGAATGGCAAATCTGTAATGACGATGGCTCTTGTCTGAGTGGTCGTTTGGCCGCAACGAGCGACCCGAATTCGTTCGATCTTCTCGACAATGATGGATCGGATTGCGGTTCAGTTCACCTGTCGTATGCATCACGAGATGGGATGGACGGCATTCTCTACGTCTCCCATGAGTCTGGCGATTTCAAGATGCGCAGGACTAACCGAGTGCCGGCTTTTTTCGAGGAGTGAGAATTCCCGGCGGTCTGCCGATCAGGCCGCCGGGGTATTGAACCCCGCATTCATCCGTACACACACGGATGAATGCGGGAAGTGTCCGGATGAAGTTGATAATCAAGGAAACAAAGCCGTTCTGCCTGGGACGGCTTTGGCCTGGACTTTAACTACAACATCGCAATCGACACTTATCAGCTCGCGCAACGCGCATGGCCAGATCTCGGACGCTGGTGCATGGAGGACCTTCGAGATTTACTGGACATCCAAAACGACGACGCACACCGCGTGCTCGCCGACTGCGAAGACGAGATGGCTGTCTACAATGCGATCAGAAACGGCGTGAAGTCCGGAGATCTTTCTGTGGAACCGCCGCGCCGTCGCGCGAGCCGACCGGGCAACCCGGGTAATCTGGTCCCGGCTCTCCCGGTCGTATTCCTACGATATCGCCCCTAGATCACCAATGTGTCAGATAAAGAATGAGGCAAT
>CAJMEW010000024.1:0-38813 GCA_905212545.1 uncultured Collinsella sp.
CGCACCGTAGATAACGCGGACGAGAATGTCACGACCAAGGGCGTCGGTGCCAAACGGGTGCTCTGCACACGGAGCCAGCAGCGACGTCTCGGCCATGGTGGTCGAGTCGGAAGCCGTCGGCGAACCGAGCCAGGGCTTAGCCCACAGATCTGCGGTCAGTGCAACCACAACGACGATGATGATCCAGCAGACACCGATAACGGCGAGCTTGTTCTTACGAAGACGCTTAAAAGCGTCGCCCCACAGCGTGCGGGACTTGGCGGGAGCAGATGCGGCCTTGGTGGCGGTAGCCTGCTCCTGAGACTGAGAATCAGTTTCCTGCATGAGACGTACCTCCCTTAGGCCTTATCCGACGGACCGCCAAGGCGGATGCGTGGGTCGAGGAATGCATAGCTAATGTCGACGAGCAGGTTGATCACCATAACGACGACGACGATGAGCGTAACGCCGCCCATAACGATGGGCCAGTCACGCATGCTAATGGCGCGATAGACCTCATAGCCGATACCGGGCCAGTTAAAGACCGTCTCGGTCAGGATGGCGCCCGAAAGCATGCCACCAAAGTCGACACCAATATAGGTAACGACGGGGATGAGTGCATTCTTAAGCGCATGCTTGACGATGATCGCGCGATTGGAGAGACCCTTCGCCTTTGCCGTACGGATGTAATCCTGGTTCATGACGTCAAGCAGCTGCGAGCGCATAATGCGGGCAGCATAAGCGGTCGAAACCGAAGCCAGCGTAATGGTCGGAAGCACATAGTGCATCCAATCCTGATACTGAGAGCTGGAACCGCCGGCACCCGAGATCGGCATGGAGATTGCACCGCCCGTGGCGTCCTTGAGGATGACGCCAAAGAACAGCTGCAGCAACATACCGAGCCAGAAGGCCGGGACCGCAACGAGGATCGACGTGGTGAGCGTTACCAAAATATCCCAGAAGGAATAACGCTTTACCGCCGAAATGATACCCGCACCGATACCCATAATTGCCTCGAGCACGATGGCGCACGCGGCAAGTTTGACCGTATACGGATACTTCTGGGCAAAGATTTCCGTAACCGGCAGCTTGCGCTGATACGAATTGCCCAGATCGCCATGAAGCAGGCCGTTCATGTAATACAAATAACGGTCCACGAGCGACGTTTGAACGGGGTCGCCGTTCTCGTCAAGGATCGCGTTGCCGTCCTCGTCCGTCTGGACCAGGTGATAGCGGACGCGAAGCTGAAGCTCCACCTCGGGGGACAGAGCCTTGTCTCCACCGATCAGCTTGATCGGATCTCCCGGCACGATATTCTGGAGGGCGAACAGAATCAGCGTAACGCCCAAAAACACCGGGATGAACTGAAGCACACGTTTAACGATGTACTTACCCATACCACTCCCCTATCTAGGGATTAACCTAAATGGGATGCCGATCGCCAGACCGGCATCCCAAAATTACCATCAGCCAGTTTACCCCAGGTTAGGGAGAACTGTATGTTTCCCATGAGGTCTACGTAAATACTTGACCCTCACGGAAGCTGCAAACTCTTAGGCGAGCTCAGCGGTACCCAGATCGGCGTGCTTCTGCGGATCGACATAGAGGTGCTTGATGCGATCGGAGCCGGCGATGGTGTGCGTGTAGAACATAATCGGGATGACCGGGCAGTCGGCAGCGACCATTGCGTCGGCCTCCTGCATCTTAGCGACGCGCTCCTCGTCGTCAACAATAGTACGAGCCTCGTCGACCTTGGCGTCGAACTCGGGGTTGTTGTAACCGGAGCGGTTGTCGCCACCGAGGGAGTCGGAGTGGAACAGCGGATACAGGAAGTTGTCCATGATCGGGTAGTCGGCAATCCAACCCAGACGACCGAACTGATAGTTAAAGTTCTGATACTGCTCGAGCAGGGCAGACCACTCAGGGGTATCGGAGACAGCGGTAACGCCAACCTTGGCGAGGTCGCCGATGATGGACTCCATGATCTCCTTGTGACCGCCGTCCTGGTTGTAGGACAGGGTCACGCTAATGCCACGATCCCCGTTAGCGCCAGCGGGAGCAACCTTGTCGAGGTACTCGTTAGCCTTGTCGACATCGTAGGCGCAGAACTCCCATGCGCCCTCCTTGTAGCCATCGATGCCCGGAGGAACAATGCCGTCGGCAGGGGTACGGGTACCCTTGAAGATGGTCTTGCAGATGGCCTCACGGTTAATGGCCAGGGAGATGCCCCTACGCAGGTCGGCGTTGTTGAACGGCTCGGCCGTGGTGTTGCAGGTCAGATAGTACGTGGAAGGCTCGGCGCCGAGCAGCATGCGCTCGCCGTCACCCATGGTGTAGCCGTCCTTGGACACGCCGCGATCCTTCTTGGCGGCATCGATCTGAGCGACGGGAACGTCGCAGACATCGAGGTTACCGGCCTGGAACTCCTTGTAAGCGGTCTCCATGTCCTTAATGACCTGGAAGTGGATGCCATCGATCTTGGCCTTGTCGCCATAGTAATCGTCGAACTTCTTGACGTTGATCTCCTGGCCATCCTCCCACTTGCCGTCCATCATGAACGGGCCGTTACCGACCGGGGCAAGATAGAAGCTCTTGACATCGGACTCGGCGCACTCGGGAACCGGGGCCAGAGCCGGATGAGAGGCGACGAAGGGGAAGTCAGCGTAAGCGGAAGACAGCTTGACGACGAGGGTCTCATCGTCGGGGCACGTAACACCGCTGAGCTCGGTAGCGTTACCGGCAAGCAGGTCGTCATAACCCTCGACCATGGAAAGGTGATAGGAGACCTCGGAAGGACCGTACTCGGTAGCGATGGCCGACTTGGTGTTGACCAGACGCTCCCAACCGAGCTTGAAGGACTTGGAGGTAACGTCGTCACCGTTGTGGAACTTGGCCTTCTTGATCTTGAAGGTAAACTCGGTGGCGTCGTCGTTGGACTCAAAGGACTCGCAAGCCAGCGGAACGATCTCGCCCTTCTCGGCGTCGTAAGAGGTCAGAGCGTCAAAGAGCTGGTACTCGACCTGAGTGCCCTGGTCCTCCTGGACGTTATAGGGGTCGATGCAGACCGGGTTGTTGATGTAGAAGTTCAGCGTCGAACCGGACTCAGAACCGGAAGCGTCGCCGCCCTTCTTGCCGCATGCGGCAAGAAAAGCCATGGAGCTCGCAGCAAGGGTACCGCCGACAAAGGCGCGACGACCCATAACGGGCTGGTGGAACATAGAATCAGCCATGCCATCCTCCTTATGAGATAGGACAAAGTAAGTTCGGTCGGGCAACGTCAAGACAGCCCAATCGAACCATTCAAACGAGGTCCGCCGTTTTGGCTGGTTATACAAAGCGGACCAACGTATTGCAATACAGTAGCGCATTTTATGCACGATTTGGGGCTAATTCCGGTTAACGGTCGAGATTTTCTTTAGTTGGGCGAAGTATATGAGGATATTTTGACTCTGTTACAAATATGTAAACAAAAAGGGTCCCGCACTTGCGGGACCCTTTTCAAGTATTTATGCGGTTCGTGATTAGTAGCCCACGATGCCCTGCGGGAAGAAGAACATGCACAGCACGACGCACACGGCAAACACGACAGCCATGATGACGGTCAGGCGGTCAAGGTTCTGCTCCATAACGCCCGTGGCAGAGCTGGAGTTATACAGCGAGCTGGCAATCATATCCGAAACGCCGGTACCCTTACCGGAATGCATCAGGACGAGAATCGTCAGCGCCACGGCAGAAACAGCCCAAACGACAAACAGAAGAATCTGAAACGGACCCATAGATAAGCTCCTTAATAGAACAGTTCAAACTCCAGTACTGTACCACAATCCCCCGCTCTCCCCTACCTGCCACTCAAGGACGGGGTGGAAATGGCAGAAATACCAAAAAGGGGGTTGTCCGGTTGTGGACAACCCCCTTGCTAGAAAACGGTATTTGTTTTCTATTAGGCCTCGGTAGCGAGCACGCGGCCCGTCATCTCGGCGGAAGGCTCAATACCAGCCATGGTGAGCATGGTCGGAGCGATATCGGAAAGACGGCCGTCCTCGATACCGGTGAGCTTGGCCTTCTCATCAACGATGATGAACGGCACGCGGTTGGTGGTGTGAGCCGTAAACGGATGCTTGGAGCCGTCGGAAGCAACGTCAAACATGTGATCGGCGTTGCCGTGGTCGGCGGTAATCAGTGCAAAGCCGCCCTTGGCGAGAATCGCCGGGACAACCTTGGACAGGGCATCGTCAACAGCCTCAACGGCCTTAACGGCAGCGTCGAAGACACCGGTGTGACCAACCATGTCGCAGTTCGCGAAGTTCACGATGTAGAAATCAGCGCGATCCTCGTTGATGGCGGCGACGAGCTTCTCGGTAACCTCGGGAGCGCTCATCTCGGGCTGCAGATCGTAGGTAGCAACCTTGGGGGAAGCGACGAGCACGCGCTCCTCGCCCTCCTTGGGCTCCTCGATGCCACCGTTGAGGAAGAACGTCACGTGGGCGTACTTCTCGGTCTCGGCAGTGTGCAGCTGCTTCAGGCCATTGGCGGCGATAACGTCGGCCAGGACGTTCTCGGGGAACGTCTTGGGGAAGGCGACCTCGACGTCAAACGTCGGATCATACTCGGTCATCGTCACAAAGTGCGAAAGCTTGATCTGCTCGCGCTCAAAGCCGTCGAACTCCTTGTCCGCGAACACGCGGGTCATCTGACGAGCACGGTCGGGACGGAAGTTGAAGAAGATGGCCGCGTCGCCCTCGTGAATGCCCTCGTTGTGGGCAGCGAAGGGCTCGACGAACTCGTCGCCGCGCGGGTCCTTCTCGTAGTAGGCCTTGATACCGGCAACGGGGTCGGTATCAGCATCGGACGCGTTGACCATGACGTCGTAGGCGCGCTGGATGCGCTCCCAACGATTATCGCGGTCCATGGCCCAATAACGGCCCGAGACGGTGGCAACGCGAGCGTCGCAACCGGTCTCCTCGGAGATCTTAGCCAGGAAAGCGCAGAACTCACTCATGTAACCGGCACCGGACTGCGGGTCAACGTCGCGACCATCCATGAAGGCGTGGACGCGAACGGTCTTGACACCGTGCTCGGCAGCCATCTTGACCAGAGCCTCGACGTGGTTCATGTGAGAATGAACACCGCCAGGGCTCATAAGGCCCATGAGGTGGAGAGTCTTACCGTCAGCCTTGACATCGTCCATAGCCTTGACGAAAACCTCGTTCTTGGCGATGGAACCGTCCTTGATGGCATTGTTGATGCGCGAAAGCTCCTGGAACACGATGCGGCCGGCACCGATGTTGAGGTGACCCACCTCGGAGTTACCCATCTGGCCGTCGGGAAGGCCCACGTCCTCGCCCGAAGCACCGAGCGTGGTGTGGGGGTACTTCTCGTACAGGCCATCAAGGAAGGGCGTCTTGGCAGCGGCGACGGCGTTCTCGCCATCGGCCGGAGCAAGGCCGCAGCCATCCATGATAATCAGGAGTGCAGGAAGATGACGTTGTGCCATATGTCCTACTCGCCTGCCTTGACGACCATAGAGGCGAAGTCGGCAGCCTTGAGCGAAGCGCCGCCCACGAGGGCGCCGTCAACGTCGGGCTTGGCGACGAGCTCGGCGATGTTGTCGGGCTTGGCGGAACCGCCATACAGCACGCGGATGCCGTTAGCGAGCTCCTCGCCGAACATCTCCTTGAGGGTCTCACGGATAGCACCGCAGACCTCCTGAGCGTCCTCGGCGGTAGCGGTCTTGCCGGTGCCGATGGCCCAGATGGGCTCGTAGGCGACGACGACCTGCTTGGGGCAGGTGATCTCAAGACCAGCAAGGCCAGCCTTGACCTGGTTCACGACGTGCTCGACATAGGTGCCAGCCTCGCGGACCTCGAGGGACTCGCCGCAGCAGAAGACGGGAACAAGGCCGGCGGCAACGAGAGCCTTAGCCTTCTTGTTCTGGTCCTCGTCGGTCTCGTGGAAGTAGTCGCGACGCTCGGAGTGACCGATGATGCAGTAGGTGCAGCCAGCGGACTTGAGCATGTCGCAAGAGGACTCACCGGTGAAGGCACCCTTGGCCTCCCAGTACACGTTCTGTGCACCGAGGGCAATGGGGGCAGCCTGAATACGGTCATGAACCGTGGTGATGTCGATGGTCGGAGGGCAGACGAGCACCTCGACGCCGGCCGGAACCTCGGGCAGAGCCTGAGCCAGCTCGTCGGCGAGCTTGGCGGCCTCGGCGACGTCGTTGTTCATCTTCCAGTTACCAGCGATAAGAAGGGTGCGATTAGGCATCGAGAAGCGCCTCCACTCCGGGCAGGGCCTTACCCTCGACGAGCTCCATGGAAGCGCCACCACCGGTGGAGATCCAGCTCATCTTGTCGGCCAGGTTGAACTTGTTGACAGCTGCGACAGAGTCGCCACCGCCGATGATCGAGGTGCAGTCGGCATCGGCGACAGCCTCGGCGATAGCCTGGGTGCCGTGAGCGAAGTTGTCGAACTCGAAGACGCCCATGGGACCATTCCAGAACACAGTCTTGGCGCCCTTGACGGCCTCGGCGTAAAGCTCCTCGGTCTTGGGGCCGATGTCCATACCCTCACGATCGTCGGGGATAGCGTCGGAAGCGACAACCTCGGGGACAGCGTCCTCGCCAAAGTGATCGGCAACACGGTTGTCGATGGGGAGCAGGATCTTGACGCCCTTCTCCTCGGCCTTCTTGAGCATCTCGCCAGCGCGCTCGACCCAGTCCTCTTCCTTGAGGGACTGACCAACGGACAGGCCCTGAGCCAGGAAGAAGGTGTAGGCCATGCCGCCACCGATGATCAGGGTATCAGCAGAGTCGATGAGGTGATCGAGAACACCGATCTTGGAGGAAACCTTGGAACCGCCGACGATAGCGACGAAGGGACGCTCGGGCTCGGCGAAGATGCCGGTCAGCGTGTCGACCTCCTTCTCGAGCAGGAAGCCAGCGACTGCGGGCAGGTAAGCGGCGGGGCCCACGACGGAACCCTGGGCGCGATGAGCGGTACCGAAGGCATCGAGAACGAAGACGTCACCATAGGAAGCGAGCTTCTTGGCGATCTCGGGATCGTTCTTCTTCTCACGCTTGTCAAAACGGACGTTCTCGAGAACGAGGACCTTGCCCGGCTCGACGGCAGCGACAGCCTCAGCAGCCTTCTCGCCGTAGGTGTCGGCGACAAAGGCAACGTCGAGACCAGAGAGCTCAGCGAGCTTCTTGGCGACGGGCTCGAGAGACAGCTCGGGCTGGAAGCCGGTGCCCTCGGGACGGCCGAGGTGGCTCATGAGGATGACGCGAGCGTTGTGCTCAACGAGATAGTTGATGGTGGGCAGGGCAGCCTTGATACGGGTGGTGTCGCCAACGACGCCATCCTTGATAGGCACGTTAAAGTCAACGCGGACGAGAACGCGCTTGCCGTCGACATCGATGTCGCGGACGGTCTTCTTGGTAAAGGCCATGTTTGCTTCTACCTTTCGTACGTGTCTGCCTCCCATTACGGCAGACGATTTCTTATAAAAAGGGCGCGACCCTAGGGTGTAAGCCCTATAAGGCCGCGCCCTTCTTTAGACGCTCAACGAGCTATTCGTTAAAAGCTAAATTAAGCAACGAACTTCTCGAAGTACTTGATGGTGCGGACCATCTGAGAGGTGTAGGAGTTCTCGTTGTCGTACCAAGAGGTGACCTGAACGAGGGTCTGGCCGTTGCCGAGGTCAGAGCACATGGTCTGAGTGGCGTCGAAGATGGAGCCGTGGGTCTCGCCGATGATGTCGGTGGAGACGATGTCGTCCTCGTTGTAACCGAAGGTCTCGGAGATGGTGGCAGCGTAGGCCTTCATAGCAGCGTTGACCTCGTCGACGGTGACCTTCTTGTCAACGACAGCGTAGAGGTTGGTGATGGAGCCGGTCGGCGTCGGGACGCGCTGGGCGGCACCGATGAGCTTACCGTTGAGCTCGGGGAGAACCAGGCCGATAGCCTTGGCAGCACCGGTGGTGTTGGGGACGATGTTGACGGCGCAGGCGCGGCTACGACGCTTGTTGCCCTTGCGCTGCGGGCCGTCGAGCGGCATCTGGTCGCCAGTCCAGGCGTGAATGGTGGTCATGATGCCGGACACGATGGGAGCGAAGTCGTTCAGACCCTTGGCCATCGGGGCGAGGCAGTTGGTGGTGCAGGAAGCAGCGGAGATGATGTTGTCCTCAGCGGTCAGCGTCTCATGGTTGACGTTGTACACGATGGTGGGCAGATCGCTGCCGGCCGGAGCGGAGATGACGACCTTCTTGGCGCCAGCGTTGATGTGGGCCTGAGCCTTAGCCTTGCTGGTGTAGAAGCCGGTGCACTCGAGAACGACGTCGACGTCGAGGTCGCCCCAAGGCAGGTTGTTGGCGTCGGCCTCCTTGTAGATCTTGATCTCCTTGCCGTCAACGGTGATGGAATCCTCGCCAGCAACGACCTCGTGATCGCGAGCGTAGTTGCCCTGCGTGGAGTCGTACTTCAGCAGGTAAGCGAGCATATCGGGAGAGGTGAGGTCGTTGATAGCGACGATCTCGGAGCCCTCATGACCGAACATCTGACGGAAGGCCAGACGACCGATGCGACCGAAGCCGTTAATAGCAACCTTTACTGCCATTGTGTCTCCTTTCGTAAGGCCCCCGCAAGCTACAGCGCCTGCCGTTGAGGCCCACAAACTAACCACTCGCCTAATATACCTTTTTTTTGACTTGAATTTCACGAGAATGCTCGAAATTGAAAATCAAATTTGCGTTAAAACGCTTTAAAGAATAAAATAGCAGCTAAATCCGTATATAAGTCGATACTTTAACCTACCTGTTTGCTTCAATGAGCTTTTCAAGCCGTAAAACACGATGGTAGAGGGCCGACTTCGACAAGGGAGGGTCAGCCATCTCCCCCAAATCACGCAGTGACAGATCGGGGTAGCGCTCGCGCAGGTCGCAAAAGACCGCCAAGGCATCCGGAAGCGCATCGCGAAGGCCACGCTGCTCGAGCTCATCGATCAACGCAAGCTGATGCTGGGCGGCACCGGCGCTTCTGGTCTGGTTGGCGAGCTCGGCGTTCACGCGACGGTTTACGTCGTTCTTAACCAATTTGACCGCGCGCGCTTCCTCGATCTCGGCAACGCTGCGCTTGGCGCCGACCAGCTTTAGGAGCTGCTCGATCTCCTCGGCGCTCTTAATGTACACGGCATATGACCCCCGCCGCGCATTAACACGAGCATGGACCCCAATCTGCTCCAACAGATCGCAAAGCCCCTTGGCATATTGCTCGCCCTGCACCGCGATCTCCAAATGAAAATCGCCGCGTGGATCGGCCACGAAGCCGCCCGCGATGAGCGCGCCGCGGATATAGGCAAGCCTGCAGCAGGGACGGGCAACGATATGTCGGGGCACGCCGGCGACAAGTCCTCCCCTGCGGTCGAGGATGCCCAGCAGCACCAGAGCCTTATCCAGGTCTGGCTGATCAGGCAAGGTGATGAGGTAGTTTCGAACCTTATGCAATACAGATTTACGAACGGTGAATTCCGTTTTGAGCTTAAGGATGCGATGCGTCAGTGTGATCATTGTGCGCGCGACGGCGCCCGTCTCGGTCGCGACCGTCAAACGATACCGCCCGGAGCCGGCCAGCGAAAGTGTACCGCTCACACGCGTCAGGGCGGCAAGCGTCGACAAATCGCAGTATTCACATTCGGGTTCGCAGCGCGCGAGTTCGTCACGCACCTCGGCGGTAAACGACATGCAGGCCTATGCTTTCGTGTTGGCGCGCGACAGGTCGCGGTGGGAAATGCTCACGTGATATTGAGCGCCTTCCAAATAACGTGCCGTGGCCTCGGCGATGGCAACGCTGCGGTGTTGACCGCCCGTGCAGCCGATGGCAATAGAAAGCTGTGGCTTGCCCTCCGCGATATAGCCCGGCATCACCGTATCGAGCAGCTGCGTCCAAGCTTTCCAGAACTCCTGGGTCTTGGGATGGTCCAGAACAAAGTCGGAGACCTTCTTATCGAGACCGGTCATCGTGCGCATCTCGGGATCGTAGAACGGATTAGGCAGGAAGCGGACGTCGATCATAATGTCCGCTTCGACGGGCATGCCGTGCTTAAAGCCAAACGAGAACACGTGGACGTCCATGAGCTGCTGGTCGGACAGCTCGGAAAATGCCATACGTAGCTTGTTGCGCAGCGCAGAGGTGCGCAGACGGCTCGTGTCGATAATCATATCGGCTCGGTCGCGCACGCCCTGAAGCTGAAGGCGCTCGCGCTGAATGGCATCGGCCGTAGTCTCCCCCGGCTTGGCAATGGGATGACGGCGGCGATTTTCGCTGTAGCGACGAATCAGCACCTCGTCAGAAGCCTCCAGGAACACGATGTCGCAGCTCATCTCGCGCTCTTCGAGCGCGGCGACAGCATCGAGCAACTCGTCAAACAGTCCCTGGCTACGCAAATCGCAGGTAACGGCGAGATGCCTGCCCACGCCCGTATTGATGCCGACGAGCTCGGCAAGCTGGGCGATGAGACGCGGAGGCAGGTTATCGATGCAAAAATAGCCCATGTCCTCGAACACGTGCATGGCCTGTGTGCGGCCCGATCCGGACATTCCGGTGATGATGACGATATCGGGGATGCGCTCCGAGCGCTCCGCCGCATCCATGGCATCTCCCTTTTGCATGTGCTGCCTCCCGAAAACAAGCGCGGGACCCAGCAACCCGGATCCCGCGCGGTCAATTGCCTATATTGAGTATACCGCCCCGAGCGGATACGAGGCCTGTCTTACGCCTCAAGCGCAGCCTTGAACCAACTCGTAATACTCGTGGGGTGCGTGATGGCGGTGCCGACGACAACGGCCCAGGCGCCAGCATCGATCGCGGCGCGAGCCTCCTCGGGCGTATGCACGCGACCCTCACAAATGATGGGAAGGCCGGGGAATTCCTCAGTCGCCTGACGCAGGAGCGGCAGGTCGGGGCCATCGGCCATGGTACAGTCGATGGCGGCGACGCCGTGAGAAAGCGTGGTGGATACCAGGTCAAAGCCCATATCAACAGCACGGCGAATATCCTCGATGGTGGCACAATCCGCCATCAGGAGCACACCCTCCTCGTGCAGCGGACGGAAGGTATCCTCGACCGTCTTGCCATCGGGGCGCGGACGATCGGTGGCGTCAATCGCCACGATATCGGCACCGGCAGCAACGCAGGCGCGAGCGTGACGCAGCGTCGGCGTGATGTAAACGCCCTCGTGCCCATCCTTCCACAGGCCGATGACGGGAACCTCACAGCGACCCTTAATGGCGGCAATGTCGGCAAGGCCCTGGCAGCGAATGGCGGCAGCGCCACCGAGCTCGCAAGCGCGAGACATTTGAGCCATGGTCTCGGGCGTACGAAGCGGCTCGCCCATATACGCCTGAACGCTCACGACGAGCTTGCCCTTCAGGGATTGAATCAAAGGATCGACGGTCATGTTCGACTCAACCTTTCTCAAAACAGCCTTCTGAGACGCCGCACCTTGACGTTCAAACCGTCGCTCGCGTACCGAAGTACGCTTCGCTCCTCTTTCACGTCAATCTGCGGCACCTCAGAAGGCACACTTGGTAGTTATGTTTACTTCAACGAAGCAAGAAGATGCTCGGCGGCACCGATGAGCGGAGCATCGCCCTCCAGAGAACCGATGAGGATCGGCGTGTCCTGAAGCGGATCGAGCGCCTGGCTGGCATAGCCCTCGTGCACCGAATCCTTCCACGTCTGCGAACGCCAATCGGGACCTTGGTGAATCACGCCGCCCGAAAGCACGATGACCTCAGGGTCCAGGATGTTAGCGAGCGAGCCCAAGCTGGCCCCCAGCGCAAAGCCGGCGTCATGGATGACCTCGGTCGCCTTTGCGTCGCCCGCACGGCACAGATCGTTCACATCGCGACCGACCGAAGGACGGCTGGGGTCGACGCGGCCAAAACGCTCATCGTACATTCGACCAATGGAAGTGCCCGAAGCAACCGACTCCAGATGGCCGGAACGCCCGCAGGCGCAGGGAATGCCGGCGGCAGCCGAACACTCAATGTGGCCCATATGACCGGCAGCACCATGGAAGCCCTGCATCACGCGGCCGCTCTCGACATATGCGCCGCCGATGCCCGTGCCGATGCCAAGACACAAGACGGAGAACTTGCCCTTGCCGACGCCCCAGTGGGCCTCGCCCAGAGCATGAGCCTGCACGTCGCCCACAACGGCAACGGGAAGACCGAGGTCCTCGCGCAGACGCGGCCCCAACTGAACGCCGGACCAGCCGGGCATGATCTCATTGGCATACGCGATGGCGCCCGTCTTGGGATCGACGACGCCGGCGGCGCCGATACCGACGCCAAGGACCTCGACATCGGGATTCGCCTCGAGAGCGGCCTTGATGGACGCCTCGATACGCTGGAAGACGGCCTCGCCGCCCTCTTGGGCCTCGGTGGGAACCTCGGCCTCAAAGACGGGACGGGGCACACTACCGTCAGCCGGGTACTCCATGATGGCAGTCGCGATCTTAGTTCCGCCGATATCGACAGAGCAGACGTACTTGTTCTCCATGTCGCTCTCCTTAGGAGATAAAAACAACTACAGGAAATGAAGGCTGCGTTATCGCCGCAGCTTGGTAAAGGTTTCCCGGGTGCCCGAGGTTGGGGTGAAAGCGGTCGGGCGTTGACCTAATGGGTCACGCTCGACCGCTTGAGCCCCAAGATCGGGTGCCCGGGGAAGCTTTACAGGAGACCGTTGTCCTGGAGGACCTTCTTAATCGCCTCGACGTTCTCGCCGGTCATGGCCTTCACCGGGCGCGGCATGGTCGGGCTGTCGAAGATACCCATGAGGTTCATAGCGGTCTTGAAGGCGCCGACGCCACCGGCATAGCCCTGGACGCCCGAGGTGACATCCCAGATGTGCGAAATCTCATTGAGGCGATCCTGCTCGGCCTTGACGGTAGCCCAGTCACCAGCCTGAGCGGCCTTCCACTGACGCACGTAGCCCTCGGGCTCAACGTTGGCGAGACCCGGGACGGAACCGTCGGCGCCACCGAGGTAGGCGCCGTCGACAACAACCTCGTGGCCGGTGAGAATGCTCATCGGATGGCCGTTCTTTTCGTTCTCCTGAACGAGGTAGCGGAACGAGATGTCATCACCCGAGGAATCCTTGACGCCGGCCAGAACGCCCTCGGCGCCGAGCTTGGCAAGGAGCTTCCAGGGGAGCTTGGTGTGAACGCAGACGGGAATGTCATAGGCAAAGATGGGCAGGTCGAGCTCCTCGTGCAGGATGCGGAAGTGCTCCTCGACCTCGGTCATGCCCTGCAGGGCATAGAACGGGCAGGTGGCGACGAGGGCATCGGCGCCCAGCTCCTGGGCGACCTTGCCGTGCTCGATCATGCGCTCGGTCTCGGTATCGATGATGCCGACCAGAACAGGCACACGGTGGTCGACGATACGAACGGCCTCGGCGATAATCTGGCGACGGCGCTCGTCGGTGGAGAAGACGACCTCGCCCGAGGATCCCAAGAAGAACAGGCCATCGACGCCGGCGTCGATCATGCGGTTGATGCTGCGCTCAAAGGAGGCAACGTCGAGCTGGTGATCTTCGGTATCGGGAACTACGACGGGAGGGATAACGCCGGTGAATTTCTGAGTTGCCACAAGAATCTCCTTAGCTGTCTGGCGGGCGACCCTATGCCACCCACTCTTGTTGGCAGTGTCCAGGCCGTCTAGGCCAAAGAACACGAGTAGAACGTTTGGTTAAAAAAGTCGACGACTTCGTTTTCGAACGCATTGATGCGCTCGTGAGCGTATTTTGCATAGATGATATGCCTCCGGTCACACTCAAGACCGTTGAATACGGCAAACTGATCCTTGGGATCGCTCACGGTATCCATAAGCGATGTGCCCATGAGCACCGATCCGCGCACCCGAGACGACAGCGCCTCGAGGCCGCCAGGAAGCGGATTGGCAACCGCCGTGCAGGCGAGGCCCCGCTCGTCCAGAGCAGAAACCGCCAGCGCGACTCCGCCGCCAAGACCCTCGCCCCATGCAAAGATGCGGTCGGGGTCCATGCCATCAAGATTGCGCGCCACCTTCGCCAGCGCGCAACCCCAACGGACGCGCTCGACAAAAGCGGGCGAAGAAATCCCCCGCTGCAGGTCGTCCGCACCAGCAACATCGTCATCCAGCGCGAGGACGGCATACCCCATGGCGGCAAATCTCGTCATGTGATGCCAGCCGCGCACAGGCCGATCGATGTCGTGGAACATCAGGCACAACGGCACACGCTCAGATACTCGGGCACGACCGACAGGCTCGATCAAACGAGCGTGAATCGCATCGTCACCGAGCTCAAAGGAGACCTCCGAGTAACGGGCGCAGGGGTTAACAAAGTCAATCGCCGTAATGGCCAGGCCTTGAATCTTAAGATTCGAAGCGCATATCTCTAAATCAGAAACATCTGCTTGGACATCACCGCGCCAGTCCCGATATTCTGCGAGCCTTGACGAAACCGTTCCAGGAATTCCCACGAGTCCGGGGACAATCAGCTCGTCAACATTGCTCTCGCACTTAGACATGAGCCTCCCCTCCCTTGCAGAAAAACGGAATGATCAGATCGTCAAAATCCTGAATCTCCTCGTGGCCAAAGCCTTCAAAGAACTCATGACGCTTTTCGCAGGTCAGGTTGTTATAGACCGCAAACTGCGTCGCTGGCGGACAGACGATATCGGCTGTGCCGGTGCCAAACAGCACGGGGCATTTGACCATAGGGGCAAAGTTCTTGGAATCGAAGTACGCCAGCTTGGCATAGGCTTCGTCAATACGAGTCGAATCCTCGTCAAACCAGCGAGACCAATAGCGCAGGCCCTCGTAGGCAATGTCATCGGCATCCAAATCCCAGACTAGGCGGAAATCTGACAGGAAGGGATAGAGGATGGCGGCACGATTAATAAGCTCGCTGTTAAGCGCACAGGTCGCAATGCCCAAACCGCCGCCCTGCGACGCGCCGTTCACAAACACACGCGCAAGATCGATGCCCTCGAGCTCGCGAACGATGCGGCACAGGATGCGAATATCTTGGTGCAAGCGGACATAGTAGAGGTTGGCCGGGTCGCCGTCGATACCGGCGACGATATGACCGGCAACCGTTGTGCCCTCAAATCCACCAATGTCCTCGGAGGGACCTCCTTGGCCGGGGCAGTCGAGGGCGATGAGTGCCATGCCCATGCCCGCAAACGACGCCTGCTCAAACCAGCTGCGGCTTGCACCCGGATACCCATGGAACTGAAGTACCAATGGCACGGGCTCGTCCGAGACGGGTTTAAGGTACTTGGCATGCAGGCGCGCGCCACACATGCCGGTATACCAGAGGTCGAAAAGCTGGCAGGTCGCGGCATCGGTGACCGATGCCGTCTCGATCGCATAGTCAAGCCCGACGGCGTCGGCCTCGGCCATGCGATCCTTCCAAAAGAGATCGAAATCTGATGGACGGGGCATGGCGCCTCGATATTCACCAAATTGATGTTGTAGCTCCTGAGCACTTGGCATGGCTCGTGAACCCAACCTTTCGAATTCGCAACGGAGGTGCGCCCGGCAAGGGAACCGGGCGCACGGGAGGGAAAGCGAGGCTACTCGCCGAGCTTGGGATGCAGCAGCGACGGCGCAGCGCCGAGCAGCATCTTGGTGTAGGGGTCCTGGGGGTGCTGGAAGACCTGCTTGGCCTCGCCCTGCTCGACGATCTTGCCGCCATTCATAACGATGATGTCGTCAGAGATATAGCGGACCGTCTGGATGTCATGGCTGATGAACACCATGGCCAGGCCGAGCTCCTTCTTAAGGTCGGTCAGCAGGTTCAGAATCTGTGCGCGGACCGAAACGTCCAGAGCCGAGGTGGGCTCGTCGGCGATGATGGCGTCGGGGTTCAGCGACAGGGCACGGGCAATTGCCACGCGCTGGCGCTGACCGCCCGAAAGCTGGCCGGGAAGAACCTCGGCGGCAGAGCTGGGCAGACCGGTGAGCTCCAAGAGTTCCTTGACGCGCTTCTCCTGCTCGGCCTCGGTACCCAAGTTGTGGACGCGCATGGGGTCGAGCAGCTGCTCGCGAACGACCATGCGGGGGTTGAGCGCCGTGGCCGGGTTCTGGAACACGACCGAGATGACGCGACCCATATGGCGACGGTCCTCGGCGGTACGTTTGGTAACGTCCTTGCCCTTAAAGTAGACCTTGCCGCTCGTGGGGGCCTGCAGGCCGCACATGACGTTAGCGGTGGTGGACTTACCGCAACCGGACTCGCCGACGATGCCGATCGTCTGACCGGGCATGAGCTTAATCGTTACACCCTGGACGGCGTGAACCAGGTTGGGGTGCAGAATCGAGCCGGTACGGGTCCTAAAGGTGACGTGGACGTCATCAAGGAAGATGATCGGCTCGACGCCGTTGACTGCGGTCTCGCTCATCTACATCACCTCCGCGTGAGGGGTCAAACCATTTGCCTTGAGCACCTCGTCGGGGAGCTCGGAATAGAAGTGCTCGGTGCCGGGCACGCGCTTGAAGACCGGACGGGTGTCCAGGCCAATACGCGGATGGCTCGAGCGGGGCGCGAAGCGATCGCCCTTGGGGAAATCGCGCGGACTCGGAACGGCGCCGGGCACCTGGTGCAGGCGGCCCGAACCGCTCTCGATGGACAGAACGGAGCCCAGAAGACCGCGGGTGTACTCGTGAATCGGGTTGGTGAGCAGCTCCTTGGTGGGCGCCTGCTCGATAACCTGACCAGCGTACATAACCGTGATGTTGTGGGCGACCTCGGCGACCAGCGCCAGGTCGTGCGAAACGAAGATCATGGCAAAGCCGAGCTTGGCCTGAAGATCGTTGAGCAGCTTGATGACCTGCTTCTGGACGGTAACGTCCAGAGCGGTCGTGGGCTCGTCGCAGATGACCAGCTTGGGGTCGCGGGTAAGGGCCATAGCGATCAGAACGCGCTGACGCTGACCACCGGAAAGCTCATGCGGATAGCTCTCGAGCGTACGCTTGGGGTCGAGGCCCACGAGCTCCAGGAGCTCCTCGGCGCTACGGGTGCCGCCACGCTTGGTGAGCTGCTTCATCTGGGCGGAAATGAGCATGGAGGGGTTGAGCGAGGACAGGGCGTCCTGATAGACCATGGCGATATCGGTACCGCGCAGGCCGAACCACTCTTTCTTGCTCATCTTGAGCAGGTCGCGACCCTCCCAGAGAACCTCACCGGAAAGGTGCTCGTCATCATCGGTCAGACCCATGATGGCCAGCGTGGTGATGGACTTACCGCAGCCGGACTCGCCTACCAGGCCCATGGTCTGGCCGGGACGGACGTCAAAGTTGACGTGGTCGACGACGTTGATGTCACCGTGGTGCTCAAACTGGATGCAGAAATCGCGTACCGAAAGGATCGGCTCAACGGACTCGTCGGGCACATGGCGATCGTCACGCTTGAGCTCGACATCGCGCAGGGCGCCAAGGCGAGCGGAGAGGGACTGGGCCTGCTCCTTGTAGGCGCGAACGGGGTCGGAGACCAGCAGGTCGGCCTCGCGACGCTTGGAGGAATCGGTCGGATCCAGGGCGGCGGAGGGAGCAGCGGCCATGGCGTCGGTAATGCCCTCGGAGAGGATGTTGAGCGCCAGGCAGGTGATCATGATGGCCAGACCCGGGAACAGCGCCTGCCACCAACGGCCGGCAAGCACGCCGCCGCGGGCGTCGGCGAGGATGTTGCCCCAGGTAGCGGTGGGCTCCTGAATACCAGCGCCGATGAAGGTCAGCGAGGCCTCGAAGATGATGGCGTCGGCGACCAGGGTAACGGTGAAGACCATGATCGGGGCGATGCAGTTACGCAGAACATGCTTGATCAAAATCCACGGAGCCTTGGCGCCGGAAACGATGACCGCACGGACATAGTCCTCGCCGTACTCGGACACGATGTTGGCGCGCACGATACGGGCAATCTGCGGAGTGTACATAAAGCCGATGGCGAAGATGATCGACGGCACGGAGTTGCCCAGGATGGAGACGAAGACGGCCGCGAGGGCGATGCCGGGGATGGACATGATGATGTCCAAGATACGCATGATCGTCTCGGAGACGGCCTTGCGCGAAACCGCTGCAAGGGCGCCTACGACCGAGCCGCAGACCAGAGCCATGGCAGTGGCGCCAAAGCCGATAATCAGCGAGTAACGACCACCGTAGAGCATACGCGACAGAATGTCGCGACCCTTATCGTCGGTACCGAAAATAAATCCGTTGCCGGGAGCCTGGCGAGCCGTAAAGATCTCGACCGGGCTATAGGGGGCAAGAAGGGGCGCCAGAATCGCAGTCAGGGCGACCAGCACCAGCACGACGGCTGCAATCTTAGAAGACAGCGTCATCTTCTTCCAGCCACCGAGCTTGAGCCCCTTAGAGGCAGCCTTCTCGAGCTGCTCGGTTTGCTTCTCTCGAATCTTTACCATAATCTACACCGTCCTGATGCGCGGGTTGATGAGCAGGTAGAGCATGTCAACCACGATGTTGATGATGATGAAGGCAAGAGCAACGACGATAACGACGCCCTGAACCAGGTTCGCCTCGTTGCCCTGAACGCCCTGCAGAATCGCGGTGCCCATGCCGGGGAGGTTGAAGATAACCTCGATGACGACGGCGCCGCCCATGAGGTAACCGATCTTAAGACCGAGGGTGGTGACCGGGGTGATCAGCGCATTGCGAAGAACGTTGATGCCGACGACGACCTTCTCGGGAACGCCGGCGCCGCGAGCCATACGGACATAATCCTTATCGAGCTCCTCGACCATGGCGGTACGCACGATACGAGTCATCTGGCCCGTCAGCGGAAATGCCAAGGCGATAGCGGGCATAATCATACGTCCCAGATAGCCAACCGGATTCGTGGTGAAGTGAGGCAGAGCGCCCGATGCCGGGAGCACCTTAAGGTAGGAAGAGAACAGCAGGATCAACAGAACGGCAAGCCAGAACGACGGGGTTGCCAAGCCGGCGATGGAAAAGACACGGATTACTTGGTCCGGCCATTTGTCGCGATACAGTGCCGCGATGACGCCGAGCAAAAACGAAACGACCGCACCGATGGCAAGACCGATGAAGGTCAGCTGCATCGTGACGGGCAGGGCCGTGGAGATGCGCTTGGCAACGGAGTTGCGAGCAGCACCATAGGTGCCCATGTCGCCATGGATCAAATCGCCCATATAGCGCACGTAGCGCACGGGCCAGGGGTCGTCCAGACCATACTTCTCATGGTACTCGGCAACCGCCTCGGGCGAGGCACCGTCACCCAACGCCGTGTAGGCGGGGTCGGTCTTGGAGAACGACATAAGGAAGAACACCAGGACGGTGACGCCCAATGCCATGATCGGCAGCGCCACAAGACGCCTTCCAATCAAACGTAGCAAGTTGTTCACGTTCTCTCCCCTTTCTTTTGTCGGTAGGACCAACTGGTATATGAGTACGGATACTCATTACAAGACCCGAGCGACATCGTTGCCGCCCGGGTCTTTGTTTCAACTATGAGGATACGGTCCCAACGACCGACATCCTGCATATAGACTCAAGCGAGTCTTACGCCTTGACGGTCGCAACGCCCCTGAAGGACATGCTCGTCGTGCCGATGCCCTTGAAACCATCGAGGGCCTCGCCATTGGGCGCAGTGGACGGATCGTCCCAAGAAGCGGAGACGGTCTTGACGTGGACAACGGGGTACAGAACGGCGTTGTCGGCAATGATGTCGAAACACTCGTTCCACTTCTTCTGCTGCTCGTCGCCCTCGGCGGCAAGAGCCTCGTCCATGAGACCGTGGAGCTTCTGCCACTCAGCGGACTCCTTCCACGGGCAACGGGTCTGCATCCAGACGTTGTCGCCGTACCACCAGTTGAGCAGCAGGTCGGGGTCGGCGCCGAAGCAGGAAGGATCGCCAGGGGCAAGGAGGATATCGTAGGCCTCGCCGCCGTCGATGGCGGCGTAGGTGGCCGGCGAGGTATCGGTCTGGATGGTCACATCGAAGCCGAGAGCGTCGAGGTCGTTCTTGACCTGGGCGGCCATGCCCTTAATCTGCTCGTTGTCGGTGGTGCGCAGGGTGATGGCACCCGGGGTGATGCCAGACTCCTCGATGAGCTTCTTAGCCTTCTTGGTGTCGGTCTTGTACACCGTGGAAGCCTCATGATAGTTGGTGAAGCTCTTGGGCAGGTAGCAGCTGGCAGCGGTGGCAAGGCCGGCGAAGGTGTTGCTGACCATCTTCTCGGTGTCGAGCGCATACATGACAGCCTGACGGACCTTGACGTTGTTCCAAGGCTCCTTGGCGACGTTGAACATGATGAAGCGGGTGCCGAAACCCTGAACGTTGTCAATCTTGCAGCCGGCGCTCTCGAGCTGGTCGACGGCGTCAGCGGTAACGAGCTCCATAACGAGCGTGGAGCCCTCCTGCTGAGCGGTAACGCGAGCAGTGGGGTCGGTCAGGATGCTGTACTGGATCTTCTTATCCTCGGCAGCATACTCACCGTTGTACTCGGGGTTGGGAACCAGGGTGATCTCGGTATCGGAGATAGAGTCGTACATCCAGGGGCCGGAGCCGATCGGCTGCTTGGCGCGATCCTCCTCGGTCTGGGTGGCCGGGGTAACGCGGACGATGGCCAGACGATCCTTGAGCAGGGAGAAGTTGGGGACCTTGGTCTTGACCGTCACGGTGCTGGCGTCCTTGGCCTCGATGGACTCGAAGGGCTGGAAGAACGGAGCATAGGTAGCGGAAGCGGCGCAAGCGGTGTAGGAGGCAACGACATCGTCAGCGGTGACCTCGGTGCCATCGGAGAACTTGGCGCCCTTGCGGATGGTGACCTCGAAAGTGGTGTCGTCCACAGACTTGGGATCGTCGGTGGCGAGCTCGTTGAAGGTGCTGTAGTCGTGGTAATCGATGCCGTAGAGGCCCTCGACGACGTGCCAGTTAGCACCCAGGCCCACAGCGGAGCCGGTGCTGGCGGGATCGAAGCTGGACGGAGCGTAAGCGGAACCAGCGGTGATCACGCCGCCGCCACGGTTGGCGGAATCGGTGGAGCCGGAAGCGGAACCCTCGTCGCTAGAGCTGCCACCGCAGCCAGTGAGACCAAGGCCGGCGACAGCAGCGACGCTGCCGGTGAGGCCGAGGAACGAACGCCTGGACATACCCTTGTTGATGATGGCCATGTCTTCTCCTATCAATAGAGAATCTTACTCGGGAGCACCTAGACTTGCCCCCGCGCAACTTGCGGACGATATATACCTTACCTACCGACGAACCCAACTGAGGTGCCGCGCTCGGCGACCGATACATACATACGCTTGAACGGTATTTACTACCGTTCACCGAATTCATTGACAAATGATTCGCCAGACAGTATGTATCGACGAGGTGAGATATCAGTCTTCGTCAACCCGCAGGATAGCAGGGTTGTTCACCATGACTAGTCAAACGTTTTAGCGTTAATAAAACCCGAAACCAGCATGCAATCATGGCGAAATAAATGGTTGAAAATCACGCAATCATGTATATCAGTAGTTTAGGCTCGTGTTTAGCTATCGGAATGGCCAGCCGCCGCCTCGGCGCGCTCGGCATTCCACGCAACGAGCGCCTCGTGGACCGCCTTGGCAACATCGGCAGGTATGCCGCGAACTTCCGCGATCTCTTGCTCGCTCGCCGCGCGCAAACGCTTCATCGAACCAAAATGGCGCATAAGGGCACGTTTTCTGGTGGGTCCCACGCCTGGAACGTCATCGAGTACCGAAACTGTCATGGCTTTATCGCGCAACTCACGATGGAATGTGATTGCAAAACGGTGCGATTCATCGCGCACCTGTTTAATTAGATAGAGCGAAGCAGACCCGGTCGGCAGCACGACGGGAGTCTCGTCCCAAGGCACAAAAACTTCCTCATCGGCCTTTGCCAAGCCACAAACTGGTATATCGAGCCCAAGAGCCTCAAGTTGCTTGATCGCAGCGGTCAATTGCGGCTTACCGCCATCGACAACGAGCAAATCGGGGCGCGAGCCAAAACGCTCGTCGGCCATGCGCTCGGGAGCATAGCGTCGTCCCAAAACCTCGGACATCGACACGAAGTCGTTTGCCTCGTCCAATTCGGCCTGAATTTTAAAACGACGGTACTGGCTCTTGTTGGCGCGTCCGTTGGTAAACACCACCATCGAGGCGACGGTAAAGGTTCCATGCAGCGTCGAGATATCGAAGCACTCGATACGCATCGGCGGCGCCGGCAGCGCCAGCGCGCTTTCGAGCTCCAGGAGCGCTTGATTGGTGCGGTCGTCAGCGTACCCCGTTCGCATCATGTAGCGCATGAGGGCATGGCGCGCATTTTTGGATGCCATATCGAGCAAACGGTGCTTTTCGCCACGCTGCGGCCTATGGAGATGGCAGGAACGCTCGCGCTTGCCTGCAAGCCACTCCCCCAGCGCCTCCGCATCCTCAAGCTCGACAGAGAGGTTTATCTCAGCTGGAATATCAGCCGTCTCGTCGTAATAGCGCTTAAGAAAGCCCGATTGAAGCTCCTCTTCGTCGACATCCAAACCCTTATCGAGAATAAACTCGCAGGTTCGAACCGTTCGACCCTCACGCACGACAAAGACGCAAGCGGCGGAGATGGTCTCCTCGCGATAGAAACCGATGACATCGATATCGACACTGGAGGGAAAAACGACTTGCTGACGGTCGTCCAGACCCCTGATGACCTCCAAACGACGTTTGACGCGTGCCGCGCGCTCAAAGTCGAGCGCCTCGGCGGCATCCGTCATCTCGGAGGTCAGCTCATCGACGACATCCTTGCGATGGCCCGACAAAAAACGTTCGACACGTTTGACGTTCTTGGCATAGTCCGTAGGAGAAATCGCGCCGACACACGCACCCGGGCCGCGCCCGACATGGTAGTCAAAGCAGGGACGCCCGTTTTGCGCGCAAATCATATTGACGATGTCTTCCTCGCCCCTGTGGGACTCGACGATACGACGACAACGACGCCACTCCGCACAGGATGCGGAGCAGATGGGGATAACCTTGCGCAGCGTATCTATCGTCTCACGTGCCGCACGGCTATCGGTATAGGGACCAAAATAACGCGTTCCCGGCTTATGACGCTCGCGCGTATATTTGATAGCGGGATACAGGTCGCCCTTTGTAATGGCGATAAAGGGGTAGCTCTTGTCATCCTTGAGGTCGACGTTAAAGTACGGATGGTACTGACCAATCAAATTGCGCTCGAGCACCAACGCCTCGTGCTCGGTCTCCACCACGATATAGTCAAAGCTCGCCACCAGCTGCATCATCAGCGGGATCTTTTGACGCTCATCCTGCAGTGTCACGTACTGGCGCATACGGGAACGCAAGTTTTTTGCCTTGCCCACGTAGATGACATCGCCCTTGGCATCCTTCCAAAGGTAGCATCCGGGCTGTGTGGGAACGCGCGAAACCTGCTCGGCAAGCGTTGGTATGTTGTCGTGACCGGCCACGCGCACCTACTTGCGACGAAGCAGCGCCGAGACCTCAGGCATCTTAAGGACGACGGCAAGGCCAAAGGTAACAGCAAGCGAGACGACACCCGCAACGCAAACGTAGCCAAGAGTAATCAGAATCGAGCCGCCAAGTGCCCCGACAAAGTGTTCAAGCACCCACATGACGCCGGCGCCTGCGGCAGCACCTAGGCCACCGAGCAAAAGGCCAAAGAAACCGCCATGCAGGATAGATTTGACCTGAAGGCCACGCAGGCGACGACGCAGCCACCACAGCGAACAGCCGACCAAGATCACGTAGTCGACAACATACGAAAGCGCGATTGCCGGCATACCGAAGCCCAGCACAACGCCAAACAGCAGAACCGAGCCGGCCTGGCCGATGGCAGAATACAGGCAATAGCGGCTATAGGGCTTCATGTCGAGCAAGGCAGAGAAGCTCTTCTGCATCAACACGACCACGCCGTAGAGCGGCAGCGAGAGCGCCAGGTAGACAAGGTACTCGGACACCAGCGCCACTCCGGATTCATCGAACTTGCCAGCACAGTAGATCATGTTGAGCGGACGTGCGAAGACAATCAGGTACAGTGCGAACGGAATCAGGAAGAACAGCATCTGGGCGACGCCACGCGAAATGCCCGTGCGTACGCTGTCGTAATCCTTCTCCTGTGCGTCGTGAGAGAGCTCGGTATAGAGCGCCGTCGAAAGCGAGGCGGCAATCAGCGCGTAGGGCAGCGTGTACCACAGGCGCGCATAGGCGATGACGGAAGGACCAGTCTCGGGCTGGACCACCAGCGCGGCAGCGTTGGTGATAGAAGTCGAGACAAACATGCACACCGTGGCGAGCAGCGTCGGGATACCGAGCGCAATCGTCTGGCGCAGCGCGGGGTCCTTAAAGTCGATATGGATATGGGGATGCACGCCGTGCTTGCTAAGCGCGGGAATCTGACATGCCATCTGAACAAAGACACCGAGGGTCGTACCGGCCGCAATCAAGATGATGCCGGCACGTTCGCCAAACTGTGCGGACACGGGCGCAAAACCCATAAAGCTCGCAATGACGATCACATTGTTGAGGACCGGGGCAAACGTCGACCAGAAGTAGTCGCGGTGTGCGTTGAGAACGCCCGAGAACACCGAGCCCAAACCATAAAACAGAATCTGGATGGCAAAGAAACGGAACATGAACGCAGCGGTATCCATGCTGCCGCCGTCACCCGAAAGGAACGATTGCGTCCAGATAAAGCCCGGGGCGAACACGGTCCCCAGCAACGAAATGCCACCCAGCACCAAAAGCAGAATGCCGAGCAGGTTGCCCACGTACTCGTTCGAGGCCTCGCGACCCTGCTCACGCCTCACGCCCATGTACACGGGCAAAAACGCCGTCACGAGCATGCCGCCCATCACGAGTTCGTAGAGCATATTGGGCAGGTTGTTGGCGACCTGATAGGAGGACGAAAGTAGCGACATGCCGATAGCGGCCGCCATTGCCCACGTGCGGATAAAACCGGTGACGCGAGACACAATGGTCAGGATGGTCATAAGCCCGGCGGAACGACCAACCGTGGAGTAGTCCGACGAGCCCATGTCGTCAGTGTCATCTCGCGACGAAGAAGCTTCGGATGAGGGTGTCTGAGGCGCAGATTCTTTTGCAAAATGAGCTCCGCGCTTCAATTCTTCCTGCGGCATCGCTCAGTCCTCTCTCGTAATCGCGGCAACCGTCGCCCCGCAAAATGCAATTAAATCATCGGGTGCAAGCTCGAGCTGATAACCACGCTTGCCTCCCGAAATAAAAATGGTATCCCAAAGGACACATGTCTCATCAATGAGCGTCCGGTAGCGTTTTTTCATACCGACCGGGCTGCAGCCGCCGCGAACGTAGCCAGTCGCCGCAAGCAAATCCTTCACATGCATCATGGCCAAGGACTTCTCCCCCGCGGCACGCGCGGCGGACTTTAGATCGAGCTCGTCGGCAACAGGGATACAGCACACGACATAGTCGTTGGACGGTGTCACGCAGACCAAAGTCTTAAATCCTTGACCGGGCTCCTCGCCAAGCTGCTCCGAAATCGCGACCCCCAGGCCCACCGACTCATCACCATCGTCTTCGTACGTATGTAGAACATAGGAAATGCCGGCGCTTTCCAGCTCGCGCATCGCATTGGTTTTTGGCGTCTTTACAGCCTTTGCCATGACATATCCTTTCCCTCGCATTCGGACGTAAAGATTAAGTATATGTCCAATTCGGCTGCATACGTCACTTCGACACAGCAAGCGCCATCGAATCACAAGGAGTCGATGGCGCCCATAAACTGAATCGCCTATTTATTGAGCATCAAGTTGAGCCTGACGCTCCCGGTCACGCCTGAGCAACGGCGCCAAAAACTTGCCCGTATAACTCTGCGGACAGTCCGCAACCTGCTCCGGTGTGCCCGAAACCACAACGGTTCCGCCGCCGTTACCGCCCTCGGGACCCATATCGATCAGACGATCGGCAACCTTGATGACATCAAGGTTGTGCTCAATCACCAGCACCGTGTTGCCCGCATCGACCAAGCGCTGCAGCACATCAAGCAGCTGGCGGACGTCCTCAAAATGAAGGCCGGTCGTCGGCTCGTCCAAAATATAGAACGTCTTGCCCGTCTGGCGTCGATGAAGCTCCTTGGCGAGCTTCACACGCTGCGCCTCGCCGCCCGAGAGCGTCGTGGCGGGCTGGCCCAGGCTCACGTAGCCCAAGCCTACATCGTACAGCGTTTGGAGCTTGCGCTTAATCTGCGGGATATTCCCAAAGAAGGCCAGCGCCTCGGTGACACTCATTTCGAGCACGTCCGAGATGGTCTTGCCACGGTAGGTGACCTCGAGTGTCTCGCGGTTGTAGCGTTTACCGCCGCAAACTTCGCAGGGAACGTAGATATCGGGAAGGAAGTGCATCTCGATCTTGATCTGCCCGTCGCCCTTGCACGCCTCACAGCGCCCGCCACTCACATTAAAGGAGAAACGACCCGGCGAGTAGCCGCGCGCCTTCGACTCCGGCGTACTCGCAAACAGCGCGCGAAGATCATCCCACAGGCCGATATAGGTAGCAGGGTTGGAACGCGGCGTGCGGCCAATCGGCGACTGGTCGATATCGATAACCTTATCGATACACTCGATGCCCTCGATTTTCTTATATGGACCCACAGGGCGCGTCGAACGGTGAATGGCATTCGTAAGGGCAGGCGCAATGGTATCGGTAACCAGGGAGCTCTTGCCCGATCCTGACACGCCGGTAACAACCGTAAGCGTACCAAACTCGATCTTGGCAGTAACGTTTTTGAGGTTGTTGGCTCGAGCGCCCGTAATTTTAAGGCAGCCGCGACCGGGCTTGCGCCGTTCATCAGGCACCCGGATCATTCGTTTGCCGGTCAGATAAGCGCCCGTCATCGACTCAGGACACGCCATGATATCGGCAGGCGTTCCCGCCGCGACTACGTGTCCGCCGTTGACGCCGGCGCCGGGCCCCATGTCGATCACGTAATCGGCGGCACGAATTGTATCCTCGTCGTGTTCGACGACGATAACGGTATTGCCGATATCGCGCAGGCGCTCGAGCGTCTTGATCAAGCGCTCGTTGTCACGCTGATGAAGACCGATCGAGGGCTCGTCCAGAATATAGAGCACGCCCATGAGACCCGCGCCGATCTGCGTTGCCAGACGAATACGCTGCGCCTCGCCACCGGAAAGCGTCGCCGAGGCACGATCGAGCGTCAGATAGTCGAGTCCAACATCGACCAGAAAACGCAAGCGCTCCAGGATTTCCTTGACGATACGGCCGCCGATAAACTGTTGGCGCTCGGTGAGCTCCAGGCCCTCAAAAAACTCGAGCGATTCACGGCACGACAGGCAACAAACCTCGTAAATGGACTTGCCGCCCACGGTGACGGCGAGCATCTCGGAGCGCAAACGAGCGCCGTGGCAGCTCGAGCACGGCTCCTCGCGAATGTACTTCTCCAGGCGCGCCTTGGTGTTCTCGTTCGTCGTCTCGGTATAGCGTTCGTACAGGATGTTGCGAACGCCCGAAAACTTGGTATCCCACTGGCTGCGACGTCCGTCGAGCTTTTGGTAGTCGACCGAGATCTTCGTATCGCCCAGGCCATCCAAAAATGCACGACGCACGCGAGGGGGCAAGTCCTCCCACGGCGTATCGGCGCTCACCTTAAAGTGTTTGCAGACCGCAGCAAAAATCTGCGGATAGTAGTTCGAATTGCCAAACAGGCTACCAAAGACTCCATCGGCAATGGACTTCGAGGGATCCTCAATCAGCGCCTCGGCATCAACGGTTTTCTTAAAGCCCAGGCCGTCGCACTCAGGACATGCGCCATAGGGAGCGTTGAACGAAAAATCACGCGGCTGAAGATCGTCAATGGAGTGACCATGCTCCGGGCACGCCAAGGCCAACGAATACTCCAGCAGCTCGCCCTCGGTCCCCTCGGGAGCATCACGATCGGGCAGCATGTACACGTTTACATTGCCGTGAGCCAGCGCGGTCGCTTGCTCAACAGACTCGGCGATACGGCCCAGAGAGTTCTCACGGATCACGATGCGATCGACCACGACCTCGATATCGTGCTTGAACTTCTTGTCCAGATCGATCGGATCGTCGAGCGAGCGCACTTCACCGTCGACACGCACGCGGCTAAAGCCCTCGGCGCGAAGGTCCTCAAACAGTTTGGTGTACTCGCCTTTTCGCCCGCGCACCACCGGTGCCAGCACAAACGCGCGACGGCCCTCCCCCGCCGCCAAGACCTTGTCGGCAACCTGGTCGGTCGTCTGACGCTCAATGACGCGGCCGCATTCGGGACAGTGCGGGGTGCCCACACGGGCGAACAGCAGGCGCAGATAGTCATAAATCTCGGTTACGGTGCCAACCGTCGAGCGAGGGTTTTTAGACGTCGTCTTTTGGTCGATCGACACCGCCGGCGAAAGGCCGTCGATTGAATCCAAGTCGGGTTTGTCCATCTGGCCCAAGAACTGGCGCGCATAGCTCGAAAGACTCTCGACGTATCGACGCTGGCCCTCGGCATAGATAGTGTCAAATGCCAGCGAACTCTTGCCCGAGCCAGAAAGACCGGTAATGACCACGAGTTGGTCACGCGGAATGGAAACATCGATATCACGGAGGTTGTGCTCACGAGCGCCGCGAATAACGATAGAAGAATCAGACATGGAAGCTCCTTGCCTCCTATTGCATCGAATCATACTGCCGATGAGTTTAGCGCACTCGACGCGCACAGATGTTCGTAATACAAGATTCGCAGACCTTTAGCTTTGCGTATCGGGCGCTTTGTTTCTCGAAATGCCGTGGAAAGGTTACAGTAATCTAATACTGAACTTAATTTGCTGTAACAGAGGAACGTCCATGACCGAAGATATCCCCCTTGAAATCACTTCGAGCGACATGGTCAATCTGCCCATATTCATCGCCGTCCTTATCGTGGCCACCGTCGTCGTGCGCGTGTATTTTTCAATCAAACACAATGAAAAGCCGCCCATTGCCCGCGTCTTTTGGTGCGCGACGCTCCTCATCCCGCTCGGCGTGGTAGCTGCATGGATTACGAATCAATTGCTCGTAAATGAGGACAGTTCCCTATGGCTCCTTTCTTATTCGGCGCTCGGTGCTGCCGCCGTCATACTTCTTGTCGAACCCTTGGTTTCGGGACTTATCGACCAAACCGATCTTGCGACGGGAACGGTTGCCTGTATTTGCCGTGACATCCTTGTCATCGCCGCTGTTTCAGCGCTCTCGTTCGTTTCACTCGAAATTGCCTGCAACGAAACGTTCTATCGCATTCCCGCCAACTCATTCGGGTTTTCCGTCGGGCTGCTCGCGACGGTTCTGCTCTCCCTTTATTTGCTGGGACAGCGTCATGGAGGCGTCATGGCCCTCGTGCCCGTCGCCTGCTGCATCCTTGGCATTGCCGAGCACTTCGTCATAACGTTTAAAGGCGAAGCCATCCTGCCAAGCGATATCTTGGCCCTTGGCACCGCAATGGAGGTGAGCGAGGGATACGAGTTTACCTTTACCGCCGGAATCGTAACCTCTCTCGCCCTGCTGGAGATTTCCCTGGGGCTTCTTTCGCTTATCCGTCCGCGAAAGCTCCGTACGCCCACCCATGTCTTCCCCGCAATCGCCGCTAACCTCTGTGCTTTTCTGTTAGTGACCGTTGTGGGGCTCTCGGGCTTTTCCAGCATCGACTTGGAGCAGGCGCTGAATTTTGGATTTGACCGTTGGCAGCCCATCACCACATATGCGTCTCAGGGTTTTATCACTTCGTTCACCGAAATGGTCAACGAGTTGCCCATTGAGAAGCCCGAAGACTATACGCCCGATGAGGCGCAGAGCATCGAGCAGGAGCTCGCCGCCGCCTACGACAGCACGTATGGCTCGAGCGAGCAACGCGCGGCGGCCGTTGCCCAGTTCAATGAAATCAAGCCGACGATTGTTGCCGTCATGAACGAGAGTTTTAGCGACCTTTCGTGCTTTGAGCAGCTCCAGGCGGCCGGGTACACCGGCCCCGCATTCTACAACTCGCTTCCCGACACGCTTGTTCGCGGCACCATGCTCGCTTCGGTCACCGGTGGCGGAACGGCGAACTCCGAATTCGAATTTTTGACCGGAGCGACAACGGCCTTTGTCGGATTAGGCAAGATCCCCTATCAGCTGTATCAGATGAATGGCGTCAACAGCCTGGCAAAGGACCTTAAAGAGCTTGGGTATACCGCTACCGCTATGCACCCGCAAAACCCCGTCAACTACCATCGAGATAAAATCTATCAGCAGCTGGGCTTTGGAGATTTTCTTTCAATCGGCGATTTCGAAGGTGCGCCCTGTTACCATGCCGGCGTATGCGACTACGCCACCTACGACAAGATACTCGACCTGCTTAGAACCGACGAAGCACCGCAGTTCATCTTTGACGTCACGATGCAAAATCACGGCGGCTACGACTATGGCACCGTTCCCGCCGAAGAGCTGACAAACTATTGGGTCGAGGGAGCCAGCGAGGGCGCCAATAGCGCGCTCAACACCTATCTCACCTGCATCAACGCATCCGACCGGGACCTCGAGTACTTTATCAACGAGCTCCGCAATATCGGCAGACCGGTTGTCCTTGTCTTTTTTGGCGACCATCAGCCGAGCGCCGCAACGACTCTCAACGACGAGCTGTACCCTCAGGAAGATACGGCAAGCCACGCTTTCCGTGTCTATCAGTCGACCTATTTCGTCTGGGCTAACTATGAAATCGCCGGCAATACCGAGCTCAACGTCTACGACACCGTCGGGGCAAACGAGATTGCAGCCATTACCCTTAATAAGATCGGCGCCCCGCTCACCGACTATCAAAAGGCCCTGCTTGCAACAAGGTCAGATGTGCCCACCATCAATGTCGCCGGCTACCTTGGTGCCGACGGGCTGCGCTACGACTTGGAATCTGAAGACAGCCCATACGCCTCGACGATCGACAAGCTGCAGCGCATGCAATACCTCGAGTTTGCCAGCAAAGTTCAGTAAGCCCGCCCATTCGCTTGGACCCATCGTATTGCAAGCACGCTCGGCCCAAATGCATCGCAAATGACTCCCGCTCGCAAACGAGGGTACAATGACGCTCGTGTCACATCACGGGGCCCCGGCCCCAACATATACAAAGGAGTCATACATGGGTTGCGAGCACGCACAGGCCGCCGGCGGACAAACGTCGCCGTCGCAATTTGAGGAGAACACGCTGTCCGAGGTCAAACGCGTCATCGCCGTGCTTTCCGGCAAGGGCGGTGTCGGCAAGTCGTTTGTCACCGGTGCCATCGCCACCGAGCTTGCCCGTCACGGCCACAAGGTCGGCGTCCTCGATGCCGACATCACCGGTCCCTCCATCCCCAAGATGTTCGGCATGAGCGGACGCCACGTCCATGCCCTTGGCAACCTTATGCTGCCCGAAATCTCCGAGCACGGCGTCAAGGTCATGAGCTCCAACCTGCTGCTCCAAAACGAGACCGACCCCGTCCTTTGGCGCGGTCCGGTCATCGCAGGCGCCATTAGGCAGTTCTGGAGCGAGACCTCGTGGGGCCCCATCGACTACCTGCTGGTCGACATGCCTCCGGGAACAGGCGACGTCGCGCTCACCGTCTTCCAGTCGTTGCCCGTCGACGGCATCGTCATCGTCACGAGCCCGCAGGATCTGGTCTCGATGATCGTCGCCAAGGCGGTCAACATGGCCGAGAAGATGAACGTCCCCGTTCTGGGCATTGTCGAGAACATGAGCTATATTGAGTGCCCCGACTGCGGCAAGAAGATTGAGGTCTTTGGCAAGAGCAAGCTCCCCGAGGTCGCAGATCGCTATAACCTCGACATCTTGGGCCAGCTTCCCATTAATCCGGCACTCGCCGAGGCCTGCGATAAGGGCGAGGTCGAGACCGCGCTGCCCGATGACATGTTGCCCAAGGCAGTCTCTGCCGTCGAGGCCATTACCCCGCACGAGACCGACGAGGCCTAAGTGAACGCGAGCGCCTTCTATGACGTCCTGGTAATCGGCGGCGGGGCTTCAGGCCTCGCCGCCGCCATTACGGCCGCACGTGCTGGCAAAAGCGTCTGCATCGTTGAGCGCGATGTCGCCTGCGGCCTTAAGCTCCTTGCGACCGGTAACGGCCGCTGCAACCTCTCCAACGAATCGATTGATCCTCAGCGGTATAACCACCCCGCATTCGTCGAATCCGTCATGGGCCCCCAGCCCGAACAAGAGCTTATGGGTTTCTTCTCCTCGCTGGGCATCATGACAACCTCCGAGGAAGGCCGGCTGTACCCGCGCTCCCTTCGCGCCGAATCGGTGCGCGACGCGCTTCTCAACGTTTGCAACCGCCTAGGTATCACCTTAATCTGCGGAGCCAACGTTGCCTCGGCGCACAAAGTTTCCGAAGGCTGGGCACTCCAAATAGACCGTCCAGCGCGGGCGCTCAAGGCAAAAAAGCACGACGACCGAAAATCGGAGCTCCGCTCGCTTCGGAAAACGCTCGCCGATGTCCCTCGCAAGAACGAGGCCCTGCAGGCACATGCCGTAATTATCGCCACGGGCGGCAACCCCACCGGTATCGCCGATACGTTTAGCCTCCCCCTCACTTCGCTGCGCCCCATCCTCTGCCCCGTATCGGCAACGGTCGTTGGCGATCGGGCGGCACTCAAGACGTTGGATGGTCTGCGCGTCCGCGCCCGCTTGACGCTCACCCGTAACCATAGTGAGCTCTGGCACGAAGACGGTGAAGTACTGTTTCGAGCCTTCGGCATCTCGGGCGTCGCTGTCTTCAACCTCTCCCGTCGTATCCAGCGCGGCGATACGATCCTGCTCGACGTTTTCCCCGACCTCTCCAAAGACGAGCTGCTCGATATGCTCAACCGGCGCGTTGAGCTGCTCGGCGGCTTTTCGCCCCGCGATCCCCGTTGGCTCGACGGCATGCTCGCCCCGCAACTCTCCCGCGTCGTCTGTACAGCGTTCGAGCAGTGCCATCCAGGCTCCAACGATGTCATCCACCTGGTCTCGATCCTCAAGCACTTTAAGTTGCTCGTCGAGGGAACAGCCGAGGAGCGCTCGGCGCAGGTCACGCGTGGTGGCGTATCTGTCGAGAGCATCTCAACACCCAGTCTACGCGCGCGCAGCGTTGTCGACGCCCCGCTTTACGTCTGCGGCGAAGCGCTCGACATCGACGCCGATTGCGGAGGCTTTAACCTTGCGTGGGCCTGGCTCTCGGGCATTCGCGCTGCAAGCAGCTTGTAGCCGCGCAGTCTATAATCAAAAACGCATTCGGGCCGTCTGGGATACCGGACGGCCTCTTTCTTGCCTCTAAGGAGACCTCGATGATCGAAATCACCCAAGTCAACGCGTCGCTCGATGAAGCCGGCGATGAAAATACCTGCCTCATTGTTGGCAAGCGAGTCGCCAAGCGCATCCTACGTTGCAAGGACTCCGAGATCAAGTCCATCGAACTCCACCGCAAGTCAATCGACGCTCGCAAAAAACGAGACGTCCATTTTATCCTGAGCTTTCGTGTTGAGCTGACTAGTCCCCACCTCGAGCGAGAAGCGGTCGACAGCGTTGCCGAGCGTGACCGCTCGCGCGTACGCGCGATAGAAGACGATGAGCCTTCATTCCCCTCCCCCGTCTCCGACGCACCTCAAGAACGCCCTGTCGTTGTCGGCGCCGGATGCGCCGGCCTTTTCGCTGCGCTCACGCTCGCCAAAGCAGGTCTTAAGCCCTTGCTTATCGAGCGCGGCGACCCGGCATTTCGCCGCTCGCAGACGATCGACCTCTTTCTAAAGGAGCGCATCCTCGACCCCGAGAGCAATATTCAGTTTGGTCTGGGCGGCGCGGGGACCTTCTCGGACGGCAAGCTCAATACGGGAACAAAAAATCCCGCCCATCGCCTTATCCTCGAAACCTTCGTCGAGGCGGGTGCGCCCCGCGATATTCTGTGGGATGCCAAGCCGCACATTGGCTCCGACATCCTTCCCAAGGTTGTCACCGCTATATCCCAGCGCATCGAGCAGCTCGGAGGTGTCGTCCGTTATCGAACGAAGCTCGTCGACATTCGCATCGACGCGTCTGGCGCCATCACCGGTATTGATGTCCAATCGTCCCAAGACGCCGCTTACGAGCCAATCGAGACAAAGCACCTCATCCTCGCCTGCGGGCATTCTGCTCGCGATATTTTTGAGCTCCTTAAGGACCACAACGTGGCCCTCGCACAAAAGACCTTTGCCATGGGCGTTCGCATCGAGCATCCGCAACGCGACATCGACAGAGCCCAATATGGAGCCTCGGCGGGACATCCAGCGCTCGGGGCGGCCCCCTACAAACTTGTTGCCCATCTTCCCAACGGCCGCAGCGTGTTCTCGTTTTGCATGTGCCCCGGCGGACAGGTTGTTGCCGCCTCTTCAGAACCGTGCCATCTGTGCGTCAACGGGGCTAGTCTCAATGCCCGCGACGGACGCAACGCAAATGCCGCCCTGCTCGTTAACGTCACGCCTGAGGACCTTCCCAACGATGACCCGCTCGCCGGCATCGAGCTCCAGCGTGCCTGCGAGGCGGCCGCCTATCGCCTGGGCGGTTCCAACTGGAACGCACCGGCACAACTCGTCGGAGATTTCCTCGCAGGACGCGCCAGCAAGGCGCCCGGAAAGGTAAAGCCCACCTATCCGCTCGGTGTGACCTGGACGGCAATTGACGAAGCCCTACCGCAGCATATCGTCGAGTCGCTCCGCCTGGGACTTCCCCTACTCGGAAAAAAGCTACGAGGCTACGACCGTCCCGATGCCGTTCTTACCGGCGTGGAGACTCGTTCGAGCTCACCTGTCACTGTCACCCGAGACCGAACGTGCCATGCCGTGTCGACCCCGGGCCTCTACCCTTGTGGCGAGGGAGCTGGATATGCCGGCGGCATCATGAGCGCGGCCACCGACGGCATCCGTTGTGCCGAAGCCCTGATCGCGGACCTCTAACGCACGAATTTCTGCGCGCAAAAGACACAGGCCCCGAGCTCCACAGGGAACTCGGGGCCTGTTCGCTATTTCTTAAACCGTGTACCCTGGCGTTTTCTGCCCGATGCGAACGTGGAACCCTTGCGGGCCTGCGAACGTAAGCGCTCGATCGTCTCGTCCTCAGACGCGCCCTCGAGCATCGCCCGAATCTGAACGACGGCATCGCGCAGGCGCGCCGCCTCCTCAAAGTCCATGGCGGCAGAAGCGTTGCGCATATCCTCTTCCATGGTTTCGACGATCCGCACAAGCTCGTCATGCGGCAGTTCTTCCAACTGCTCCGCAAGTGTCTGCTCGGGCGCCACCGTTTCCGGCACGCCGCCCTCGCCCGACTCATCGGGCGTATAGAATGCGCCATGACCAAGAGAGTCGCCCTTCGAGCGCCCCTTGGAACCCACAGTTTTTTCGGCCTCGGCAATAAAACTTGAGATGTCGTTGATGGCCTTGCGCACTGTCTTGGGCACAATGCCATGCTCTTCGTTATATGCCATCTGAATCTCGCGACGGCGCTGCGTCTCCTCGATGGCCTCTTTCATCGAATCGGTCACAACGTCCGCATACATGATGACTTCGCCATCGGCGTTACGGGCCGCGCGGCCAATCGTCTGAATCAGCGAACGGCGGTTGCGCAAGAATCCTTCCTTATCGGCATCGAGAATTGCCACCAGTGAGACCTCGGGAAGATCCAAGCCCTCGCGAAGCAGGTTGATGCCAACGAGAACATCGATCTTGCCCTCGCGCAGCGTTCGCAGGATCTCGACACGGTCCATTGTCGCCGTATCAGAATGCATGTAATTGACCTTAATGCCCGCATCAAGCAGATGGTCGGTCAGGTCCTCGGCCATGCGCTTGGTCAACGTGGTCACCAGCACGCGCTCCTTGCGGGCAACGCGCTCGCGAATCTCGTCCTCAAGATCGTCAATCTGACCGCGAACCGGACGCACATCGATCTTGGGATCGAGCAGACCGGTCGGACGAATAATCTGCTCAACGTCGTTCTGGCTAACCCGCAGCTCATAGTCGCCCGGTGTTGCCGAAACGTAGATGAACTGGGGTATCCTTGCCTCAAACTCATCGAAACGAAGCGGGCGGTTATCGAGCGCCGAGGGCAGGCGAAAACCGTGTTCCACCAGCGTCACCTTACGCGAGCGGTCACCTTCGTGCATGCCGCGAATCTGCGGCACCGTCACATGGCTCTCATCGATGATGCAGAGCATATCCTTGGGAAAGTAATCGATTAGGGTAAACGGCGGCTCACCCGGCTTGCGACCGTCCAGATGACGCGAGTAGTTCTCGATGCCGTTGCAAAAGCCCATCGTCTCGAGCATCTCAAGATCATAATCGGTGCGCTGCTGCAGACGCTGCGCCTCGAGCAACTTGTCGGTCGCCTTGAGCTCCGCCACGCGCTTCTCGCACTCTTCGCTGATCGATTTCAGAGCCGCCTTGACCTTCGGCTTCTCGGTCACATAGTGTGATGCCGGCCATACGGGGATGGCCTCGTACTCACGAAGCATCTCACCGGTGACCTCATCGATCTCGGCAATCAGCTCGACCTCGTCGCCAAAGAACTCAAACCGCAACGGATGCTCAGCATAAGGCGGATACACGTCGACAACATCGCCGCGCACGCGGAACGTGCCACGCGCCAGGTCATAGTCATTGCGATCATATTGAATGTCGATAAGCGCATGGATAAAGTCATCGCGCTCGAGCGGCACCTTCTTGTCGACGTTTGGAGCCAGACCCGCATAGTCCTCAGGAGAGCCAATGCCATAGATACACGAGACCGATGCGACAACGATCACATCACGTCGAGAGAGCAGTGACGCGGTCGCCTGATGGCGCAGCATCTCGACCTCTTCGTTAATCGAGGAGTCTTTCTCGATATATGTATCGCTTTGCGGCACATACGCCTCGGGCTGATAGTAGTCGTAATACGAGACAAAGTAGACCACAGCGTTATTGGGAAAGAACTCTTTGAGCTCGCTCGCAAGCTGAGCGGCGAGCGTTTTATTCGGAGCCATGACCAGCGTCGGCTTTCCCAGGGCCTCAATAGTCTTTGCCATCGTGAAGGTCTTGCCCGAACCAGTCACGCCCAGCAAAACCTGATAGCGGTCTCCGTCCCTCACACCCTGCACAAGCGACTCAATGGCTTTAGGCTGAGAGCCTGCAGGGTCATAGGGAGACACGACCTTAAACGGCACGTCAGAGCCTTCAACGCCAAAGCGCTTAAGTTCACCACCAACGCGTTCTACTTCAAATTCCGCCATGGATACTCCTAACTCATATATCTGCAGTATACGCAGGCGGCAGGCATAGTCCTATACGAACCGATCGGGATAGAGGGTTTTGTAGCGAACCCAGGCATTATTGACACGAATCAGATACACCTGCGTCTCGGGAAAGGTGATTGCATTATGAAGCGACGTACTCTGCTGCGCCCATCCGTCGACATTGCCCATGCCGGCGTTATAGGCGGCAATGGCACTGTCAGTCGACCCGTTAAAATACGCTAGAAGATACGAAAGATACGCACAGCCAAACTCGATATTCGTAGCCGGATCGTTAAGGTTGTCGGCCGAATACTCGCCACCGTCGACAAGGCCCTTGGCGATCATATCCTGGGCAGTCTCGGGCATCAGCTGCATCAATCCCTGAGCACCCTGATTCGACTCGGCCTCGGGATCCCAATTCGATTCAGACTTAATGACAGCGCACACCAGATACGGATCCAGATTATGCGAAATACTGGATTGCTTTACATACGCCTCGTAGTCAATCGGATACAGCGGCTTAAAGAAAGCGGCAGGAGCATATGAGTAAACGAATGAGATAAGGCCGAAGGCAAAAACGGCAGCCAGCGGTATAAGGCGATACCACGTAAGGAAACGTGTCTTAGGCATCGGCCTCCTCCTTATCCGCTACATCCCCGAACCCATGGCGCGAAAGCCATGCGTCCAGTTGTTCAAAGAGCGAGTTATCGTCTGCCGCATTGTCAATCACAGTTGTAGCGAGATTGCACAGCGCAGACTCTTCGGGCTGGCAAGCAGAACGGGCATCAAAATCAGATGGCTCCATGCCACGTTGAATAGCGCGCTCGCGACGAACTGACAAAGGGGCGCTGATGACCAGAATTTCATCAGCCAAGCCAAATGCATCCTCAAAACCAGTCGGAGCAGAAACCTCGACCACCGCAAAGGGATAACGGGGAGATGAAACAGTACAACAAACCGGATCGAGAATCCTAAGCGAAAGCTGTTCAATCAGAACGGGATGCACGATGCCATTGAGCCGTGCGACCGAATCAGGAGAAGCGAAAGCTCGAGAAGCGAGGATGCTGCGGCGAATGCCGCCTTCCTCATCCAAAATGTCCCAACCGAATTCATCCGCGAGAGTATTGACGATATCAGAGCCCGGCACATACAGAGATTTTGCAAGCTCATCCAGATCGATAAGCATAGCGCCACGAGATTCGAAATAGCGGCAGGCCGTCGACTTACCCGAAGCAATATTGCCCAAGACAAATACGGTAAACATCAAGCCCTCCCTAACGCCAATGCGAGTAATTATCGCTCAAATACACTAGAAGGACTCAAAATACAGCCAAAGAGTAAGAGCGCATACGGGGGAGGTAGGTCCCAAAGCACAACGTGTATACAACGCAAAAAAGGGGGAGGCCGCGAGGCCTCCCCCTTCTAAGTTCAAGCGTACGGCTCGGTGCCGTCCACCGGTCAGCGGCGCCCTGGCCTCCCACGGGCTGACCCCGCAGTACTCT
>CAJMEW010000025.1:0-37814 GCA_905212545.1 uncultured Collinsella sp.
CGCAAAGGAAAGCACTTAATGTGCTTTCCGTCTTGCGCAGGACTGTAGAGCAGCAAACTTAACCCGCGCCCCAGCCCCGGAGACCCTCCCGGATGGTCCCAAAAATTTTTTCAAAAAAGTTGTTGCGCGCCGGACAGACTTCTGTGTATACTAATCCCCGCAGCGCACGCGAGCGGAAACAAACGCGAACGACTGCCTGGGGAGTTAGCTCAGTTTGGTTAGAGCGCCGGCCTGTCACGTCGGAGGTCGCGGGTTCGAGCCCCGTACTTCCCGCCAACGCAATCAAAGCCACGTCTTCGGACGTGGCTTTTTGCGTTTGATGCACTTTGTTTCGATAGAACGATCGCCCTGGTGCATCTTCGCCCAGAATCCCCGCGCCTTCGGGAACGCAAGTAAAATCTAATAAGTATATTTGTCTGAACAACAGCTTTGTTGCGCAACACCTGTTCTACGAGGCAGGGGGTTAGGTTATACTAAATTGCACTGTGCGCCGCATCTGATGCATTTCGCTCCAAGCGCGGCACTCAGTGGATATCGATTTACCATTTGGATGTCCTGGCGGTCATTTAGCGTCTCGACACAAGCTCGGCCCCGGAGCTCGTTCGAGCTGTTCGTATTCCTTGAAAGGGGAAAAATGGACATATCGAGGAAGACTGATTACGCCCTTCGTATGCTGGCGATGCTTGCTGAGGATCCGGAGCGTTTGCTTTCTGTTCGCACCGCTGCCGAAGAGGTCAATGTCCCGTATTCGTTTGCCCGTTCGATTCAGCATGGTTTGGTCCAGGCCGGTATTGTGGAGAGCCTGCGTGGCGTCCACGGTGGCATGCGTCTCAAGGTCAGTCCGGACGATGTTACTATCCGCCAGGTCGTCGAGGCCGTTCAGGGCCCTATGGTTATGAACGATTGCACTGCGCCCGATGGTGACTGTGCGCGCATGGGCGCGTGCTGCTATCATCCCCTGTGGGCCGGAGCTCAGGCGTTGATGCGCGACTACCTCGATTCCGTTTCGCTCGGCGACATCGTCGCTCACCGCCAGTTTCCGGCCGTCGATCCCAAGTTCGCCGACCGCGAAGCGTTTCCCGAGTACGCCACCTGTGCGTGCGCTTGCCGGGAGGAATAGCGCCGCATAAGGAGCATAGCCATGATTCAGGACCCCTTTCGTTCGATGATTCGTTCGGAAGGGGTTCTGCGTTATCGCGACCTTCCGTGGCGCCGAACGCGCGACCCGTATATCATCTGGCTCTCCGAGGTCATGCTGCAGCAGACGCAGGTGCCGCGCGTAGAGACGCGTATGCCGGCGTGGCTCGATCGCTTTCCGACTGTTCAGGCGCTCGCTCAGGCTGTCCCTTCCGATGTCTTGGATGCGTGGCAGGGGATGGGCTATAATCGCCGCGCCTTGGCGCTTCACAGGGCTGCACAGTGCGTTGTAGAGGACTGGGATGGGGAGTTTCCGCGCGAGACGCGTGACTTGGTCGCTCTGCCCGGCATTGGCCCGGCAACGGCGCAGGGCATCCGTTCGTTTGCATTCGATCTTCCGGGCGTGTATTTGGAGACCAATGTGCGCACGGTCTTTTTGCATCATTTCTTTCCCGATGTGCCGGCCGTTCCCGATCGCGAACTGGTGCCGCTGATCCAAGCTGCCTGTCCGGCGGCCCCCGGCGCGGCGGCGGACGAGATCGCGCCCTTTGCCGCGCCTCAAGACGATGCCGACACGCCGCGCGCGTGGTATTACGCATTGCTGGATTACGGCGCGTATCTTAAAAAGACACTGCCCAATCCGTCCAGGCGGTCGGCGGGCTATAGTCGTCAGTCCAAGTTTGAGGGCTCGCGCCGCCAAAAGCGCGCGCATATCGTGCGTATGTTGTTGGCAGCGCGCGATGGGCAGCCGGCGGGGATTACGCTTGCTGATGCCGTGGTGGGCGTCAACGAGATGGAAGCGGCAGCCGGTCGCGGGCCGGTCGAGTGCGACTTGATCGCGGGCATTCTGGCTGACCTGGAGCGCGAGGGCTTTTGCCGAGCTGAGGGCGATCGCTGGCTGAGCATCTAGCCTGTGCAAATCTGAAGAACAGGATTGTAAGGTTTAGATTTTCGGCATGAGGGCATCCTAAAGACGAGGCCGCTCGAAGCCTACGGGCGGCATGCGTTGAAGGGAAGTACACCTATGGATTTTGAGAATTCCCAAACCAAGAAGAACCTCGAGACCGCTTTTGCCGGTGAGTCCCAGGCACACACCAAGTATCGCTACTATGCCTCCAAGGCCAAGAAGGACGGCTACGTTCAGATCTCGAACATCTTTGCCGAGACGGCTGGCAACGAGTCCGAGCATGCCAAGCTGTGGTTTAAGTACCTGCACGACGGTGCCGTTCCGGGCACTCTGGACAACCTGCGTGATGCCGCGGCAGGCGAGAACTACGAGTGGACCACGATGTACGACGAGTTCGCCAAGACCGCCGAGGAAGAGGGCTTTGTCGAGATCGCCGAGAAGTTCCGTGGTGTCGCCGCCGTCGAGAAGGCCCACGAGGAGCGCTACAACAAACTCGTCGAGCGCATCGAGTCGGGCGAGGTGTTTGAGCGTGAGGGCGTGAAGGTGTGGAAGTGCCTGAACTGCGGGCACCTGCACGTTGGTGCCGAGGCGCCTGAGGTGTGCCCGGTGTGTAACCACCCGAAGGCGTACTTTGAGGAGCAGGTGGTGAACTACTAGCGCGTGATGCTAGCGTGAGCTGGGCCGGGAGGGCCGGACTACCTTCCCTCCTCGCTCACGGCTTCGCAGGGTCGCGTTGAGGGAAGGTAGTCCGGCCCTCCCGGCCCGCTTCGGGTCGTCGCGTGCTCGTTACTGAAAAGCTGATTAGAAGTTTGTGTGCCGCCCCTTTTGGGGCGGCACGTTTTGTGTGGGGACTGGTTGGGACGGTACCGTTCTTGGGTGGGGTACACTGGATAGCGACTTTTTGTTTATCTACTACCTGATGAGGTGTTTTTTTATGGGTAAGAAGTCTCGGGCTCGGGTGGCTGCTGCTGGGACTCGTCGTGATCCTAATCGCGTGGTTGATGAGGGCGGTAAGGTTGCCCGTGCCGATAAGGAGAAAAAGGTTGGCGCGCATGCTCATCCCGAGTGGGCGCCTCACCTCAATACGGCTAGCGAGGATCTGACTGCTAAGTTGTTTACTCTGGTCGAGGTTATCTTGGGCGTGGTGCCCGTGGTGGTCATTAGCTTGTTCTTGGCTTCGAAAGATGCTACGAGCGGGGATAAGCTCACCGATGTCTTTTCTCAGGACCCCTCGATGGTGGTTACGTTTATCTCTGCGTGCCTGCAGCCGTTTGTGGCGTACATGCTGTACATGATTTATCGCAAGTACTGCGAGGGCGATGCGGGCTTTGCCGCCGGCAACCTGATCGGTCTTTTGTGCTCCGAGATCCTACTGCTCAATATCCCGGGCGTCATCGGTATGGGCATCTTGCTGTGGCGTGTTTGGCGCAACGTCGCCCCGCACTTTGAGAGCTGGTTGTTTGAGCGTCGCTTTGCGGGCGCCCTGGCTGACATTGCCGGCTCGCTCGTGATTCTGGCCCTGGCGTTTATGTGCGCCACCGCCGCCCGCGGTCTCGCGGGCATGTAGTCTGTCCTCACCGACCACGGAGCGCAGGGCGGGGAAACCTTTCCCTCTCGCTCACGGCTTCGCAGGGTCGCGCGAGGCAAAGGTTTCCCCGCCCTGCGCTCCGGCGTTGAGTCGTCGCATGCTCGTTACAGAAAAGCTGATAATAAGTTTGTGTGCCGCCCCTTTGGGGCGGCACTTTTTGTGGGGGTCCCGGTCTCCACAATTTTCGTCAAGCTTTTGGTTAGATTTTGGTCAGTTGGCGTAAGGGTGGAAGGCCAAAAGATTGCTGACGAAAAAAGCTCAGAGAAAGTGCTGGTAGGGGAGTTGTTGAGCTTTTCGACAGCTTTTGAGCAAAAGAAACTTTGTGGCTATTGCCGGCGATTGCGTTGTCGCGGTCATGGCGGTGCGGGATGCTGGTCGTAAGCGTCGAATGCTCCGATTTTGGAGGCCAGCATGGATCTGTTTCTTGAGACTCCGCAGCAACAAGCTGAGCGCATGCTGCGTCAGCAGCAACGACTCATGGAGATGCAAATGCAGGGGGCGGCAGCCCAGCCCCCTGCGCAAAATGCCACGCCTGTGGTTTCGCCTGCGGGCGAATCGGCACCAGAGGCCTATTCCGTACAGCAAGATTCATATGCGCAGGAGCTCGCGTTCGACAAACGTCGTGCGCGTCGTCGCCGCGTGGGCCAGCGCCTGCGCACATTGGCGATGATCGTGCTCATTCCGCTAGGACTTGCGGCGATTTTCTTGGTCTCGTATGCGCTCACCTGCATCCTCAACGGTGCTTCGCCCGGCGAAGTGCTCCAACATCTGTCAGCCCTCGGCCAGCGCCTAGGCGATGTCATAACAACCATCCAGGTCGGTTGGGAAGGCTGACGTTTGCCGCCATTGGTCTTCTTGGATGCAAGGATTATCGCCACGAGTGGAATCCTTGCATCTTACGGGCCCTATCGTGCGACTGAATAGTATTATTGAAGATGAATAATAATAGCAAATGAAGGGAGGTGCTCGGTTGAATCTGACCTTTGAGGGATTCTTAAAAGGCTATTGCCGAGAGCTATCCGGACAGCAGTCGCTGAGTTTTAGAAAATTGGTTGAGCAGGCGATGACGGATGCGCCGCGCGTGGCGGAGCCTCTGTTTTTGCTCGCTTTGGCGCAAGGAAAAGTCGAATACGTTCTGGGCTTATCCGAGGGCTCGTGGATGGAACAGGATTACCGAGACGTTTTATCCTTGTACGGCCAAGCGGGTAGCATGGCGTCTCTATGCGCCAAAAGTGAGCTCCCTAATCGTTATGCCAACGTTTGGCGTGCGTATAGAGCGGTGAAGGAAAAGCCGGCGGCCGATAGAAGGGTGAACGCCCTGATGAGAAAGAAAACGCTGGAAGCATTGGAGGAATCGGGTGTAACGCGCTATGGCCTCTGCCGTGCTCTGCGCCTGAATAAAGGAAACGTATACGCATACTTGGCCGGCGATGACTCAAAGGTGAGCAGGAAAACGGCGCGCCGCATTATGGAATATGCGGAGGAGAGGGGCGCCCAAGAAGGGGCCGGGCGCCCGGTGTGTGTGGCGGGGTAAGATTGATCGCGGCTTTGATTGATGACCGATTGAGTTTGTTGGGCGGAGTTTATGTCTGCTATTGATATTGTGCTTGTTGTGATCGCCTTGGTGGCGGTGGGGGTTGCTGTGGCTTGCGCCCTCCAGCTCAAGAGCCTGCGTGCCGAGTTGCGGGAGCGTGGCGACAGTAGCGCGGAAACGCTGGCAGCACTCGAGCAGGCCAACAACGCGCTCGATGCCCTGAACGTCGCGCTGGCCGAAACCCGCCGCACGGCCAATGTCATCGCGCAGCAGCAGACGACCGTTGCGGCCGTGGAGCAGCAACGTTACCTGACCATCGCACGCGAGTTTTCGCAAGCTGGTGACCGGATGGATGACCTGCGCCGCGAGACGGCCCAACAGCTCGGCGCCAACCGCGAGGGCATCGAGCATCGCCTGGACAAGGTGCGCGAGACGGTCGATGCCCAGCTGGGCGCCATCCGCAAGGACAACAACGTGCAACTCGATCAGATGCGCGCGACGGTGGACGAGAAACTCTCCCGCACGCTCAACGACCGCCTGTCTGCATCGTTTAAGCAGGTGAGCGACCAGCTCGAGGCCGTGTACAAGGGTCTGGGCGACATGCAGTCCATCGCCACCGGCGTGGGCGACCTTAAGCGCGTGCTGGGCAACGTGAAGGCGCGTGGCATTTTGGGCGAGGTACAGCTGGGTGCAATTCTGGCGGACATCCTTACACCCGACCAGTATCTGGAAAACGTCGCCACCAAGCCCGGCGCCTCGGAGCGCGTTGAGTTTGCCGTCAAGCTGCCGGTGGACGAGGGCGACCCCGTGCTGCTGCCGATTGACTCCAAGTTTCCGGGCGACGCGTACGAGCACTTGCTCGACGCGCAGGAGTCGGGCGATGCGGAGGCCGTTGCCGCGGCACGCAAGACGCTCGATATGATGGTGAAGCGCGAGGCCAAGGACATCTGCGAAAAGTACCTGAGTGTGCCGGCAACGACCAACTTTGGCATCATGTTCGTGCCGTTTGAGGGACTGTACGCCGAGGTCGTCAGCCGACCCGGGCTCATCGAAACCCTGGGCCGCGACTATCACGTCAACGTTGCCGGTCCCAGCACCATGGCGGCCATCCTCAACAGCCTGCAGATGAGTTACCAAACGTTTAAGCTGCAAAAACGCACCGATGACGTGTTGCGCGTGCTCTCCGCTGTCAAGGCCGAGCTGCCGCGCTATCAAAAGGCGCTGCGCCGCGCCCAGCAGCAGATCGAGACCGCGGGCAAAACGGTCGAGGGCATCATCACCACGCGCACCAACATCATGGAGCGCAAGCTCAAGGACATCGACGCCCTGGAAGATGCCGAGGAGGCCGACGAGATCTTGGGGCTTACGTCTGCGAGCCTGCTCGCAGACCAAAAAGACGAGGACTAGCTTCATCTGACGGCGGGGCGCCTGCGCAAGCGCGGGGCGCGGGCGCTTTTCGCGTCGCACTTGCCTGAAGTGCGCTTTAGTGTGCAACAATGGCGTTTCGCCCTATCAGACGCGAAAGGAAGCCCATGTCTCAGAGAAACACCAGTCCGCTCAAACGCTCCACCGTGCGTCGCACGCTGCAGCGTTTTTGGGACGTCACGCGCACGCAGCCGCTGATCGTCTTTCTCTCGGTGTTCTCGTCGGCGGGCTACATCTTTTTGCTCACGTTTGCCAACACCTATGTGATGGCCCTCATCGTCGACCGCGTCCAGGCCGGTCCCGTGGCAGGCGACCAGGTGTTTGAGGTCTTTGGTCCTTACATTCTGGCGCTCGTGCTCGTTAACCTGGTGGGCCAAATCCTCTCCAAGCTGCAGGACTACACCGTCTACAAGCTCGAGATTGCGGGCAACTATCACCTGGCGCGCCTGTGCTTCGACACGCTCTCCAATCAATCCATGACATTTCACACCAGCCGCTTTGGCGGATCGCTCGTGAGCCAGACGAGCCGTTTTATGAGCGGCTATACGGGGCTGGTGGACGTGACGGTGTATTCGCTCATCCCCACCATCACCTCGGTCATCTGCACGGTGGCGGCGCTCGCCCCGGTGGTGCCCACATTTACCGTGATCCTGGTGTGCATCATGGCCGTCTACATCGCGTTTGTCTGGCTTATGTACAAGCGCATCATGCCGCTTTCGGCCGCGACGTCCGCCGCGCAGAACAAGCTCTCGGGCGTGCTCTCCGACGCGGTCACGAACATCTTGGCCGTCAAGACCTGCGGGCGCGAGGACTTTGAACGCGATCTGTTCGACGCCGCCGATCGTGCCGCGCGCGACGCCGAGACGGTCTCGATGCACGCCATGATGCAGCGCAACTTTACGACCTCGGGCCTTATCGTCATCACCATGGCCGTGGTGAGTGTGTTCGTGGCGGGCGGCAACGCGTGGTTTGGCATCTCGGCCGGCTCGCTCGTCATGATCTTTACCTACACCTATAACCTCACCATGCGCCTGAACTACGTGAGTTCCATGATGCAGCGCATCAACCGCGCGCTCGGCGATGCGGCCGAGATGACGCGCGTGCTGGACGAGCCACGTTTGGTGGCAGACGACCCGGACGCCTCTGAGCTCAAAGTGACCGAGGGCGCGATTGATTTTGAGCACCTGAGCTTTGCGTACCGTGATGCTGCAGCGGGCGAGAGCGTGTTCGATGACCTGGCGCTTCATGTGGCGGCGGGCCAGCGCGTGGGCCTGGTAGGCAAATCGGGCTCGGGTAAGACGACGCTCACCAAGCTGCTGCTGCGCCTGGACGATGTTCAGGGCGGCCGCGTGCTCGTGGACGGTCAGGATGTCTCGCGCTGCACGCAGCAGAGCCTGCGCCGCCAGGTTGCCTACGTGCCGCAGGAGGCGCTGCTGTTCCACCGCTCCATTCGCGAAAACATTGCCTACGGTCGTCCCAACGCCACTGATGAGCAGATTCGCGAGGCCGCGCGCCTGGCCAACGCCCTGGAGTTTATCGACCGCTTGCCCCGTGGCTTTGACACCATGGTGGGCGAGCGCGGCGTCAAGCTCTCGGGCGGCCAGCGTCAGCGCGTGGCTATCGCCCGCGCCATCCTAACCGACGCGCCGATTCTGGTGCTCGACGAGGCGACCTCTGCCCTCGACAGCGAGTCCGAGGCGCTGGTGCAGGAGGCGCTCGAGAACCTGATGCGCGGCCGCACCTCCATTGTGGTGGCGCACCGCCTGTCTACCGTGGCGGCGCTCGACCGCATTGTGGTGCTGGCCGATGGCGAGATCGTCGAGGACGGCACGCATGCGCAGCTCGTCGAGGCGGGTGGCGAGTACGCGAGCCTGTGGAGCCGTCAGACCGGCGCATTCTTGGAGGCGTAAGCGTCTCGGACGTGGGACAATTGTGCCCATAAGTTTATTGTGCCGTTGAGCCGAGGAGTCGTTATGCCACGCGAGACCAATGCCGCCAAGCGCGAGCGCGCCATCGAGGTGTGTGAGCGCCTCAACCGTCGCTATGGCCCGGTCGAGTGCTTTTTGGACCACGAGAATCCCTTCCGCCTGCTGATCGCGGTGCTGCTCTCGGCGCAAACGACCGATGCGCAGGTCAACAAGGTGACGCCGCGGCTGTTTGCCCAGTGGCCCACGCCCGAGGCCATGGCTGGGGCGAGCGTGGCTGACGTGGCAGACACCATCAAGTCACTCGGCTTCTACAAGAGCAAAGCCAAGCATGCCGTCGAGGCCGCGCAGATGATCGTCGCCGACTATGGCGGCGAGGTGCCGGCCGACATGAAGGAGCTCGTGAAGCTGCCGGGCGTGGGACGCAAGACGGCGAACATCGTGCTCAACGTGGGGTATGGCATCGTGGAGGGCATTGCGGTGGACACGCACGTCAACCGCATTGCGCACCGCCTGATGCTGAGCCCCAAGACGCATGCCAAGGAGCCGCTCAAGACCGAGCAAGATCTGCTCAAGATTTTGCCGCACGAGTATTGGGAGTCGGTCAACCATCAGTGGATCACCTTTGGTCGCGAGATCTGCGATGCCCGCAAACCCAAGTGTGACGAGTGTCCGCTGGCAGATTTGTGCCCCAGCGTGCGCGTAGCGGGGTAGGGCGGAACGCATTTTCGTCTGGCGTTTTTTGCGGGGCTGGGTTTGTCCTTGAGCCGGAGTCCTCTCCATGCGCTACCATGACAGACAATGTATTTGACGTACGACCCGCCGAGCTTGCCCCGGCGGGCTTTTGGCGTTGCGATGCCGGAGGAACAGCATGCTCATTCACCGTATAGCCGCGCAGCTCTACACTGCCGAGGCGCTGCAGACCGTCGAGGCCGGACTCGATGCCGGCGAGGACGTGACGCTGGCCGTGTCGCAGTCGGGCCGCACGCTTATGGCGGCCGCTCAGTTTGCGCGCCGTCCGCGCCCGACGGTCTACATTGTGAGTGGCGAGGATGCGGCCGATCGCGCCGCGCGCAGCCTTGCCGCCTACGTGGGCCTGGCGCACGTGTGCCGTTTTCCCGAGCGCAAGGACTATCCGTGGCGCGAGCAGGCGCCCGACGACGCCGTGGTGGCGCAGCGCTGCGAGGCGCTCGGGCGCATCGTGCGCGGGGACAACTGCATCATGGTTGCCTCGGCCCGCGCGTTGCTGCGCTGCGTGCCGCCAGTCGAGAGCCGCTACTGGGAGTCCACGACCTTTGCGGTGGGCGAGGATATTCCTTTTGACGAGGTGCCGCATCGCCTGGTGGGCATGGGCTACACCAATGCCGGCGCCGCCGACGCGCCCGGCCTGTTCCGCGTGCACGGCGACACCGTCGAGGTGTTTCCCGCGCAGGAAAAAGCGCCCGTGCGCATTGAGTTCTTCGGCGACGAGATCGATCGCATCCGCCGCATGGTGAGCTCAACGGGGCAGACCATCGGCAACGAGGACAGTATCGAGATTTTCCCGTGCCGTGAGCTGGCGCTTACCGACGAGGCCGTCCACAACATGCATGTGGCGCTCTACCGCGCCAGCCAGGACGACAGCAAGTTGGCGGCGCTGCTCGAGATGGTGGATGCGCGCATCGTCACGCCCGAACTCGACCGCTTTTTGCCGGTGATGTACGGCCAGACCGTGAGCCCGCTGGCGCACGTGAGCGGCAAGGCGCTCGTGGTTCTGTCCGAGCCGCGCTCGCTGTTCGACGACTGTCTGCGCGCCTACGAGGATATCGAGGCCCGTGCCGGCGAGGCGGGGATTGACCGACTGGATGGCCTATATGTACGTGCTCAGCAGCTCGACTTTGGTGCCCAGCAGCGCCTGAACTACGTGAGCCTCATTCGTGCCGGCGGCGCGGTGACGGCAGAGCTCAAGATTGAGCAGCCGGCCATTGCGGGCTCGGACAACCGTTTTATGACGCGCATTCAGGAAGTCGTGGGCAATCGCTATGCCTGCGTGTTTGCCATCCCCGACCGCGGTGCGCGCGAGTCGATGGAGCTCACCTTTGGCGACGAGGGCATTACCTTTGAGGAATCGCTGACCGCGGCGCCCGAAAATGCCGGCGTCATTGGCGAGCGCGTACGCGTGGCAGCGGCGGATTCCGCCGACCGTGCCGCACGCCAGGAGGCCCATGCTTCCATTCGCGAGCGTAAGGCCGACGCGCTCAACGCCCGCTCGCTCGAGGCGGGCGCCGCGCAGGCTGCCGCCGGCGCTGCCGTGCCCACCATCTCGCGCGGGCGCGTGACCTTTGTGGACGCTGCCCTGCCGCAGGGCGTGGTGGTGCCCGACGCCAATTTGGCCGTGTTCTCGATTGCCGACCTCAATGCCCGCATGGATGCCAACCGCGCGCGCAGCCGCCGCAAGGTTGACATTACGCAGATCACCTTCCCGTTTAAGCCGGGCGACTACGTGGTGCACGCTACCCACGGCATCGCGCTCTTTAGCGAGATCGCGCGCCAGGAAGTGGGCGGCAAGGAACGCGACTACTTTTTGCTGGAATATGCCGATGGCGACAAGCTCTACGTGCCGCTCGAACAGGTCGACCGCATCACGCGCTACGTTGGCCCCGACGGCGACAAGCCGCGCCTGACCAGGCTCAATACCGCCGACTGGACGCGTGCCACCAACAAGGCGCGCAAGAACGCCAAAAAGCTGGCGTTTGACCTGGTCGACCTGTATACGCGCCGCTCGTCGATTACCGGTATCGCCTGTCCGCCCGATACGCCCGAGCAGATTGAGATGGAGGAGAGCTTCCCCTACGACGAGACACGCGACCAGCTGGAGGCTATCGCCGACATCAAGGCCGATATGGAGGCGCCCAAGCCCATGGATCGCCTGCTCTGCGGCGACGTGGGTTTCGGCAAGACCGAGGTTGCCCTGCGCGCGGCGTTTAAGTGCGTGGACTCCGGCCGCCAAGTCATGGTGCTCTGCCCCACGACCATTCTGGCCCAGCAGCACTACGAGACGTTCTTTGAGCGCTTTGCCCCGTTTGGCCTCGAGGTCGAAGTGCTCAGCCGCTTCCGCACCCCGGCGCAGCAGAAGCGCGCGCTCAAGGCGTTTGCCGAGGGCACGATTGATGTGCTCATCGGCACGCATCGTCTGCTTTCGGCCGATGTGAACCCCAAGAACCTGGGCTTGGTGATCATTGACGAGGAGCAGCGCTTTGGCGTGCAGCACAAAGAGCAGCTCAAGAACCTGCGCGAGCAGATTGACGTGCTCACGCTTTCGGCAACGCCGATTCCGCGAACCATGCAGATGGCCACGAGCGGCGTGCGCGACATGAGCCTGATCACGACGCCGCCGACCGGGCGCCGCCCCGTAATCGTGCACGTGGGAGAGTACGACCCCGACGTGGTGAGCGCGGCGATTCGCCTGGAGGTGGGCCGCGGCGGTCAGGTGTACTACGTGTCCAACCGCGTCAAGACCATCGACGACGCCGTGGCGCGCGTGCACGAGGCCGCGCCCGAGGCGCGCGTGGGCGTAGCGCACGGCAAGATGAGCCCGCGCGAGGTCGAGGATGTGATGATTGAGTTCGCGACCAAAAAGATCGACGTGCTCATCGCCACGACCATCGTGGAGAGCGGCATCGACAACGCAACGGCCAACACGCTCATCATCGAGGACTCGCAGCGCCTGGGTCTGGCACAGCTCTACCAGCTCAAGGGCCGTGTGGGCCGCTCTGCCACGCAGGCCTACGCGTACTTTATGTTCCCGGGCGAGCTGCCGCTCACCGAGGAGGCGACGGCGCGCCTGACCGCACTTTCCGAGTTCCAGGACCTGGGCAGCGGCATGCGCATCGCCATGCGCGACCTGGAGATCCGTGGTGCCGGCTCGCTTATGGGCGCCGAGCAGCACGGCAACCTGTCGAGCGTGGGCTTTGACCTGTTTACGCAGATGCTGGGCCAGGCCGTGGCCGAGGCGCGCGGCGATGACGACGCCGGCGTGGAGGCGGCGAGCGTGGGCATCAACCTGCCGGCCGACTACTTCTTGTCCGAGGAGTACCTGCCGGCGGTGGATCAGCGCGTGCTCGTGTACCGTAAGCTCGCAGCGGCCGAGGACCTGGAGAGCATCGATGAGGTGCAGGAAGAGACCGAGGCCGCGCATGGCGAGCTGCCGCTGGCGGGACTCAACCTGTTCAATCGCGCACGAATCCGCATTCGCGGCGAGCGCCTGGGGCTCGAGAGCGTCACGCTCAGTGGCGGCCGCATCACGTTTTTGGGCGTCGACGTGCCCAAAAAGGTGGCCTTTGAACTTAAGACCCGCTATGGCGCGGTGAACTTCCCCAAGAGCCGCAAGCTGTCGGTGCCCTACAAGGCGGGCGCCGGCGCGGGCAGCGGCCTGGGTCGCGGCCTCGACGCCAACGACGGCACCGGCCCCGTGGCCGCGGCACTCATGCTGCTGCAACAGCTGGGTGCGAGCGACGACGACTAACAAGTAGGGGGCGTGGCGGGATGAAGTTGTCTTTGTCCCGCCACGTTGCAGGTTGATTCCAGCCCCATCGAAAGGAAAGCATGTTCGGATACATCTATAAGAAAGATGTCGCCATTATCGCGGTTGTCCTGTGCCTTTGTCTGGGCGTGGGCAGTTTCTTCGATTATCAGATCTCGAGCGCGCTGTTCAATATCGGCAGCATGTACGGTCGCTTTATCGAGGCCGCCGGCGAGCTGCCGTTCGAGCTGACGGCGAGCGTCGCGGGCGTTATGCTCGTACGCGCGATGCGTCCCGACTCCAGGGGGAGCAAATGGCTTGCCGTGCTCGGCATCCTCGTCAACGTTGGCCTGGCCGGCTACGAGATCGTTTCGTCCCTGCGGGTTAGCGGTAAACTCATTGCCGTTCAGCTGGTGCTGACGTTTGTGCTGGTCATCGCCGCCAACTTTATCATCTATCGCCTCACGCGCGCGACCGAGCCCGATGAGCTCAGGCGCTGGGCGTTGATGGTGCTTGCCGTGTGGGTCGCTCAGGCCATTATCCTCAACGTGATCGTCAAGCCGCTGTGGTCGCGTCCGCGCATGCGCGTGATCGAGGTCACGCCGGGGCTCAATTTTCAGCCGTGGTGGGTGATTGGCAACCCCGACAAGTGGAGCTATATCGCCGCCGGCGTAATCAAGGACGGCTTTAAGTCGTTCGCGAGTGGACACACCGCGCATGCGGCGATTGGCCTCATGCTCGCCGGGCTTCCCGCGGCGGCCTTTAAGGAAAAGCCGTCGCGCCGCCGGGTGGTCTTTTGGACGGCGGCTGTGGTCGCGGCGCTCGTCGCCTTTGGCCGTATCGTGATCGGAGCGCATTTTTTGAGTGACGTGAGCTGCGGCTTTGCCCTGGTGCTGGCGCTTGAGTGCCTTGCCGCGCGTATTGCCTATCCCAACGGCGTACAATAGCTCCGTTTGAATCATCTGACCGATACCCGGTAAGAGAGGATTGCCATGCTCGCGTTTAACAACGATTATTCCCACGGCGCACACCCGGCGGTGCTGCAGGCGCTCGTCGACACTAATATGGAGCCGCAGCCCGGCTACGGTACCGATGCACATACCGAGCGTGCCAAGCACCTTATTCGCGAGGCCTGCCAGGCCCCCGATGCCGACGTGTTTTTTCTGGTGGGCGGCACGCAGGCCAACGCGACGGTGATCGACATGCTGCTCGCGCCGTACGAGGGCGTCGTTGCTGCCGAGACTGGCCACGTCGCCTGCCACGAGGCGGGCGCCATCGAGTTTGGCGGCCACAAGGTACTCACCATCCCCGGCTACGAGGGCAAGATGCACGCCGAGGACCTCGAGAACTATATCCAGGTGTTCTATGAAAACGAGAGCTACGAGCACACGGTGTTCCCGGGCGCCGTGTACGTGAGTCTATCGACCGAGTACGGCACGCTGTACTCCAAGGCCGAGCTCGCGGCGATTCACGCAGTGTGCCAGAAGCGCGAGATTCCGCTGTTTGTGGATGGCGCCCGTCTGGCCTATGCGTTGGCGGCCGATGAGTGCGACATTACCCTGCCCGAGCTGGCGCAGCTGTGTGACGTGTTCTACATCGGCGGCACCAAGTGCGGCGCGCTCTGCGGCGAGGCTGTGGTGTTTTGCGGCATGCACGCCCCGGCGCATCCCATTCCGCGTATTAAGCAGCACGGCGCGCTGTTGGCCAAGGGCCGTCTGACGGGCGTGCAGTTTGAGGCGCTCTTTACCGATGGCCTGTATTTTGAGATTGGCCGTCAGGCGATCGAAACCGCTCAGGCGCTTCGTCGCGTGCTGCACGAGCACGGCTACCGGTTCTTTTTGGAGACGCCCACAAACCAGCAGTTCGTGATTCTGCCCAACGAGGACATGGCGCGCATTCGCGAGCATGCGGCGATCGAGTACTGGGAAAAGTACGACGAGGCCCACACGGTGGTGCGCTTTTGCACCAGCTGGGCCACGACGCAGGAGGATATCGACGCGTTGGCGGCGGTTCTGTAGCCTGATGTAATGACGAGGGGCCGCCTTGCGCTGGGTTTGGCGCAAGGCGGCCTTTGTTTTTGAGGGAGAAGGGTTGTATGACCGAGATGTCCGAGCCGACGATTCGTCTGGCGACGCCCGATGATGCGCCGGCGTTGCTTGCCATCTATGAGCCGTATGTGCGCCAGACGGCGATTACCTGCGAATACGAGGTACCGAGCGTTGAGGAGTTCGCCGGGCGCATCGAGCGTACACTCAAGCGCTATCCGTATCTGGTGATGGAGCTGGACGGGCGTCCGGTAGGCTATGCCTATGTGAGTTCGCTCAACAGCCGCGAGGCATACGACTGGTCGGTCGAGACGTCGATCTACCTGGCGCGCGACGTGCGCCACGGCGGGCTGGGTCGCAAGCTGCACGACGCGCTCAAGCAATGCCTGGTCGCGATGGGCATCACCAACATGTGCGCCCTCATCGCCGTGCCGCACGACAAGGACGACGAGTACCTGACGCACAACAGCCAGGATTTCCATGCCCATATGGGATATCGCCTGGTGGGTGCCTTTGACCGCTGCGCCCAAAAGTTCGGCCGTTGGTACGACATGTGCTGGATGGAGCTGGTCCTGGCCGAGCGCACACCCAACCAACCCAAACCAACCTGGTTCCCCGACCTCCCCAAACCTACCATTTAGGGACAGGTTTATTTTGGCAGGTTAGCCGATGGGCTCGGTGTATTTGGCGCGGTCGGTGCGTTGGATGCGCTTGGAGACGTGGAGCGGGCGGCCGTCGGTGTCGTAGACGTAGTCGGTGATCAGGATCAGCGCCTGCCCACGCTCGACGTTGAGCAAAAACGCCTCGTTTTGCGAGGCATAGCACACTTCAAAGGTCTTATGCCCCTGTGCCGGTGCGCGATGGAACTCCTGTCGCAGCGTGGCGTAGAGCGAACCGTTGATATCGCGATCGATGAGTGCCTCAAAGCTCGGTGGTAGATAGGTGGTCTCCAGGCACAGCGGCGCATCGTCCAGGTAGCGCAGGCGGACAAGTTTGACGAGCTTGCTGCCCACGGCGGCGTCAAAGAATTTAGCTATGCTGCCGGCCGCCTTGGCAAAGCCCGAGTCCACGGTGCGCGTGGTGGGCTTCATGCCCTGGCCTTCGACCTGCTTGGTATAGCTCGAAAACACCAGGTTGTTCTCGTGGAGCGCGGGCGTGTCGGCCACAAAGGCGCCGCGCCCGCGCTCGGTTCGAACCAGACCCTCATCAACGAGCACCTTAAGGGCATGGCGCACGGTGCTGCGCGACAGCCCCGATTCGTCCATGAGTTCCATCTCGGACGGCAGCTTGTCTTCACGCGCGTAGACGCCGGCGGCGATGCGGTCACGCAGCATGCCCGCCAAGCGCTCGTATTGGGCCAAGTTCTTTTTTGACGAAGTGCTCATTCGATTAACCTGTATCTAACTTGTATGCTTATCGAATCAAGGATGTATCCAATACAACAACAAAACCGCTGGTAGCTAGTTATCAAAAACCTCATCAGCAAAATTTCTAAGACAAATATAGCATACAACTAGTCGACATAACCAAAACATGTATGTAACTTGTATGCCATCGAGAGCATCAAACGAGAAGAAAGGCTGATGCACGATGACTACTCAGGAACAGGTTAAGGATGTCGTCTCCCAGGTTTTGGCTGACAAGGCAGACAAGGGCGGCATCAAGCGCGTCGTGTGGATTGGCGCCGGCGGATCCAACGGCGGCAACTATCCTGCCCAGTACTTTATGGAGCACGAGGCCACGCAGGTCGTGAGCTCTAGCTACACCAGCAACGAGTTCGTGCACGCAACTCCTGCTTACGTTAACGAGAACACCCTGGCCGTCGTCGTGTCCATGCGCGGCACCAAGGAGACCATCGTCGCCGCCCAGGTCGCCAAGGACCACGGCGCCAGCACCATCGCCATCTATGTCGACGAGTCCGGCCTCACCGAGGTCTGCGACTACAAGATCCAGTATGACAGCCTGGCCGTCGACGAGTCCTGCATGGGCCGCACCAACTCCGCCGTCGTGACCATGATCGCCATGGAGCTCACGCAGCAGACCGAGGGCTATGCCGAGTACGAGACCGCTATGGCCGCCTTCGACCTGGTTGACCCCATCTATCGCAAGGCCGTCGAGTACACCCGTCCGCTTGCCGCCAAGTGGGCCGAGCAGAACGCCGACAAGCCCTGCATTAACGTCATGGCCCAGGGTCCGCTCTTTGGTGCCGCCTACGTCTTTAGCATCTGCAACGTGCAGGAGATGCTGCAGATCGACTCCTGCACCATCAACACCTGCGACTTCTTCCACGGCCCCTTCGAGATCCTGGACAAGCGCACCTCGCTGTTCCAGCTCATCAGCGTCGGCCGCAGCCGCTGCAACGACGAGCGCGGCATCCGCTTCGTCAACCAGTACGGTGGCGAGCGCGTCTATCAGCTCGACGCCAAGGAGCTCGGCCTCAACGACATCAAGGACAGCGTGAGCGAGTACTTCAACCACCTGATCTTTGCCCCGATCCTCAACAACGTGTACATGCGTGCACTCTCTGCCGTCACCCACAAGGACTACATGACGCGCCGCTACATGTGGAAGCTGGACTACTAGGGGATAGAGCGGCCTAACAGCTCGATGTCCTCATGAGTTGCGGTGGAATAGTTCCTGTTTGGGGGCTTGAAGTCTCTATTTAGGAACTATTTCACCGCAACCGCCAAATGATCCGCTGGGGACGGAGGAAAACGGATCACTGATTCAGACCAGCCCCTCAGTGATCCGTTTTTCTCCGTCCCCAGCGGATCATTTTTCCGTTCGGCGATTTGTGTCTTGAAAAATGTATATAACGACTATAACGTAGTACGAAACATATTGGAAACGATACCGAGGAGGCTGCGTTGAAGAAAAGCAATCTGGGCTATGTGCTGGTGCTGATCGCCGCGCTTATGTGGGGCACCATCGGAATCTTTGTTAACGGAATATCGGCCCTGGGTGTTTCGTCTCAGAGCATGGCAGCCTTTCGCCTGTTGTCGGGTGCTGTCTTAATGGCTCCGGTCTTGGCATTTATAGGTTGCCAGGGAGGTGCTCGTGAGGGAAAAGCCTCGGGTCCCATGGTACTGTTCAAGGCAAGCCCCAAAGAGCTCGTCCCCTGCGCACTTGTCGGTATCGTCGGCTTGGCCGTCGCCAACACCTGCTATTACGAGTGCATGGGCGAGGTGGGCATGTCCACGGCCTCGGTGCTGCTCTACACCTCGCCGGTGTTTGGCGTCGTGCTCGGCCGCGTGCTTTATCGCGAGGACGTGACCCCCAACAAGCTCGTCGCCATCGTCTTTAACATTGTGGGTTGCGTGCTCGCGGTGACGAGCGGCGACCTGTCCGGTTTCCATTTCTCGGCTTGGGGCGTCGTGTCGGGTGTGATCGCCGGACTTTGCGGTGCGCTACTGGCCGTGTTTAGTCGCATGGCCACCAAGACGCTGCATCCTCTGGCGGTGACGTTTTGGGGCTTTATCTTTGGCGGATGCTTTATGGCAGTGCTTTCGGCTCCGTGGTCCGATGTGGCCGCGGCAATGTCCCCGCAGCTCATTCTGCTGTTCGCGGGCTTTGGCTTTATTCCGACGGCTCTTGCGTACATCTTCTATATGCAGGGCCTTTCGATGGATCTTGAGACGTCGAAGGTGCCGGTCGTGGCTTCGTTTGAAACCGTGGCGACCGTTTTGGTCGGTATTGGCATCTATGCCGAGCCCGCCGGCGCGATCAAGGTCCTGGGCATTGTGCTGGTGCTCGCGTCCATCCTGATTATGAACACCGACTTCTCCAAGCTGCGCAACAGTGTGTTTGTCGGTCATGTCGTTGAGAGCATGACCTTTAAGCCCAACGCGTGGTGGACGGAGAAATCGCAGGACATGGATCTGTTCCGCGAGCGCACCGGCATCGCGCTGGAGCCCACCGTGCAGGAAAGCCCCTGGTACTTCGTGCGATAGGGGATTGGCGAGGCGTCTGATCTGGGGTTATCCAGCCAGCGCCGGCCTACCTAGCCCCAACGTTTCAAGTACGTTAAACCCGTCAACGGTCGATTTTCATCCGCGAACGGTCTTTATACTAATTAGCAATATAAGCAACGTATAAGACGTTATAATGACCATAACGAAAAGGAGGAGGCAAGATGAATCAGATCATTCTCGCATCTCATGGCGGCCTGGCCGCAGGCGCCAAAGACACGCTCGAGATGGTTCTCGGCGACGTGTCGAACGTCCACGTCGTGTCGCTTGCTCGTGACGACAAGGAGCCCATCACCAATAAGGTTGAGGCTATGATCGCCACGTTCAACGCGGACGACACCGTCTATGTGTTGACCGATATGCTCGGCAGCTCGGTCAACAACAGCATGGTCGAGCTTTCCAAGAACGGCACGAAGTTCACGGTTGTCAGCGGTTTCAACATCCCGCTGGCGCTGACGCTCGCTATGAGCCCCGCCCCCGTCAAGGGCGCCGAGCTCGCGGCTCTCATCAACGAGGCCCGCACCGGTCTGACCAACCCCAACGCACCGGTCGAGGCTGCCGCGGCTCCCGCCAAGAAGGCCAAGGCGCCCCGTCACAGCTCCGGTCCCGCCAAGATCGTCCTCGCACGTCTTGACTACCGTCTGCTGCACGGCCAGGTCGTCTTTACCTGGACCACCAAGGTTCAGGCCGAGCGCATCATCGTCGTCGACAACGCTGCCGCCAACGATGACATCAAGAAGGGCGCTCTTAAGCTGGCCAAGCCCCAGGGCGTGCGCCTGAACGTCTTCACCGTCGAGCGTGCCCTCGCCAAGATGGACAAGCTCAACACCCTCGGCGAGCGCGTCATGTTCGTCTTTGGCAACACTGCCGAGATGCTGCAGTTCTGCCAGGGCTACAAGCTCGACGCCATCAACCTGGGCGCCACCGCCAACCACGACGGTGCCGATCAGGTCGGCGGCAAGGACAGCTCCGTCTTTCTCGACGCCACCCAGAAGGCCGACGTCAATCAGCTGCTCGACATGGGCATCAAGCTCTATGTTCAGCAGACCCCTACGTATCAGAGCGTCGACATCGACGCCAAGCTGTAATCAACCAGGCTTTTGCCTGACTGAAAGGAGAAGGGTATGAATACGTTCATCAGTGCGGTGCTCGTCGGCCTCGTCGGCGTGTTCTGCATGTGGGACTCCCGCCTGCTCGGTCGTCTTAACTTCGAGCAGCCCCTCGTTGGCGCTACGCTCGTCGGTCTGCTGCTGGGCGATGTGCCCACCGGCCTTGCCGTCGGTGCCGCCGTCGAGCTCGTGTCCATGGGCCTGGTGCAGGTCGGCGCCGCCGTTCCGCCCGATATGGTCCTGGGCGGCATCGTGGCCGCTGCCTTTGCGTGCCTGACCGATGCTTCCGCCGAGACCGCCATGACGATCGCCATCCCGGTCGCCGTCCTGGGTCAGCTCCTCGGCATCGTGTTCCGTTCCATCATCGCCGCCCTCACCCATGTGGCAGATAGCGCGATCGATAACGGAAAGTTCAAGACCGCCTACCGCATGCACATCTGCGCCGGCTCCGGTCTGTACGCCGTCATGTACTTCCTGCCGATCTTCCTCGCCGTCTTTGTTGGCACCGACCTGGTTCAGGCCATCGTCAACATGGTTCCCGAGTGGCTGTCCACTGGTCTTAACGTTTCGACCAAGATCATGACCGCCTACGGCTTGGCCCTGCTGCTCACCATGATGATCAAGAAGGGTATGACTCCGTTCCTGTTCATCGGTTTCCTGCTCGCCGCTTACCTCAACCTGTCCGTCATCGCGGTCGCTCTGATCGGTGTGTGCCTGGCTGTCGTCTTCATGGGCTTCAAGTTCAACGGTTCCCATGCAGCTGCCGGTGTCGATTCCGACTACGATCCGCTCGAAGACGACGAAGACTAAGGAGGAACACACTATGGCAACCGCAACCAAGGACGTGTCCCTGAACAAGAAGGTCAGCCAGTTCTTCTGGCGCTCCTGGGCCATCCAGGCCTCTTGGAACTACGAGCGTCAGATGAACATGGGCTTCCTCTACGGCATGGTTCCCACGCTCGATCGCCTCTATCCGGACGAGTCCGACCCCAAGCAGCTCGCTGCTAAGAAAGAGGCTTACCACCGTCACATGGCGTTCTACAACTGCACCCCGCAGACGAGCGCTTTCATCCTGGGTCTCTCCGCCTCCATGGAGGAGGAGTACGCCAAGGATCCCGAGAACTTCGATCCCGATTCGATCAACGCGGTCAAGACCTCCCTCATGGGTCCGCTTTCCGGCATCGGTGACTCCTTCTTCCAGGGCACCATCCGCGTTATCGCCTTTGGCCTGGGCGTTCAGCTGGCCCAGCAGGGCTCCATCATGGGCCCGATCCTGGCCATGCTCATCTCCATCGTCCCCTCTGTGCTGATCACCTGGTTCGCAGCCAAGATGGGCTATCAGGGCGGCCACGAGTACCTGAGCAAGCTTCAGGGCGGCGACCTCATGGAGAAGCTCATGTATGTCTGTGGCATCGTGGGTCTTATGTCCGTGGGCGGCATGATCGCTACGCTGATCGGCGCCACCACCCCGCTGCAGTTCGCTGAGGGCACCGTCGTTATCCAGGACATCCTGGACGGCATGATGCCCCAGATGATCTCCCTTGGCCTCACCGGCCTTATGTACTGGCTCATCAAGAAGAACGTCAACACCGGTTGGCTTCTCGTGATCGCCATCGTGGGCGGCATCGCCCTCTCCGCGGCCGGCATCCTGGCCTAGTCGCGACCAAGCGTCTAACCGCTTTCCCCCGGGGGCCTGCCTGGCATCCCATACCCCAGGCAGGCTTCCATTCCCAAAATGCGACAATGAGACAGTTCCCTTGTCGCATCCTTAACGGGCCGGCGACTCGGTCCAAACCACGGTAACCCTGCGAGCGCCCGGCAATGTGGCGCCGCAAAAATCGAAAGGAATGTGTCAGATGTACGAGATCGACCTTAACCTCCCTAAGCAGATCGTCGCTGACGTCCTGTCCAACCACGAGATCCACAGCGTCGCTTTCGTCGGCTGCGGTGCCTCCATGTCCGACCTTTACCCCGCCAAGTACTTCCTGGCCAACAACACGGACAAGCTGAACGTTCAGATCTTTACCGCTAACGAGTTCAACTACGACACGCCCTCCTGGGTCAACGAGCACACCTTCGTGATCACCTGCTCCCTCGGTGGCTCCACGCCCGAGACCGTCGAGGCCAACAAGACCGCCAAGAAGCACAACTGCCCGGTCGTCTCCCTCACCAACAAGGCTGGCTCCGCTCTGACCGTCGACGCTGACTACGTCATCGTTCACGGCTTCCATGCCAACTTCGCTGCCAAGTGCGAGAAGCCCGGCTACGCCATCGCTCTTGCTGTCGAGATCCTTCAGCAGACCGAGGGTTATGACCACTACGAGGACATGATCACCGGCCTCACCAACATCTTCGATCTCTGCGAGAACGCCGCTCAGCACTGCAAGAAGCTCGCCAAGAAGTTCGCCGAGGACTTCAAGGACGACAAGATGATTTACTTCATGGCTTCCGGTGCCTCCGAGAAGATGGCTTATTCTCACGCCGCCTTCCTGTTCACCGAGATGCAGTGGATCGACGCCGCCGCCTACAACACCGGCGAGTACTTCCACGGCCCGTTCGAGGTTTCCACCGAGGGTAAGCCCTACGTCTTCTTCATGTCCGATGGCGCCACCCGTCCGATGGACGCCCGCGCCCTCACCTTCCTTGAGCGCATGGGCGCCAAGGTCGCTCTGATCGACTCCAAGGACTACGGCCTGGCTGACGCCGTGCCCGCGAGCGTCATCACCTACTTCAACCCGCTGCTGCACCTCGCCGTTATGCGTGAGTACGGCAACCAGATCGCCGAGGCCCGTCAGCACCCGCTGACCATGCGTCGCTACATGTGGAAGCTTTCCTACTAATCACAAGTAAGTAGACCTTACGGGTTGATTGAGAGGGGATGGGGTTTGCGCTCCGTCCCCTTTTTTGCTCTGGGGAGGGCGTGTTCGTCGTTCCATAAAACCCCAGATAAAACCTACCAAAATAAACCTGTCCCTTTTTGGCAGGTGGGGAGGAGATGCGTATGATCAAGGCAGTGCTGTTTGACATGGACGGCGTGCTGGTCGATACCGAGTGGTTCTACAACCGTCGCCGCGTGGCGTTTATGGAAGAGAAAGGGTTCCACTTTGACGAGATTCCCGATCTTTCGGGGTCTAACGAGCCCGCCATTTGGGAGGCGCTGGTGCCCGACGATGTTGAGCTGCGCGAGCGCCTGCGCGTGGAGTACAAGCAGGTCTACAGTCCGGGCCATCCCGTTCCGTATGCCGAGCTGCTCAACGAGCAGACGGAGCCGGTGATGCGTGAGCTGCACGAGCGCGGCGTGAAGTGCGCTATCGCGAGTTCGTCCTATCGTGAGCTGATCGACGAGCTGGTGGAGATCGCCGGTATCGCCGACGTGCTGGACTACACCATCAGCGGTCACGAGTGCAGTGCGTTTAAGCCCGACCCCGAGATCTACCTGCGTGCCATGGAGGCGCTGGGGGTGGAGCCTGCCGAGTGCCTGGTTATCGAGGATTCGCCTTTGGGTATCGAGGCCGGCAAGCGCTCCGGCGCCCGCGTCCTGGCGCTGCGTCCGCACGAGGGCGTCAACCTCGATCAATCGCGAGCCGATGTCGTTATCGACAATCTGACCGACATTTTGGCCGCTCTGTAGCGTCGATTCACCGCAAGAAGCACGGGTTCAAACGTTTTTTGCGGTGGACTGGCTCAATTCGGTTTCGATTTTGATCTGTTTGGCTTCGATTCGGGCTAAGTGAGTAGACTTTTTGGCGCAGGCCGAGCACAAAACATATCTTCCTTTGTAAAACCGCAGGTCACAGAGGTGGCTATTTTTGGGTGTGCTCGGCAGATCGTAAAAAGTCTACTCACTTGGAATTTTGCCCTTTGGTTGTGGGGGTTGCTGGTCCCGTTTTGGTCGTCGAGAGAGGGTGAATTGAAGCGCTCCCGCACGCTCCATGCTACAATCGCGGACATGCCTCACAACTACATCTGCCTTCGAAAGGAGCCTGCGTGGCGAACGCCATCGATCAACTCACGGATCGCGTGCTCGTGCTCGGCCGTCTCACCATCGTCCGCCGCGCCATCACCGCTGTGGCAGTCACCATTTCCGCCGTTCTCCAGACATTCCTGATCCAGGCGTTCATTCGGCCCGCCGACCTGCTTCCGAGTGGTCTTACCGGCGTCGCGGTCCTGCTCGATCGCGTTACCTCGCTGGGCGGCGTTCACATCGACATCTCGCTCGGTATGCTCGCGCTCAACATCCCTGTGGCGCTCCTATGCTGGAGCGGCATTAGCAAGCGCTTCGTCATCTTCTCGATGATGCAGGTCGTGCTCTCGTCGCTGTTCCTCAACATCTTTCACTTTTCCCCGTTTTTGGGCGACAAGATCATGCTCATCATTTTTGGCGGCGTGGTCTCGGGTCTGGGTGCTGCCATCGCGCTAAAGTCCGGCGCATCCACCGGCGGCACCGACTTTATCGCGCTGTGGGTCTCCAACCACACGGGCAAGACCATATGGGGCGTCATCTTTGGTTTTAACTGTTTTATCCTGGCGATCTTTGGCTTTATGTTTGGCTGGGACAAGGCGGCGTACTCCATCGTGTTCCAGTTTATTTCGACCAAGACCATCGACAGTTTCTATCGTCGCTACGACCGCGTGACGCTGCAGATCACGACGCGCAAGGCAAACGAGGTCATGGCCGCCTATGTTGACCATTTTCAGCACGGCATTAGCTGCGCCGAGGTCATCGGCGGATACAGCCGCGAAAAGATGTACCTGCTGCACGCCGTTGTATCGACCTATGAGAGCCAGGACATTATCAAGCTGGTGTGCGACATTGATCCCGGCGCCGTGATCAATGTGTTCCACACGCTCAACTTTGTGGGCGGCTGGTGGGGCGGTCATGTCGACGAGCCCATGCCCACGGCCGTTCCCGATCCCGACAAGCCCGCACGCATGGCCAGCAGGCAGGCGCGCCTCAGCGAGCAGGACAGCCTGCAGCAGGACGACGGCAGGTAGGGTATTGGCATTTTGCCGCCCTGGCGCAACCCTTCCGTATGAGTCCCTCGAAAGCCTCGCTGCTTTCGAGGGACTTTCGTTTTCCCAGATAAAACCTACCAAAATGAAGCTGTCGCTTTTTGATAGGGAGGGTGTATCGTTTTATCATTATGAGGTAACATGAAACTAGACGTTATATACGTATTAGTTATTTCGATATTTCGATAAGAGTGATCAGATATGCCCGCGCCCAAAAATGCACCGCTTTACCAGCAGATTTACGACGAAATCAAGGATGCGATCGAGAAAGGTGTTTATGCGCCCAAGGAGCGTATTCCGTCCGAGCTTGAGCTAGCCGAGCAGTACGACGTGAGCCGCATTACGGTGCGCCGCGCCGTCGAGGAGCTGTGCTCCGATGGCTACCTGGTTAAGCAGCAGGGCCGTGGTACCTTTGTCTCCACGCCGCACATCAATCGTCAGTTCCACGCTTCGACGCTGCAGACGTTTACCGCGCTGTGTGCCAGCAACGGCATGAAGGCGGGCGCGCATGTGGTCGATCGCCAGATTGTGCCGGCACGTCAAAACGAGATGGAGTTCTTTGGCCTGCAAAAGGACGCGCTGCTGCTGCATATTAAGCGTGTGCGTACAGCCGACGGCGAGCCCATCTTTGAGGAGAACATCTTTGTGCCGTTTGACGCCTACCGTGAGCTGTTGACGGCCGATCTTGAGGACAAGTCGATTTTTGCCGAGGTCGAGCGTGTTGGCGGAACGCCGATTGTCTCGGTTGGCTACCGCACGGTCGAGGCCGTTCGTGCCAATACCGAGCAGGCGGCCGAGTTGGGCATTGCTCCGCACGATCCGCTGCTCAACCTGCGTGCCAGCTTTACCGGTCCCAATGGCGAGCCGGTTCTGATGGGTAAGCAGTACTACGTGGGTAGCCGCTACGTCATGGTTATGTAGCTCTAGTTGCGCGGTTTTCCAAACCGCGCAACGGCTCGACGCTGTAAACGCCCCTAAGCGGCAATCTGCAGAATGAGCGTGGAAAATCTCCCGTTTTTGGCTTGGTGACGGGCTTAAAGTGGGAGATTATCCACGCTCATCAGGAAAGTGTCCAAAAATCCACGCTCGTTCGCCTTGGATTGCATCGCCCGTGGCCGGCAGCCGGGCGACGCCGGTCCGCGTGGCGGCGTATAATCGGCGGCAGATGACTTGGACGTTAGGAAATCATGACCGATAGCATGCAGCAGATGGCGCTCGACACGCTCGGCGCCTATTTTGGCTACACCTCGTTTCGCCCGGGGCAGGACCGCATGGTCGATGCGATTCTTGCCGGCCGCGATGCGCTGGGTGTTATGCCCACGGGCGCCGGCAAGTCCATTTGCTACCAGGTGCCCGCGCTCATGCTGCCCGGCATCACCTTTGTGGTGAGTCCGTTGCTGTCGCTTATGGAGGACCAGACCCGCGCGCTGCTCGCGGCGGGTGCGCGACCCAGCTATCTCAACTCCAGTCTTACTCCGGCCCAGCAAAACACCGTGCTCAAGCGGGCGCGCGAGGGCCGCTACCAGCTTATGTACGTGGCGCCCGAGCGCCTGCTCGAGCCGCGCTTTTTAGCCTTTGCTCAGGAGGCCGCGGCCGACGGTGGCATCGGCGTTCCGCTCGTGGCCATTGACGAGGCCCACTGCGTGAGCCAGTGGGGCCAGGATTTTCGCCCCGCTTACCTGCAGATTCGTGAGTTTATCGAGTCGTTGCCGCGGCGCCCGATCGTGGCGGCGTTTACCGCCACGGCGACCGAGCGCGTGCGCGCCGATATCCAGCAGATGCTCGGCCTGCAAAACCCGGCGACCGTGGTGACGGGTTTTGATCGCAAGAACCTCTACTTTGGTTGCGAGGAGATGGGCGACAAGGCCAAGACCGCGTGGGTGCGCGACTACGTGATCGCGCATTCGAGCGAGAGCGGCATCGTGTATTGCTCGACCCGCAAGACGGTCGACGCGCTGGCAGGCGAGCTTGCCGAGGCGCTGGACCCCAGCGGCATTCGCGTGGGCCGCTACCATGCCGGCATGGGCAACGATGCCCGCCGCCAGAGCCAGCGCGCCTTTATCGACGACGACATACAGGTGATGGTTGCCACCAACGCCTTTGGCATGGGCATCGACAAGCCCAACGTGCGCTACGTGATTCACAATAACGTGCCCGAGAGCATCGAGGCGTACTACCAAGAGGCGGGCCGCGCCGGCCGCGATAGCGATCCGGCAAGCTGCCACCTGCTGTGGAACGGTAACGATTTTCGCATGCGCCGCTTTTTGATCGACCGCGGCGATGCGGCCGACGAGGCGCTCGACGACGAGCAGCGCGCGTGGGCGCTCCAGAATCGATATCGTCTGCTCAGCCAGATGGAGGGCTACTGCAATACCACCGGCTGCCTGCGCGAATATATGTTGCGCTACTTTGGCGACGAGGCCGCGGCCGAGCATGCTGCCGCGGCTGGTGCGGGCGCCACCGCCACGGACGAGGCCGAGGGCTGCGGCAACTGCAGCAACTGCCTCACGCAGTTCGAGGTCGAGGACGTCACCGATATGGCCCGCGCCGCTGTGCGCTATGTGGCCACGCGACCCATGCGCTTTGGCAAGTCGCTCATCGCCGACGTGCTCCACGGCGGCAACACCGAGCGCATTCGCCAGATGCATCTGGACGAGGACCGCGGCTATGGTGAGCTGTCGAGCGAATCGGTCGGGCGTATCAAGGACATCATCGGCCAGCTGTGCGGCCGCGGTTATCTGGCTACCTCGCAGGGGCAGTACCCGGTCGTGGGGCTGGGCCCGCGTGCCACCGAGGTCGAGGACGAGGCGTTTGCCTTTACCGTCAAGCGTCGTGCGTCCAAGCGCAAGGCCTCGGCCCGTGCCCGCCGCGCGGTGGATCTGCTGCGTGAGGAGGCCGAGCTAGATCAGCGCCCGCGCGTGGGTGACGATGCCGAGCTGTTCGAGCGCCTGCGTGCCCTGCGCAAGGAGATTTCGACCGAGCTGGAGATGGCGCCGTACATGGTCTTCTCTGACAAGGCCCTGCGCGGCCTGTGCCGCCTACGACCTCAGACACGCGACGAGCTTATCCAGGTCAACGGTATTGGCGAGAAAAAGGCCGATGCCTTTGGCGAGCAGTTTATGGCGGCGATTGAAGAGTTTGAGTCCGAGCATGCACGGGATGGAGCGTAATGATGGCATTCGACGATAAAACCGAGCGCACTGAGGTGTCCGCCGTGCCGCTGTACCAGCAGGTTATGGACGACCTAAAAGGCGAGATCGCGCGTGGCGTGTACGCATCCGGCTCGCGCATTCCTTCTGAGATGGAGCTCGCGAAGTACTACGGCGTGGGACGCATCACCGTGCGCCGCGCCATCGAGGAGCTGTCGCGCGCGGGGTATCTCAACCGTCAGCAGGGGAGGGGCACGTTTGTGTGCGCGCCCAAGCTCAAGCGCAAGATTGTCCAGAAGGGTGACGTTCAGAGCTTTACTGAGGGTTGTGCTGCCAACGACATGGTGCCGGGTGCGCGTCTGGTGTCGCGCACGGTGGTCGTGGCGACGCACGAGGATGCGGCGTTCTTTGGCGTGGAGCCCGGCTGCGAGCTTATCGTGGTCGAGCGCGTGCGCACGGCCGACGGCATCCCCGTCATGCTCGAGAACAACGCCTTTGTGCTCGCCGACCATCCCTATCTGCAGACGCTTGCCGACAAGGACCTCACGGACAATTCCATCTTTGCGCTCGTTGCCGAGCATTCGGGTCGCGCGCCGCTCAAGTCCGACCCCTGCACCGTGGAGATTGCGCTTGCCGATGCTCAGACGGCCCCGCTGCTGGAGGTGCCGGTCGGTGAGCCGCTCTTCTATATGGAGGCGTACTTTGCCGACGCTGGTGGGCGCCCTCTACTGCTCGGCCGCCAAAAGATCGTGGGCTCGCGCTACGTCTTCGACATCTAACGTCCACAGATAGAACAACATAGAACAAATTTGCCGAGATGGCTTCACGGGCGTCGCCGTGCGTGCTATAAATAGGACAACATAGAACGACCGCAGGTACGAGCTGTCGCTGTTCAAAACCGCCGCACAAGGAGGAACATCAGGATGAACGCACACGATCTGATTCAGGAAATCATCGAGCGCAAGGGCAAGATCGAGAACGTCTTTTGGATCGCTTGCGGCGGTTCGATGATCGACTTGATGCCGGCCAACGAGCTGCTCAAGCGCGAGGCCACTACGTTTACCTCGACGGTCTACACGGCACGCGAGTTTTGCCTGATGGCTCCCAAGAGTCTTGGCGTGAAGTCGCTCGTCATCGCCTGCAGCCACAGCGGCAACACGCAGGAGGTCGTCGACGGCTGCGAGATGGCGCTGGCCGCCGGTGCCGAGGTCGTTGCCCTCACCGACTGCGAGGGCTCCAAGATCGACAATGGCAAGTGGACTACCTGGGTCTATCCCTGGGGCGAGGGCGTGCCGCAGGCCGAGGTCCCGCAGGGCATCGGCGCCCTGATGGCTGCCGAGCTGCTCGACCAGCAGGAGGGTTACGAGGCGCTTGCCGACATGTACGCCGGCCTTAAGCAGATGGATGCCCTGCTGCCCGCTGCTCGCGAGAAGGTCAACGCCGAGCTGGGCGATCGCTTTGCCGAGCTCTGCCAGCAGCACAAGTTCTTCTATATCCTGGGCTCCGGACCCAACTTTAGCCAGACCTACGCCATGGCCATCTGCTCGCTCATGGAGATGCAGTGGCAGCACTGCTGCTACATCCACTCCGGCGAGTATTTCCACGGTCCCTTCGAGGCCACCGAGCCCGGCGTGTTCTACTTTGTGCAGCTTGGCGCGGGCGAGTGCCGCCCCATGGAGGAGCGCGCTCTTGCGTTCCTCAACACGCACACCGATACAGTCATGGTGCTCGATGCGCTTGAGTACGGCGTGGGCGAAGTGCCTGCCAGCGTGCGTTCGTTCCTGGAGCCGATCTTCTTCTACAACATGAGCTGCGAGCTGCGCGCCGCCCGCGGCAAGGTCTTCGACCACAGCCCCGAGGTTCGTCGCTATATGGGCATCGAGCAGTACTAATATACCGGGAATAACCTCTCGCGACGGGGTCTGCGCTGCGCGCGGGCCCCGTTTTGCGTTGTGGCGGCCGGATTCGTGTCTGCGCGAAAACGAAGGTGAATGCTTTTCCGCGAAGTGAACGACCTATTTTGGACCCCCGAAGCATCCACACTTTTTGACGCCAAAACTGCAGGAAAAACTTGGCGCAACCGCAGGAAATGGAGTGTGAAAAGTGTCGATGCTTCGGGGGCTCGTTTTTGCTCGTTCACATCGCCGAAAAGTATTCACCTTCGATTCGCAAACGTGTTGCATGAGCAAAAAATCGGGCCGTGCCGGGGATTTCCGGCGCGGCCCGCTTAGTATCGCGCTTCGATTCGCAAGGTTGCGGCAGCCAGCGGCCTACTTTGCGTCGTAGGCCTCGGCGTCCCACCAGTCGAGCTGGGCGATGTTGTCGCGGATGTGCTGGCAGCTCTTGTGGAAGCCCTCGAGCTCATACTCGGACAGGTCGAGCGTGTAGACCTCCTCGACGCCCTCGGCACCGATTACGCACGGCAGGGAGGTAAAGATGCCCTCCTCGCCATACTGGCCGGTCATAAGCGTAGAAGCGGAAAGCACGGCGTGCTCGTTGTGCAGCACGGCGGCGCAGACGCGCGCGGCGGAGTTGGCGACGGCGTACTCGGTGCACTGCTTGCCCTGGTAGGTCACATAGCCGCCCTTGCGCGCGAGCTCCTCGACCTCCATGTGGTCAAAGGCGTACTTGTCGGGGTTCACGGCCTGAAGCTCGTTGAGGCTCTTGCCGGCGATGGTCGCGGCCTTAAAGGCAGCCAGTTGGCTAAAGCCGTGCTCGCCGATCATGTAGGCGTCGATGGACTTGGGGCTCACGCCGACCTTCTTGGAGATCTCGGTGCGCAGGCGGGCAGAGTCCAGACCGCAGCCCGAGCCGATGATCTTCTTGGGATCGTAGTCGGTCAGGTGCCACAGCTCGGTGCACACGACGTCGCAGGGGTTGGAGATGCTCACAAAGATGCCGTCAAAGCCGGCGTCGACAATGCGCTTGGCAAAGGAGCGGGCGGCATCGGTGGTAAAGAACAGCTCGCCGTCGCGGTTGCCGGCGGCCAGCGCGACCTTGCCGGCGGCGTTGACGATGACGTCGCAGCAGGCCAGCTCCTCGTAGTGGTCGTAGCAGTTGACGATCTTGGTGTTGTACGGGACAAACGAAAGGGAGTCGCGCAGGTCCTGGACCTCGGACGTCACCTTGGCCTCGTTGATATCGCACAGGTACAGCTCGTCGGCAATGCCCTGCATAAGCAGGCTGTTGGCGACATGTGCTCCTACGTGGCCCTGGCCGACCACACCGATCTTACGCGTCTGGTACATATGAGTATCCTTTCGGCCGAGTTTTTCGCGTCGAACCATTGTAGCGTCCTGCCGTTACTTTGCTAGGCTAAAGCGCCGTAGATTTTTGAGGCATGCCTTAATCTCTACTTTTGGAGTGATTTGGGCCGCTGACGGCATCGCTGGGCGATGTGCTCGCGCGGATAGGGCTGCTCGTTGTACCATAGCTGCAACTGACTCGTAAGGAGCATCCATGCCCATTCGCATTCCCGACGCCCTCCCTGCCGCCGCGCAGCTCGAGAGCGAGAACATCTTTGTCATGACGGAGTACCGCGCACTGCACCAAGACATCCGCCCGCTGCGCGTGCTCATCCTCAACCTCATGCCCACCAAGATCGCCACCGAGACGCAAATCATGCGCAAGCTCTCCAACACGCCGCTGCAGGTGGAGGTGGACCTGCTGCGCACCAAGACGCACGAGGCCACGCACGTAAGCGCCGGCCACCTGGAGACGTTCTACCGCACGTTCGACGACATCCGCGACATCCACTACGACGGCCTGATTATCACGGGCGCGCCCGTGGAGCAGATGCCGTTCGAGGAGGTCGACTACTGGCCCGAGCTCTGCCAGATCATGGATTGGTCCACCACGCACGTGCACTCTACGCTGCACATTTGTTGGGGGGCGCAGGCGGGCCTGTATCACCACTACGGTATTCAGAAGCACGACCTGCCGGCAAAGGCGAGTGGCGTGTTCGAGCATTATCTGGTGAAGCCGCAAAGCCCGCTGGTTCGCGGCTTCGACGACCGTTTCTATGCCGTGCATTCGCGCAACACCGATGTGCGCTGCGAGGACGTGGAGGCCGAGCCGCAGCTTGAGGTCGTGGCTGTGTCCGATGAGGTGGGCCTGTACATCGTCAAATCGACCGACAGCCGTCGCTTCTTTGTCTTTGGCCATCCCGAGTACGATACCGACACGCTGCGTCTGGAGTACGAGCGCGACGTGAAGCGCGGCCTTAACCCTCAGGTGCCGGCGCATTACTTCCCAGGTGACGACCCCACCGCCGAGCCGCGCAACGTCTGGCGCAGCCAGGCTCAGTTGCTCTATACCAACTGGCTCAACTACTACGTCTACCAGACCACGCCCTACGACCTGGCCCGAGCCGGCGAGGAGCACTAGACTGCCGGGAGGTACGCTGGCATTTAGGCGCTGACGATGTTGGGCAGCGGCAGGTCGTGGGCATCGGTGGGAACGTGGTCGACGCGCTGCTCGTCAAAGGCGATGCCGACGACCTGGCATGTTGCCGAAAGCGTGGGCAGGTAGCGGTCGTAGCAACCTCCGCCGTAGCCCAGGCGCGCGCCGGCGCGGTCGAAGGCTACGAGCGGTACGACGACCATGTCGAGTGCTTCGGCAGGCACGATAGGAAAACGGCTGCTGTCGACGTCCGTGGCTGCGAAGGCCTGCGTAGGGTGGGCGATAAACGGGGCCGCTGCCGCGTTGCCGGCGGCGACCGTTCGCATGCACATGCGCTGTCCGCATGCGGCGGCGTCGCTTGCCGAGAGCATGCACGGATAGGCTACGCGCCAGCCACGCGCGGCGGCCGCGGCGGCAAACGCGGCGGGGTCGACTTCGGAACCCATGGCCGCATAGACGGCAACGGTGTGCGGTGCCGCGGCACCCAAGCGATCCATCAGCTCAACAAGCCGCGCGCATACAACAGCAGACTTCGCTGTCCGAACATCCAAATCAATAGCATCGCGCCGGGCAATCACCGCCCGCCGCAACTCAGCCTTATCCATCCCAGCCTCATCTCCCAAGCCTGCCAAAAAGGGACAGGTTTATTTTGGCAGGTTTTATCTGGGCAAACGCGATAAAGACGGCAAAACCACCACGAAGGTGCTGTCTCCTTTGTGGCGGTTTTGCTTGCTGTGGTTATGCCAGCAGGTCGACTACGTTGAAGTCGGCGTTGCTCTTGGCGATGACTTCGCGGCCGCCAAAGACGCAGGTGGGCGACTCGGCTGCGATGCGCGTCACGTCGGCGCCGAGCGAGCGCAGCTCACCGGGCGTGGCGGCGAGCATCTGGGCGCGACGCTCCTCGCGTGCGTGCGGATCGAGCCCGGCCAGGTAGGTCGTGTTGCGGCGCTTGGTGAGCGCGTACGGCTTCACCGGCGCGTCCATGCCGCTCACGCAGCTCACGATAAAGCCCTCAAAGGCGGCCTCGTCGGGCTCAAAGCTGCCGAGCCACGCGCCCGCGCGCTCCACGCGCTCAATCGAGGGGTCGATTGCCGGGTCGCGGTAGGTGTAGAACGCCGCCTGACGCTCGCCGGCCGCGCGGAATCCGCAGCCGTACGCGCCGCCCTTAACGCGGATCTCGTTCCACAGGTAGTCGTAGGAGAGCGCGTTGGCAGCAACCGCCCAGGCGCCCGTCACGTCGATGCCCAGGCGACGCGGGTCGCACGCACGCGCGGCAAAGCAGATGTCGCTGGGGATGACAAAAGCCTCGTGGCGGTCGCACGGCGTCGGCACCACGAGCGCGTCGCGGCCGGCATCGGCGCCGTCGCCAGCTCCCAGTCCCAAGTCGCCCGCGGCGGCCCAGTACGCGTTAAAGTCCTCATCGCTGCCGGTAAAGCTCGCCAGGCAGCCGTCGGCCACAAAGATGCGGCCTGCCAGCTCGGCAAGCTTGGCACGCAGGCCGTCCAGGCGCTCGTCAAAGTGGTCGAGCAAATCGCGCAGGAACAGGTAGAAGTCTACGCCCGAGAGCTGCTCACGCACCACGGCCGAAGGCGAGCTGTAGCTCATCGCGCGACCGAGCGCCGCCGAGTGGCCGTTGTTGATAAAGCCCTGCTCAAGCCCAATACGAATCTGCATGAGCACGTCGCGCACGCGGTCGGCATCGGCGTCCGCCAGCAATGTGCTCGACCACACCTCGCGCGGTAGGCTCGCCAGCGCGTCGATCTTTTCGGACAGGGCGCCGGCGCTCACCAGCAAGTAGGGGCGCACGCCGTCCACTTCGGGCTGCGTCATGACCTCGGTCGTAAAGCTCAAAAAGCCCAGTTTGCCGGCAAGTAAATTGTCGAGCTCCTCGGCCGAATGCTCGCGTGTGGGCAGCTGCTTGAGCAGGCGGCAGAGCAGCGTCACATAGGGCAGGTCCTCAAATGCGATGCAGCTCAGGTCGAAGTACTGCATGGCGTAGGCCAGGCGGTTGGTGGGGATGCCGTGGCGCAGACAGGGGATGGGCGCGGTCGTGTCCACAACGAGCGGCGGCTCGGGGCGCGCCTCGCCAATGTCGGATACGCGGAGGCGCGGCAGCGTGGCCTTGTCCTCGGGCGTGTCCTCGGCCTCCTGCGCGGCACGCAGTACGGCCGTGCGCTCGACCACGTCGGCCAGCTCGGCATCGGTCATGGCATCGCGCTTGGCAGCCAGCTTGGCAGCTTCGGCGCCCTCTGCGCCCTCGGCGGCGTCCACCGGCACCAGCTCGACCAGAGCCATGTGGTCGTTCTCCAGCACGAGCTCGCGCAACAGGTCCTCAAAGTAGCTGCCGTCCAGCTCGCCACGAAGCTCCTCGTACACCGGGCCGTACTTGAGCGCCAGCGTCGCAGCGTCATCATCGTAGAGCCAGGTGCTCAGTGCGTCGCACGCAATGGCCACGCCGTCGGCGATGCCATAGTCGCGCTGGCGCAGGTCGTACTCGTTGCTGCTGATGATGGCCTCCAGGCGCTCGCGCGGAACGCCGTGTTCGCACAGGTCGCGGCAGGCGTCCTGGAACACGCGGCGCAGCTCGCATGCCACGCCGGGTTGCGCGTTTTGCAGCATGATGAGCTCGTAGGGCTGCAGGCTCTCGGCCGCGGTGTAGCTCACCACGTTGCCGCCCAGGCCGGCGGCCAGAATGGTCTTCTTAACTGGTGCCTCGTTGGAACCCAGCAGCGCCTCGAACAGGATATCCGCCGCGATCGTGCGCTTACGGTCGAGCGCGCTGCCCAGCACAAGACCCAGGCCCACCAGGGCGTTCTCGGGCGTAGTGGCCATCTCGACGCGCTTATACTCGCAGGTCACAGGCGCCTGCACGTCCAGCGGATTGGGCGCCAGCGCGGACGGGTCCTCGCCGGCGGCAACGGCGGCGTCCATGCGGCGGCTCGCGGCACTCGACTGCGACAGATAACGCTCGTCCAAAAAGGCCAAGGCGCGGTCCACGTCCAGGTCGCCGTAGAGCGTTATATAGGAGTTGGAAGGATTGTAGTGGCGTGCGTGCGTATCCAGGAACTGCTCGTAGGTGAGCGTGGGAATCGCACGCGGGTCGCCGCCGCTCTCGTGCGCATAGGCGGTGTCGGGATAGAGCGCGGCGTTGACAGCATCGTCCAGCACGCTCATGGGATCGGACAGCGCGCCCTTCATCTCGTTGAACACCACGCCGTTATAGCGCAGGGTGCCCTCGCGCAGGCTCGCGGAGCCGCCCTCGCCATCGCCCTCGGCGTCCTCCGGCAGGTCCAGCTCGTAGTGCCAGCCCTCCTGCTCAAAAATGGTGGACTTGGTGTAGATGGCCGGGTTGAACACCGCGTCCAGATACACGTCCATCAGGTTGTACAGATCCTGCTCGTTGGTGGTGGCAACGGGGTAGATGGTCTTGTCGGGGTAGGTCATGGCGTTGAGGAACGTCTGCATGGAGCTCTTGATCAGGTCGACAAATGGCTCCGTGACGGGAAACTTGGCCGATCCGCACAGCACCGAGTGCTCAAGAATATGGAACACGCCGGTGGAATCGGCCGGCGGCGTCTTAAAGCCAATGGCGAAGGCCTTGTTTTCGTCGTCGCACGCCAGGTACAGCAGGCGAGCGCCCGATGCGGTGTGGCGCAGCACGTAGGCGTCCGAATCGAGCTCGGGCACGGTCTCGCGGCGCTCGACGGCAAAGCCGTGGCAGGTGGTGCCGGGCACCAGCAGTGCGGCGGCAGCGGCGCGCGGGTCGGTTGAGGTGGTGGGCATATGCAGTCTCCTTTGACGCCCCAGCGGGGGCGAATCGAGTCGAATCCCCGAGAGTATACCCATATGGGGCCCTCGACCAATCTGCCGGATGAGCGTGGATTTTCGGACACACGAGCGTGGAAATTCGGACGCCCACCAAATGAGCGTGGATTTTCGGATGAAATCGGCTGCCAAAAGCCCAAAAACCGTCCAAATATCCACGCTCATTTTCTGCCTGTCCAATAATCCACGCTCGTCCATCACTTACGTATCTCTCATCTCTCATTCGTCACTAATACGAGAGATAGCAGAAAGGCGAGAGATAAATATGAGAGATAACTGAGCAGCAGAGAGACAAGCAATCATGGAATTATCTCAATACTGATTGTTTTACCAGTAAAAACATGTTTATATGAAACAGATGGCAGACATCTTATCTTTCATCTCTCGCTCATCTCTAATATGAGAGATAACAGAAAGATGAGAGATAATTACGAGAGATAACTGAGAGACGAAGGAAATCTATTCGCGGCATTCTTCGCAGAACCGAGCGAAAGGACGCGCAGATGAACGAAAACGAGCTGGCCGGTCTGCTTGAGTCTTTAAGGCGTATGGGCTCGGATGATCTTAACGTCGAAGTGAAGGAGAGCGCCACGACGCTTTCCCGCGACGTGTGGGAAACGGTGAGCGCATTCGCGAACACTGCCGGCGGAATCATCGTGCTCGGAGTGAGTGAGCGCGCAGGTTTTGTCCCGGTTGCAAACTTTGAGACCGAGAAAGTGCTCAACCAATTCGTGGCGGGCATGGGCGATGCCGGCGGTCGCGGAAAGCTGGCCAATCCGCCCAAATACACCATTGAACGCGTGGGGCTCCAGGGCACCGTGGTTCTGGTCATCACGATTGAGGAGCTCGACCCGTCGAGCAAGCCTTGCTATGTCATAGAGCGGGGCGCTCAAGGCGGCAGCTACAAACGCATCGATGACAAAGATGTCCCACTCTCGTCGACCGAGGTTTTGGCACTGTCGTCATATGAACGGACGAGTCCTAGCGATCGCGATGCGGTGCCCGGCACGAGTGTGGGCGATCTCGACGAGTCGCTGGTCGACCGCACGATAGAGCGTGCCTATTCGTTGACGCCTCGAGCGATGCGCGGTGCGGCGGACAAGAAGACAAAGATGGAGCGTCTGAATTTCCTCGACTTCCAGGGCAATGTTACCAAGGCCGGCCTCCTTGCCGCGGGCGTTTACCCTCAGCAGTTCTACCCCAAGCTCTTCATTGACGTGGCTGTCCATGCGGGAACTCAGAAGGGCATGGCGGGGTCGCTGAGGTTCATGGACCGCACAATCTGTG
>CAJMEW010000026.1:0-35428 GCA_905212545.1 uncultured Collinsella sp.
CTCGACCTTCTCCCTGCTGTACATGCGAACCTCCAGTCCGGACCGCCCCGCGGTCCAACTTTCTGTCCGCACCCCCGTTGCGGTGAAATAGTTCCTGTTTGGCTGTTAGGCAGCCGATTCTAGGAACTATTCCACCGCAACTTAGATTAGGAAACCGCGTAACCTTAAAGCTCCAGTTCGTTTAGACGAAGGATTGCCACAATATAAATCTTGAGCGCCTGCTTGAGCTGTTCCTCGTTGGCGCACTCGTTGGGGCCGTGCATCTGACCGCCCCATGCGGGCAGCTCCAGGCCGGTCTCCTCGGGGCCAAACGATACGGCGCGGGCAAAATTGCGCGCATACGTGCCGCCGCCCATGGCAAAGGGCTCGGCATGCTTGCCCGTAAACTCGTTATAGGTATCAATAAGCGCCCTCACGGCCGGATCGTCGGCAGAGACCGAGAACGGCACCTTTGCACGACCCACACGGTACGTCACGCCAAAGCGTCCCACGAGCGGCTCGAGCTGCTCGCAAATGGTATCGGCACTGGTGCTATCGGGGAAACGCACGTCAATGACCTGCTCGATGTGACCATCCACCACACGGATGACGCCGGGGTTGCAGGTGAGCGGGCCAAACGCGGGGCTCGTCGCATCGATACCCAGGCCGCGGCCATAGGCGTCCGCATGCACAAAGGCCAGAAACTTGACAAACTCGTGCTCGGCAGGCGTCAGTAGGCGCTCGTCACGGGCGCCAAACGCGTCTTCTGCCTCGCGCAGATACGCCACGATGAGGCCGACGGCATTGATCGTTCCTTCGGGCATCGAGGCATGACCGCCAATGCCGTGGGCGAAAATCTGCGCATGCCCGTTATCGAGCGTCGTGATCTCCAGGCGGTCGGCGTTCTCAACGGGTGCCGGAAGCTCATCGGCGGCAATCGCGAGCTCGCAGATAGACTGCGACGGAATGGCGTTGCTCGCCTCGGCACCGCTCCAGGACACAATGCGCCCGCCGTCGATCTTGGAGCTCACAAACGTCGCCCCAAACTGACCCTTCTCGGCATTGCAGACCGGGAACTCGGCATCGGGCGTAAACAGAAAGTCGGGGTTCGCGTAGTTCTCCAGATAATGGTGAACGTCGGACATGCCCACTTCCTCATCGCAGCCCAGCAGTGCGCGGAAGGTGTAGCGTGGCACAATGCCGTGCTTGAGCAGGTAGGCGCCAGCGTAGAGCGACAGCACGGCCGGACCCTTGTCGTCGATCACGCCGCGGCCGAGCAGCCAGCCCTCGCGGCGCTCCATCGCAAACGGATCGGTGTTCCAGCCGGGGCCTGCGGGCACCACGTCCACATGGCAGATGGTCGCGAGCTGCTTATCGCCGCGGCCCGGGATATCGGCGATGCCTACATAGCCCTCGTCATCGCTCGTCTGGTAGCCGAGCTTTTGCGCGATGCCGAGCGCGCAATCGAGCGCATCACGGACCGGGCGGCCAAACGGCGCACCGGGCTCCGCATCGGCAGCAATAGCCACAGACGGATAGCTCACCAGCTGCTCGATATCGGCGACGACATCTTCCCAGACCTCGTCGACATACTCGGCAACACTCTGCTCCACCTGATTCATGGACGACCTCCTTACCAATGAGCAGCGGGCACGCCCGCCCCTCACATTACGTCATTAGATAGCGAAAAGTTTAGCAAGCTCGGCCACCGAGTGCACCACCGCATCGGCACCCGCCGCCTCGTGCTCGCCCGGCGCCGCCGCGCCCGAATAGATGCCGATGCACGGCACGCCCATCGCGTGCGCGCCCTCCACATCGTTAAAGCGATCGCCGATCATCACGGCATCGTCGGCCGTCGCACCGAGCGCCGCCAGGGCATCGCGGACCGAATCGGCCTTGGTCTCGCGTCCCTGCGGCGGATTCATGCCAACCACCGCCTCAAACTGAGAAAGCCCGAGCTCACGTACCATGTCGATGCATTTTGTCTCCATGCGCGACGTCGCCACGGCCATACGCTTGCCCCGGGCGGCCAACCCATCCAGCAGCTCGGGGATCCCATCGAAAACGGGGTACTCCTCCGGCCCCAGCTCATCAAAAAAGGCGCGGTACTCATCGGCCACCACAAGCGACTCCTCGCGGGAAAAGCCGTAAAAGTCGTGAAAGCTCTTCCACAGGGGCGGCCCGATCATGCGGCGCAGATCACCCATCTGCGCCTCCGAAAACCCGCGCGCAGCCAGCGTCTTGCGCGTCGAGGTCATCACCGCCCGGCCCGTATCTGCCACCGTGCCGTCAAAATCGAACAGCACGACCGGCCGTTTGCCTATCTCCAACGCCTCCATCGGCATTCCTCTTCCCCAGTTGACGATTTCCACACCGACACTTCAAACTGTTGACTATTCAACAATTGAACCTAGTAATGTGGAACGACTCAACTATACTTGTCGCACTTTGCTCTCAGAAGGCGGCGCGCAAGCGCCCCAACGAAAGGTGCAATTATGTCTTTTGCCATCATAACCGACTCCACGTCGGACATCTCCCCCGCCCGCGCCCAAGAGCTCGGCATTTACGTGATTCCGCTGCATGTGATTATCGAGGGCGAGGACCTGCTCGACCAGGTGCAAATTAACGCCCAGGAGTACGTCGCGCGCATGGCCGGCTCCGAGCAACTGCCACACACCTCGCAGCCGAGCGCCGGCGAGTTCAAGGCGCTCTTTGACCGCGTGCTCGCCGACGGCCACGACAGCGCCATCTTTATCTCGCTGTGCAGCGAGTGGTCTGCCTGCTACGCCAACGCGTGCCAGGTTGCCGATACCCACGAGCTCGACGTGCGCTGCATCGACTCGCGCACCGGCTCGGCTGCCGAGGGCCTGCTGGTGGAGTACGCGCTGGCCATGCGCGAGGACGGCCGCAGCCTGGACGAGACCGAGGCGCAGATCCGCGCGACCCTGTCCGACGCGCACCTGCTGCTGATTCCCCGCACGCTCGAGAACCTGGTCAAAAACGGCCGCGCCCCCAAACTCGCCGGCCAGCTGACGCAGATGCTCAACATTCGCCTAGCCGTTTCGCCGGAGTGGAAATCGGGCGAGATCAAGGCCATCAAGAAGGGCCGCGGCGCCAAGCGCATCGTCGCCAACACCATGGCAGACTGCCTCGCGTTTTTGGCCGAGCATCCGGGCTCCAGCGTGCGCGTGCTCACGACCGGTGCCGCCGAGGAGCAGGAGCTTGTCGACGAGGCACTCGCAGGCCAGGACTACGTAGACGCCGGCACCGGCCCCATCGGCTGCACCATCGCCACCCATGTAGGCGTCGACGCCATCGCCATCAGCTACTGCCCCCGCTACCAACCCATCCACTAGGGGCACCTTTACCACTTGCGGTGGAATAGGGACTGTTTTTGGCTCATCAGCCGCAAATCAATCCTTATTCCACCGCAACTTAGAAGCAGTTCATTTGGGACGGGGCTAAAAAGACTGGTATCAAATGTTTCAGACCAGTCTTTTTAGCCCCGTCCCATTTTACCTACCCTACATCAGCCCGCTCAGGGCGATGTCGACGGCCTCGTTGAGGTCGTCAGTAATGTGTACCAAATCCGGATCGAGCGGGCTGATCATACCGGCGCTCATCACCGGACCGTTAAGCCAGCCGAATAGGCCCTGCCAGTACTCGCTGCCCACCAGCACGAGCGGCATGCGCTTGACCTTGTGCGTCTGCACCAGCGTGAGCACCTCGAACATCTCGTCGAGCGTGCCAAAACCACCGGGAAACACGATGGCGCCCGAGCTGTATTTGACGAACATGGTCTTGCGCACAAAGAAGTAGCGAAAGTCCATACCGAGGTTCACGTATTTGTTGAGCCCCTGCTCGTGCGGCAATTCAATGCCCAAGCCAACTGACTTACCGTTGACACTCGCCGCTCCCCTGTTGGCCGCCTCCATAACGCCAGGGCCGCCACCGGTGATAACCGCCACGCCGCGCTGGGCAATCTTGCGACCGACCGTGCGCGCCGCCTTGTAGAGCGGATCGGTCTTGGGCGTGCGGGCGCTACCGAAGATGGTCACCGCAGGCCCGAGCTCGGCAAGCGCGCCAAAGCCATCGACAAACTCGGCTTGAATGCGCAGCACACGCCACGGGTCGGCGTGCAACCAATCGGTCGACTCCTCGGGCGCCAGCAGGTTGGCGTAGGTGTTGTCCTTAGGAATCATGGGCCCGCGCATGACCACGGGACCGCGGCGGTACGTCTCGTCGTAGGCCGGCTCGCCCTCGACGTTCTCATTCTTAATCATGGGTACTCCTATCGAGAAAAAGAAAAGCGGGCGGGGTCGACGCCATGCGCCAAACACCCGCCCGAACATCAACTATTCGGTATGGTACCCACGATGCGTTATGCGCTTGCAAGGCATCGGTCAGCGGTCGCGCAGCCGACGTCAGCGAATGTGACGAGCGGCTGCCGCTCAGCCTTTGCCGTTGCCCACGCTCTGTAAGCGCGCCTGTCGCCCTTAGTAATCCACCGCGGCAGGACTATTCATCCAATCGCTCACGAATGCGCCGTAACGGCCCTCGATAATGGCCTGACGGGCACGCTGCATAAGGTTGAGCAGGTAGTAGATGTTGTGCATCGACAGCAGAATGCCGCCGAGCATCTCCTTCTGCGTGACCATGTGGCGAATGAGTGCGCGGCTGTAACCGCCCGTGCACACCGGGCAGGTGCAGGTGGGATCGATGGGGCCGTCGTCGTGCGCAAAGCGCGCGTTGCGGAAGTTGAGGCGACCCTCACTCGAAAACGCCGTGCCCATACGGCCGGTGCGCGTCGGTAGCACGCAGTCGAACATGTCGATGCCCACACCCACACCGCGCACGAGGGTGGTGGGGTTGCCGACGCCCATCAGGTAGCGCGGCTTGTGCTTGGGCATGTACTCGCTTACGAGCGGTGCCAGGGTCTCGAACATGGTCTCGTGGTCCTCGCCCACCGAGTAGCCGCCGATGCCGTAACCGGGGAAGTCGCCGCACTCCTCCAGATGGCGCAGCGAGCGCAAGCGCAGGTCCAGGTGCATGCCGCCCTGAACGATGCCAAAGAGTGCCTGGTCGTCGCGGGTATGCGCCTTATAGCAGCGCTCGGCCCACATGCTCGACAGCTCAACGGCGCGCTCAACGTAGGCGCGCGTGGCGGGATAGCCCGGGCACTGGTCCAGCTGCATGCAGATGTCGGAGCCGAGCTTCATGGCGATCTCCATGTTGTCCTCGGGTGTCCAGAACACGTGGCGGCCGTCGTAATCGTTGACGATAAAGCGCACGCCCTCGTCAGTGAGCTTGACGGCATCGTTGTGACTGAAGACCTGGAAACCGCCCGAGTCGGTGAGGATAGGGCCGTGCCAGTTCATAAACTTGTGCAGGCCGCCCAGCTCGGCGATGGTGTCCTCGCCGGGACGCATGGACAGGTGATAGGTATTGGCAAGCACGATCTGGGCGCCGAGCTGTTTGACGGTCTCGGTAGGAATGCCCTTGACGTTTGCCTTGGTGCCCACGGGCATGAAGATCGGTGTCTCGATGTCGCCGTGCGGGGTGTGCAGCACGCCGGCACGCGCATGCGTCGTCGGGTCCTCGGCGATCAGGTCGAATTTAAAAAGGCTCTGGTCCATAAACTGGAACTCCTTGGTTGCGGTTCATACGCAAACCATTATACGGGCAACCAGCAAACCGCACCGACTCGACAGAAACTGATGCATTAAACGACTAGTCGTCGAGGACAATCTTCAGCGCCATCTTGCAAAGGAGTGTCCCAATCTGCCGGCACTTAGGGACTGTCCCCAAGTGCCGGCAAGAGTGTCCCTTATGACTAGTCATTTAAGAACGTCCCCAACGACTACGAGATCATCTCCAACAGCCAAGGCAACGCCGATGCTCTGGCGACGTCAGCGAGCGGTCGCCAGGGCGAACAAATTGGCATGAAAAGAGGGCGGCATAGACCTTCTGGTCATGCCGCCCTCTTTGAATGACAAGTTGTCGCCCTGGTGACCGCGCAGCGTCGAGCCGTTACGCGGTTTGGAAAAACCGCGTAACCCTACGGCCGCTGGCCCATTCCACCCTCGAGGGTGACGGTCTCGCCGTTCATGTACTTAAAGTCGGGACCGCAGAGCTGAACGACAACGCGGCCGATTTCCTTCTCGACGTCGCCGTAGTGACCCGCCGGCGGCATGTGGACGTTGGCCTTGAACGCCTCGGGATAGGCATCTTGGAAGTTCTCGAGCGCAGCGGTCCAAGCAAGCGGACAAACGATATTGACGTTGATACCGTCCTTGCCCCACTCGTTGGCGGCAACGCGGGTCAGGCCGCGGATGCCCTCCTTGGCGGCAGCATAGCTGCACTGGCCATAGTTGCCAAACAGGCCGGCGCCCGAGGCAAAGTTGACCACGGAGCCCTTAGTCTCCTTCAGGTGCGGATAGGCCTTCTGCATGTACAGATAGGTAGCATACAGACCGGAGTAAATGGCCAGGTTAAACTGGTCCATGGTGTGATCGGCGATGGTCACGCCCGAGGCGCTGGCCTGAGCATTGTTGACGACGGCGTCGATGCGGCCGAACTCCTCAATGGCCTTGTCGATGACGTTCTGGACGACGGCTTCGTTGTCCTGACCGGCCGAAACATCAGCCTGAACAGGCAGAACCTTGACACCGTACTCGGCCTCGAGAGACTCCTTGGCGGCCTCGAGCTTGGCGACGTTGCGGCCAGTGATGACGAGGTTCGCGCCCTCCTTGGCAAATGCGATATCGATGCCGTAGCCGATGGAGCCAGCAGAACCGTCCTTAAGCGTGGCCTTGCCGCCGCCGGTGACGATCACGGTCTTACCAGTGAAAAGTCCCATACATAGTCCTTTCAAATCGCGACGGGCACGCCCGCCGACTGCGCGTATCCAACTTCACGCGCCAAAAGCTGAGATGCAACTTTAGCGTGTTCAAGCAAAAATAAAAGACCGCGGTAGGCGAACGGCACCACGTCGTTCGGCGAAGGGATTGTCAAGCACAAACTGGATAAAGCGGCCGAGTTATTGTTATCAGATCGAGCCATCGAACACGTTTTGAAACTTTGCTGCGGCGCGCGGGATGTCGGCGCGAGACTTTATCATAGGGTGACAAACAACGATGAGGAGCACATGCCTATGACAGACGAGCTGGACCCCCAGACTCAACAGCATATTGATGATCCCGCAGACGTCACCGCAGATACTGACACTGTGACCTGCGATGATATTGACCTCGACGACCCCATCTTGGACGAAAGCGCTACGGCGGAAACCCCCGAAACAGAAAACGCCGATGAGCAAAACGACGATGCGCCCGCTCAGGACGACGCCCCGCAAGCAGCGGGCCCCATCGAGGTGTCTTCGGAAGAAGAGCTCGATGCCGTCATGGACTCCATGATGGATGCTGTCAAAGCGATGAAAGACGCCGTCGCCGATGCCGATATCGATGCCGAGGAAGAGGAGGCCGCCGAGGCGGCCTCGACCTTTGTGCCCGGCGAGACTCCGGTTGCCGACCAGGGCAGCACCATGCCCTCGTTTCTGCAGCTCGAGCACCCCACGATTGGCGCCGATGCGGTCGATCCGCACGCAGCAGGCTTTTCTGTGGTCGAGGGCGGTACCGGCAATATCGCCGCGCCGCAGGCTGCCGATGCGGACGCTGCCGACACCGCTCGCCCGACCGCCCCGCACTCCCCCGCCGCGAGCCGCGATCTGGGGACCGCTGTCTCGAACACTGCGAACGCCGTGGGCACCTTTATCGCCCAGGGTGCCTCGGCCATGCGCGAGATGAACGCCGCGAAAAAGGCACTTGCTGATGCCCGCGCCCACCTGGCCGAACTTGAGCAGCGCATTGCCGATCAGGCCGAGGAACTCGAGACGCGCCAGGATATCGCAGGCCGCTACGAGCAGATCGTCGCCGACCAGCGTCAGGCGATCGCCACAGCGCAAAAGACCGCTGCGGCAGCCGAAATCGATCGCGATGTCCATGCTTCCAAAGTAGCAGAGCTCAAGGGTCAGCTCGAACAAATGAAGACAGAGGATGACGCGACCGAGCTCCGCCTGAAGGCCGCGCTCGATGCCGTGGAGGCCCGCGAGGCGAGCTCGCGCGAGACCGGCAACCGCCTCGTTCGCCGTCTTGAGGATTCCAAGCGCATCCGCGACAAGGTGCAGGCCGAGCGAGACGCCGGCATTGCCGCCGCACAACAAACCGTCGACGCCACGCGCGCCCAGCTCGAGACACTGCGTCATGAGTATGCCGAGCTGCAACGCAATCCCTCGGCAAATCCCGCCAACTATACGGTGCGCACCAGCGAGCTCTCGATGCAGATCTCCGACACGGCAGATGCCCTGCGTAAAGCCGAAGAAGATGTCCCGCGTATCACCGCCGACCTTGAACACTCGCTTGCCGCAGCCGAGCAGGCCGTCGAACAGGCGCAGGCCCCCATTGCCGAAGCCAAACGCGCGCACCAAGCCGTGACGGCAGAGGCCGATGCCGCGCGCGACGAGCTGCAGACCGCAAAAACCGCCGCTGCAACGCGCCAGCGCGAACTGCGCGAGAAGATCGCCGCCGAGGACAAGGCACGCCGCGACCAAGAGCAGAGCATCGCCAACGCCCAAGCAGATGCCGCACATGCGCAGTCGATCATCGAACAGGCGAACGAAGTACACGACCACCCAGAGATTACTGAGTCGCTTGCAGGATCCTTGGCCCGAGACAAAGCCGAACACGCCGAGACCGAGCGAGAGGTTACCCAGCTCGAAGCCACCGAGGACGCGGTGCGCGAGCGTACCCGCGACTCACGCATCAAATTCACCGGCGCCATCGTCTGCATCGTCGCCGCAATCCTAGTGATCATCCTAGTCTGGCTGTTCGCAAGCAAGTAAACCGGCTGCCAAAAAACGCTCAACGCAGTTGCGGTGAGATAGTTCCTGTTTAGCCTCAAAAAAGGCCAGTTCAAGAACTATCTCACCGTAACTTATGTAGATTGATGCAAGGTAGTCATTGGGGACGTTCTTAAACGACTAGTCGAACAAGAACGTCCCCAATGACTACATCGACAACCAAAGAAATGCCGATGTTATGGCAGAGTCAGCGAGCGGGTCGCATTTGAGGCAAGGTGACGTGAAACGAAAGGGCGCTGACCTTCTGGTCGCGCCCTTGAAGTTGAACGTCAGATTGTCCAAATGCGGCCCGCGCAGCGTCGAGCAGTTACGCGGTTCGTAGAACCGCGTAACTTACAAAATGAGCATCGCGTCGCCAAAGCTGAAGAAGCGGTAGCGCTCCTCGATGGCGGCGGCGTAGGCATCCATGATCTGGTCGCGGGTGGCAAGCGCGCTCACGAGCATCATGAGCGTGGAGCGCGGCACGTGGAAGTTTGTGATCAGCGCGTCGACCACGTGATAGGTCGATCCGGGCATGAGGTAGAGCTGCGTCGTGGCGTTCTCGCGCACCACGATGTCACCGCGGCCAAGTGTATCGGCCCCGTCCTCGCGGCCCTCAAAATAGCGCGCCGTCACAGCCGGATCGGACACCGGCGCGTCCGCGTCAAACGCGCTCTCGAGCGAGCGCACTGCGGTAGTGCCGACGGCGATCACACGATGGCCCTCGGCCTTCGCCTTATGCACAGCGTCGACAACCTCCTGCGACACGTGGTAGCGCTCGGTGTGCATCACGTGCTGTGTAGGGTCGTCCTCCTCCACCAGACGGAAGGTATCGATACCCACCTCGAGCTCGACGGCGGCAAACTTCGCACCTTTGGCCTCGATAGCGGCCATGAGCTCGGGAGTAAAGTGAAGACCCGCCGTAGGAGCGGCAGCCGAGTGCTCCTCCTTCATGGCGTAGACGGTCTGGTACTTCTCGGGATCGCCCTCGTAATCGGTAATGTAGGGCGGCAGCGGCACGTGGCCGGCAGCGTGGATGGCCTCGTCGAGCGTGCGCGGGTCGCCGGCGGCATTGCAACCGGCCGGCTCAAAGCGCACCAGACGGCCACCGCGGCTATCGGTAACAAAGTCGACGACCTCGGCCGTCAGCACCACGGGCGCGCCCTCGGGCGCATGGGCGCCGCCCGCACGATACTCAATCTGAGCACCGGGCTTCAGGCGCTTACCCGGCTTGACCAGGCACTCCCAAACGTGACCCAGCGGATCCACATCCTCGCGGCGCTTGAGCAGCAGCGTCTCGACCACGCCGCCCGAGCCGGCCTTGCGACCGATCAGGCGGGCCGGCATCACGCGCGTCTTGTTGATGACGAGCACGTCGCCCGGCTCGATATAGTCGATGATGTCGCGGAAGATGCGGTGCTCAACGGTACCGCCGTGCTCCAACGGCGTTCCCGCCCGGGAGCCCTTGCGATCCACCACCAACAGGCGGCAGGAGTCGCGCGGCTCGGCAGGAGCCTGTGCAATCAGTTCCTCAGGAAGGTTATAGTCAAAATCATCGGTACGCATAGACACGTCGGATACTCCTTATATAGCTAAAGTCCGCTCTACATCCTAGCAGGCTGACGTCCCAAGTGAACTACTTTTTGGCGGCTTTGCGCTCGTCGCGGATGCGGGCGCGGTCCATGGCCGCCTCGACAGCCGAGAAGCGGCAACCACAGTAGTTCTGCCGATACATGCCAAGCTCGCGCGAACGGCGTGTCGCCTCGGGATAATACGGGCGAAAATCGCGAATCACCGGAGTGAGCCCACGTGCCGCCGCCAGGCGCTTGAGCACGTCATTGCAGGTATCGAACAGCTGATACGGCGAGACGGCGAGCGTCGTGCCCACAAACTCAAACCCGCGCTCCTGGGCCACGCGGCACGCCTCGGCCAAGCGCAGGGCATAGCACGCGCGACAGCGACGAGGCCGATCGGCACCCAGCGGTGCCACGCCGGTCTCCCAGTGATCGCGGTCCTCCCCTGCCTCGATGAGCTCGATGTCGCCATCGACACACCACCGGCGCAGCTCGTCCAAGCGGCGCTGCCATTCATCGCGCGGTTGAATATTGGGGTTGGTCCAGCAGATTGTGGGCTCAAACCCCTCCTCGCGCAGCAGGCGAACCGGCTCAAGCGAGCATGGTGCACAGCACGCATGCAGCAACAACGACTTCATCGACATCTCCTCACCCAAAAAAGCGCACGCCAAAGGACGTATCCTCGCAGGCGACAATGCGGCGGTCGCGCAAAATGGTCCGCACGTAATACCAGTCGCCTACACAGCCCGACAAATGCAAGCCGGCAGCCAGATAGCACAGCAGCGGATAGCCCGAAAACGCAAACCCCAGGGCAAGCGTTGTCGTCACAACAACCGTCGGCGCCAGGCAAACCACCATGTACCGCCGGCGCGAATACACAACGCCCTCGGCGCAGGCATAGATCATCGCCGTCTCGCGATTCGCCCCAAAGGTCACCTGCGCGCCCGCAGGCGCCAGCAGCTTAAAAAACACACCGTGCACCAGCTCGTGCATGGCGAACGACGCCATTGAGATCGCAGCCAAGCCGACTATCCATCCCAAGACGGCCATCCAGCCGCCCGCGTCAGCCGCATCCAAGTCCGCAGGCCCGCCCAGCAGCATAAACACCGGCACCAGACACACGGCAAATGCGCCAAGCACGGCCATCCCCCACACAAAGCAGGCGTGCAGAAAATCCTCGTCTTCAAACGCATGTATGTTGGAAATCTCATTCATAGCATCTTAGGATAGCGCCCCTGCCACGTACCCGTCCGCATGTGCGATAATGTCGAACGATATGCACGAATTGACCACCGCGTCGCCAGGCCTTGTGCCCGGCCGCGCTCTCACCATATGCGAAGGAGTCCCATGGCATCCAAATACTCCATGAACGACCGTCCCAGCTGGCCTCGCCGCGCCATCGTTACCGCCGGCGAGCCCTACGGCAACAAGGGCCTTCACTTTGGCCACGTCGGTGGCGTCTTTGTCCCAGCCGACTTCTTCGCCCGCTTCCTGCGCGACCGTCTGGGCCGCGAGAACGTCATCTTCACCTCGGGCACCGACTGCTATGGCTCGCCCATCATGGAGAGCTACCGCAAGCTCAAGGAGAACGAGGGCTACGACAAGTCCATCGCCGAGTATGTCGAGTCCAATCACTCCCGCCAGGCCGCGACCCTCAACAACTACAACATCAGCTGCGATATCTACGGCGGCTCGGGCCTTGAGCCGGCCGCGCAGATTCACAACGAGGTGACCGCCGAGATTATCAAGCGCCTGCACGAGCAGGGCACCATCTCCAAGCGCTCCACGCTGCAGTTCTACGATGCCAAGGCCGGCACGTTCCTCAACGGCCGTCAGGTAATCGGCCGCTGCCCCATCCAGGGCTGCAAGTCCGAGAAGGCTTATGCCGACGAGTGCGACCTGGGTCACCAGTTTGAGCCCGAGGAGCTCATCGCGCCCAAAAGCCAGCTCACCGGCGAGGTGCCCGAGCTGCGCCCGGTAGACAACCTCTACTTCGACCTGCCGGCCTACCTCGACTTTATGAAGACCTATACCGCCAAGCTCGCCCAGAACCCGCAGGTTCGTTCCGTGGTCTCCAAGACCATGGAGGAGTGGCTGCTGCCGGCTCAGCTCTATATTCAGAACAAGTTCCGCGAGGCCTTCGATGCCGTCGAAGATCAGCTTCCCGAGCACACCGTCCTGGAGCCCGAGGGCAACAAGAGCAGCTTTACCGTCACCTTCCCCAGCTGGAAGGAGCGCGACGATGCCCACGCGGTGCTCGCCAACGGCGGCGTGCGTTTCCGCAGCGGCAAGGCGCTCGTGCCCTTCCGCATCACCGGCAACATCGACTGGGGCGTTCCGGTGCCCGAGGTCGATGGCGTCTCCGACGTCACCTGCTGGTGCTGGCCCGAGAGCCTGTGGGCGCCCATCAGCTATACGCGTACCGTGCTCGCACGCGATGCCAAGGCCGCCGGCGTGACCGAGGGCGTCGCCGCCCAGGATGCCGCCCTCATGGGCGAGCCCGCCGCCGATTCCACGCAGGTACCCGCTCCCACCTACCAGCACAGCTCGCTCGACTGGCGCGACTGGTGGTGCTCTGACGACGCTCAGATCTACCAGTTCATCGGTCAGGACAACATCTATTTCTACTGCATCGCTCAGACCGCCATGTGGGAGGCCCTGGGTTGGGACCTTACGCAGGGCACCGTCAGCGCCTGCTATCACCTGCTCTACATGGGCAAAAAAGCCAGCTCGTCCTCGCAGACGCCTCCCCCGCCGGCAGACGACCTACTCAACCACTACACCTGCGAGCAGATGCGCGCGCACTGGCTGTCGCTCGGCCTGTCCGAGAAGCCGGTGAGCTTTAGCCCCAAGGCATACGACACGCGCGTGACCGGCAAGGACAAGGACGGCAACGAGGTACGCGCCTGCGACGACAAGCGCGTCATCGATCCGGCCCTTAAGGAGAGCGCCCTTTTGACCGGCGTCTTCAACCGCCTGGCCCGCAGCTGCTTCTACGGCGTTGCCATCAAGGAAGGCGACGAGAGCCCCTGCCGCAACGGCTGCATCCCCGCCGGTGCCGCTTCTGACACCGTGGTCGAAGCCGCCCAGCAGGCAGCCCTCGCCTTTGAGCAGGCCATGTACAAGTTCGAGACGCACCGAGCGCTCGCCGTGTGCGACGACTACCTGCGCACCGCCAACAAGCGCTGGAGCGACGCCTCCAAGGCCGCCAACAAGCTCGAGGGTAATGAGGCAAACGCCGCGATGACGCAGGCCCTCGTCGACGCCTTTACCGAGCTGCGCGTGGCGACCGTCCTGATGCACGGTATCGTCCCGGCCGGCTGCGAGCTCATCTGTGAGTACTTCGACGTCGACCCGGTCGCCTTCTTTAGCTGGGACAACATCTTTGCCTCCACGGACGAGTTCGTGGAAAGCCTGGGCGAGAAGCCCGGCGAGCACCGCGTGAAGCCGCTGCCCCCGCGCTTCGACTTCTTCAGCAAGCACGAGAGCCAGTACTAAAACAACACTCGACATGTAATGGAATGGGAAGGAAAGACGGATGTCCAAGCCGCGTCGTCGTAAGCAGAAAAAGCAGGTCAAGGCCGAGCTCAAGCTCAGGCAGTTTGCTGCTACCGAGCTTTCTGACCAGCTTGCCGCCCAACACTCCGCCGCCGACCTGCCGCGCTTTATGGTCGACACGGTCGCCGGCGCCTATGCGCCCGCCGATGCCGAGCTCATGATCGAGGGCTTCGGCGCCGCGGCCACACGCCCGGTCACACTGCGCGCCAACACGCTCAAGGCAACCGCCGAGGACATCGCCGCCGCGCTCGATGCCGCCGGCATCGCGCACCAAACCGTTACCTGGTATCCGGACGCCTTTATCCTGCCCGAGGCCCAGGTTTCCGATCTGTGGGATCTCGACATCTACCGCGACGGCAAAATCTATCTGCAGAGCCTGTCGTCCATGATGCCGCCGTTGGTCCTGGGCGCTCAGGCCGGCGAGGACATCCTGGACATGTGCGCAGCCCCCGGCGGCAAGACGACGCAGATCGCCGCCCTCACCCAGGGCCAGGCACACCTCACGGCCTGTGAGATGAGCATTCCCCGCGCCGAAAAGCTTGAGTCCAACCTCCACCGTCAAGGTGCCAAAAACGTGCCCGTCATGCGCATCGACGCACGCGAGCTCGACGAGTTCTTCCGCTTCGACCGCATCCTGCTCGACGCCCCCTGCACCGGCACGGGCACCGTCATCAGCGGCAACGAGAAAAGCCTGCGCGGCCTCACCGAGCAGTTGCTGAGCAAGTGCGCCCGCTCGCAGCGCGCGCTTCTGGACCGCGCCATGGGAGCCCTCAAGCCGGGCGGCACGCTCGTCTATTCCACTTGTTCGATCATGCCGCAGGAAAACGAAGACGCCCTGCAAGAGGCCCTCGACAAGCATATGGACTGCGAGCTCATCCCCCTCGACGGCACGCCGAGCGAAAGCGAAGCACGCCGCGCCCAGGAAGCCGGCGAGGAGCCGCGTATCGAGTGCAACGCTCTCACCGAGGCCATCGCCGCCGGCCACGTCTCGTCCGTCGTCAACGGTATGCCCGGCACGCTGACCATTCCGCCTAGCCGCGACTTTGAGGGCTTCTACATTGCCCTGATTCGAAAACGCAGCTAGCGCACGGATCCAAAACTCAACAAGCTATCTCTGTGCGCGTTTGCCCTGCTGGTCGCGATGCTGTTTAAGCATCGCGCGCTCCTTGCGTTCGGCCCTTTTGCCCTTAATGGCCGTGACCACAAAGTAGATGACCGCGGCGGCTACGATTGCGCCCACGCATAGGCCAATCGAGCCCAACATTGCCGAAAATTCCATACCGCGTCACCTCTCTTTTAAACGGGACTTTCAAGATAGCACCTCGATACCCGCCACCACAGCTCCTTCACGTTCGCCGGCCCTTCGGTCTAACGGATGTCGCGGCGGGGAAAAATCAACTCGTCAAACGATTTAGCATTCGCTATTCCGGCTACATCGCGCCGGCCGTCATCACATAGAATCGAGCCTCCATGGATACCCTCAACGATCTAAATGAGCGCGTCGACGCCTTCGTCGGCACCAGCTCCTTCGACACGCCCGCCGCGGCAAACGACCAAGCTCCCATCGATGTGCCCGCCGAGGTTCACGAGGACATCGTTGCCTCGGTCGATTTCTCCGAGGTTGAGCTCGCAGACGAGTTCACCGAGGCCCAGGTAGCCGTGACCCCCAACGGGCTGCTCCCCATGGAGCCGCTGCCCATCGACGGGCGTTTGCGCAAGGCGGCCCTCCGCATGCCCGACGAGATCGAGGAGGCCAGCGGCTTTACGCTCTTCGGCCGCCGCATCAAGTCGCTCATCTACACCACCGACGTAGCTGTCATCCGCAACTCCAATGCCGATGCTGTCTTTGCCGTTTACCCCTTCACGCCGCAGCCGGCCATTACGCAGGCGCTGTTGACCGTCGCCGAGTGCCCGGTCTTTGTAGGCGTAGGCGGCGGCACCACCACCGGCAAGCGCTCCGTGCAGATGGCAGCCGTCTCCGAGATGCAGGGCGCGGCGGGCTGCGTGGTCAACTCCCCCGCCACCGCCGAGATGGTCGAGCACATCACCAACATCGCCGACATCCCTGTCATCGCCACGGTCGTACGTTGCGACGATGATGCGCATGCCAAAGTGCGCGCCGGAGCCAAGATTCTCAACATCGCCGCCGGCAAAAACACACCCCAGGTCCTGCGTGAACTGCGCGAGCACTATCCCAACCTGCCGCTCATCGCGCCGGGCGGCAAGACGCCCGAGAGCATTCGCGAGACCATCGCCGCCGGCGCCAACGCCATCATCTGGACGCCGCCTTCGGCCCAGCAGCTACAGACCGACATGATGCAGCGTTATCGCAAGATGAAGGAAGACGCCACACCTGTCATCTCGCGCGACGATGTGCCCATTATCGACCAGGTCGCCGCCGCCGAGGTCAGCCAGGTCGAGAACATGAATCCCGACGTGCCGATTCCCGACGAAGTCATCGAGCGCGTCGCTTCGATCCACGAGCGCGTCGAGGAGCATCGCGCCAACCGCGGCCTTAAGCCATCACTGCACGGCTTCTTCTTCCGCGGAAAGAAACGTTAGCCGCAACAGCAAGGCCCGCCCCACAAACGTGAGGCGGGCCTATTTGCGATTGGGTAGTTTCACAGCAACGTGGTGGGACAAATTAATCAGTAGTTTTTGTCCCAGGTGTGAAAGCCGCGTCGAGCTAGTTGCCGCAAGCGACCCTGGGACAAGAACTACTGATTAATTTGTCCCACCGACCCTCGCCAGTTAGTCCACGCGCTTGTCGCCCATAAAGAAGAGCGCCACCGTACCAGGTCCGGTATGCGAGCCAATCAGAGTACCGATGTCATTGATCTCAATCTTGCCTTTAAGCTGCGGGACCTGTTCCTCAATCAGCGCCGCAACTGCCTCGGCATCCTCGCGGCACGCCGAGTGCGACATGATGCACTTACCCGAATAATCTGCACCGTCCTGCACGTGTGCCATCATGGTCTTAGCCATCTCGGAAATCGCGCGCTTCTTAGTGCGAATCTTCTCACGTGGCGACAGCTTGCCGTCGCAATCGACCGTCATAAGCGGGCAAATCTTAAGCGCCGTGCCGATGATCGCACTCGCAGCCGAAATGCGACCGCCTCGTAGGTAGCTCGACAGATCGGTCGAGAAGAACCAGTGGTGCAGGTTGAGTTTGTGCTCCTCGATCCAGGCAGCCGTCTCGTCGAGTGAAGCCCCGCTATCGCGCACGTCGGCGGCATATTCTAGCAACAGGCCAAAGCCCGAAGACGCCGCCAGCGAATCGATGACGCACACCTTGCCGCCCTGGGGATAGCGATCCGCGAGCATCTGCGCCGCAACGCAGGCCGATCCATACGTGCCCGAAATACCCGACGACAACGCCAGGTGCAGCACGTCTTTACCCTCGGCAACAAACGGCTCCCAAAACTCCTCGTACTCACCCACGCTCACCTGAGACGTCTTGGGCATGGCGCCGGCCGCAATCTGGGCAAAAAACTTGTCCGGCGTAATCGACTGATACAGATCGTCCGTATAGACAACATCGTCGATCTCGTAATGAAAACACACGACAGGGATATTGCGCGACGCAAAGAACTCACGGGTTCGGTCGGCGGCGGATTCACAGGTCAGGACAAAATCACTCATATGAGGCTCCTTACTCATTGCTGCGCAAATTATCGCACAGTGAGCCTACATACGGTACATATGTCCACTATTTACCAAATCGAACCAAAAATAGCGAACATCTTTACCACCATCGTCTCCACCGACCCCACGCATAAATATCTGAGAAAACACCCTCTGTCGTCTCCACTCAACCGCCATATCTACCTCAACTAAATCGATTTACCAAACCGTTCAGCCGACAATTCAGCCGCTGGCGCAAAATCGAAACAAAAGCGGCGCATACTGATAAACGTTTGACGCTGTTTATCAGTTTTATCAACCATATCGGAAGGTGTTTCATGGTCGCATTCGATCGCAATCCGCAAGACTTTAAGTATCTGCGCCTGCTGTCGAGACAGTTCCCCACCGAACAATCCGCGTTTACCGAGATCATCAACCTCTCGGCCATCCTCAACCTACCCAAAGGCACCGAGCATTTTATGAGCGACGTGCATGGCGAGTACGAAGCCTTTATGCACATCCTCAACAACTGCTCGGGCGTCGTGCGCGAACATGTCGACGAGATCTTTGGCGACACGCTCACCTTTGACGAAAAGGGCGAGCTGTGCACGCTCATCTACTACCCGCGCGAGAAGATCGAGCTGGTCCGCAGCCAGCGCGAGGACTCGCCAACCTGGTACAAGACGATGCTTGACCAGCTCATCATGGTCGCACGCTCGCTTTCGAGCCGCTACACGCGCTCCAAGGTGCGTAAGGCCATCCCGCGCGATTACGCCTACATCATCGACGAGTTGTTGCACACGCACCCGGACGAGAACAACTATCGCGTGCGCTATCACGAGCGCATCGTGGAGTCCATCCTGGAGACCGCCAGCGCCGACGACTTTATCGAGTCGCTCGCCTCACTCATCAAGCGCCTGGCCGTCGACCACCTGCACCTGGTGGGCGACATCTTCGACCGCGGCGGCGGCGCGGCCAAGATTATGGACCGTCTGCTCACCTACCATTCGCTCGACATCCAGTGGGGCAACCACGACCTGCTGTGGATGGGTGCTGCGGCCGGTGAGCCCGCCTGCATCGCCACGGTGTTGCGCAACAACCTACGCTACGACAATTACGAGATCCTTGAGAACGATTACGGCATCTCGCTGCGTGAGCTTGTCGCCTTTGCCGATGCCACCTACACCGCCGGTGAGTCCATCACCCCGCTGATCAAGGCCATCAACGTGCTGCTCTTTAAGCTCGAGGGCCAGATTATCCAGCGCCACCCCGAGTTCGATATGACCGACCGCCTGTTACTCGACAAGATCGATCACGACACCGGCACGGTCACGCTCGCCGACGGCAGCGCGTGGCCGCTCACGACCAACGACTTCCCCACCGTCGACCCGGCGGACCCCTATACGCTCACACCCCAGGAGCAGCACATCATCGACAAGCTCGTGTCCGAGTTTGTCACCGCCGATCACCTGCATCGCCATATCGATTTCCTCTATTCCCATGGCTCGATGTACAAGGTCGCCAACGGCAACCTGCTCTTCCACGGCTGCGTTCCGCTCAACGAAGACGGCACCTTTAGCAGCATGAACTGCTTGGGCACCTGGCACGCTGGCCGCGATTATCTCGATTTTTGTGACCACATCGCCCGCCGCGCCTGGCGCGTGGGCGACCGCGACGCTCTCGACTGGATGTGGTACCTGTGGATCGGCTTTAACTCACCCGCCAGCGGACGCCTGGTGCGCACCTTTGAGCGCGCCTATATCGCCGATAAGAGCACCTGGGTCGAGCCGATGGACCCGTACTTTACGCTTACCAAGTCGCCCTCGGTCTGCGATGACATCATGCGCGAGTTTGGCGTCGCGCCCATGGCATGCTCGCCGACCGGCCACATCATCAACGGCCACACGCCCGTTAAAACCACCAAGGGCGAGCAGCCCATTCGCGCCGAGGGCAAGCTGCTGGTCATCGATGGCGGCTTCTGCCGCGCTTACCATCCCAAGACGGGTATCGCCGGCTATACGCTCATCTCGAGCTCGCGCGGCTGCCGCCTCAAGTCGCACCGGGCCTTTACGACGGTTGCCGAGGCACTCACGCGCAACGTGGACATCGAAAGCGAGACCAACCGTTTTGACCAAGCAGACCGTCGCCGCATGGTGAGCGACACCGATACCGGAGCTGCAATTCGCAGCCAAATCCAGGATCTGCGTCAGTTGCTCGATGCATATAGAAACGGTGCTATCGAGGAGCGCGCCTAACACCACCCGCGGGGATTGGCTAAACTTGCTAAGTTTGTCATCCCCGCGGCGCTTCGGCGCCAGCTTAAGGCAGGTACCATGCAAAAGCTCCTTGCGCAGATCATGAAATTTGGCGTCGTCGGTGTCATTGCCACGGTTATCGACTTTGGCATTATGAATCTGCTCCACTACGGTCTGGGCCTCAACATCCTAATCGCCAACACCAGTGGCTTTATCGTCTCGCTCATCTTTAACTACCTCGCAAGCATGAAGTACGTGTTTGCGCACAAGGAAGGCATGAGCCGCCGCCGCGAGTTCATCATCTTTGTCGTGCTGTCCGTGATCGGCCTGGGACTCAACGACGGTATCGTGCTGACACTCAACGCCGGCCTGGGACTCGAGGCCAATATCGCCAAGATCTGCGCCACCGCGCTTGTCATGGTCTACAACTTTGTGACCCGAAAGGTCTTCCTGGAGGGCGACGAGACCAAGTAACTCGCAACCTTACAACCTTACGATGCCCACGGACAATGCGCGCTCAGTACAGTATCGCCCGTGGGCATCGTTCGTTTACGGGCAATTTTTCAACGTCTGCGGATTAGCTCTTGAAAATTTGACGAGTTCGTATAGTTCTTGGCAAAGACCTTACGTTTCCCTTGCAAAAGCTCTAAAGTATCCTCTGCTCGATTCATCAACGCATTGGATGTGATTACGTGCGCAAGGCGCTGGCACAACCTCATACCAAGCAGTTCCTCAAGTTTGCCGTCGTGGGTCTTATCTCCTTTGGCATCGACTGGGGCATGCTCATTGCGCTCGTCGAGCTGTTCCACCTCGACTTTTTGATGAGCACCACGGTTTCGTTTATCACGTCCGTCGTGGTCAACTACTGGCTCAGTATGAAGTACGTGTTCGACCACCGCGAGGGCATGAGCCGCAAGCGCGAGTTCACGATCTTCACCATCCTGTCGGTGATCGGCCTGGGCCTCAACGACCTGTACATGTTTGTGGGTGTCACGTTTTTGAGCATCGGCTACCAGGCCATGAAGGCCATCGCCACGTTCCTCGTCACCTGGTACAACTACTTCAGTCGCCGCTTCTTCCTCGAGGGCGCACGGTCGTAGTCGATTCACTATTTGCTTGAATGTATAACCGGTTGGAATTCCCATTCCAACCGGTTTTTGTTTGCAGAGAGACCCGGCGACCCAGTCCCATTCGCATGAAAAACGGGCGGTCCGGATGTTGGTCCGAACCGCCCGTCTGGCGCGCTATGTCGAGGCCTCTAGCCCGTTACGTAATACCAAACGACGTTGTCGCCATTGGAGAGAACGTAGTTACTGCAGGCCGTCATGGGCGTTGTGCCGTTGACGGAGTACATCCAGCCGCTCGTGCCGCCGTACTGTTTCTCGGCCAAACCACCAATCGCAGAAACATACGTGCCGTACGATGAGCCGTGTGCGTTGACAGAAAGGCCCAGCGCGCACAGGGCATCGTAAACGGTGACGCCTTCGTTAAAGGTAAAGGTGCCGCCAGAGGACACGGGATTGCCCACAGCGCTCGATGTGACCGAAACCGTCACCGTAACGTAGTTGGACTCCTGTGAGCCGCTTTGGCTGCCCGAGGAGGCGTTTCCACCATTAGAGGATGAGGCTCCATCAGACGACTGGCCACCGCCCGAAGAAGCACCGCCAGACGCATTGGAAGTATCACCGGCTCCCGTATTTTGGGCAGCGGATTTATCGCCAGACTTCTTGCCGCCCCGGTCCTCGGACTTCTTGCTATCCGAGTTTTTGTCCGATTCCTTGTTTGAAGACTCGGAATCGTCCTTGGCGTCGTTCGAACCCTTGGGCTCGTCTTTTGCATCATTCGAAGATTTGGAATCCTTGGAACTGGCCTCGCCCGAAGTCGTAGTCGAGCCAAACCCCTTGGTGTCCTTGGCGACGACGCTCTCCCCCGTCACGGTCTGAACGATCCAGTCGATGGACCAGGCGCCGCTCTCGGAAGGATGGACGAAGCCCAGCGAGACGACGATCAGAATGGTGCACGCGGCAGCAAGAACGCCAAGGAGCGCCTTGCGACGAGAGGCGGACGCCGCCGAAGCGGCGCCCTGTTGCTTTGCATCGTCGAACTGAATGAACGAGGAATCTGGTTGCTTGGGGTCAGCGTCCTTGGATTTATTGGACACAGCCCTCACCTACCGACGTTTGGTGAACACGAACACGCCGACGATGGCGAGACCGATGACGCCGGCGGCAACGCCAACAATGGCGAGCGGGTTGGTGCCAGTCTCCTGCTCGGAAACACTAGAGGACTTCTTAGCAGTGGTCGTGGAAGCAGCACCCGTATCGGACTTGGAATCGGACTTCTTGTCGGACTTCTTGTCGGACTTGCTGTCCTTCTTGTCAGACTTCTTGTCAGACTTCTTCTCGTCCTTCTTATCGGACTTATCGGAGTCCTTCTTGTCGGACTTGTTGTCCTTGGTCTCGGTCTTGGTCGACACCGTCGTCTTGGTCGTCGGCTTATGACCCGGGGCGACAGCGCCGCCCTTCGAGCCGGAGCCGGAACCCGTGCCAGTGCCAGCGCCAGTGCCGGAACCAGTACCGGTACCAGAACCGCCGCCGCCATTCGAACCAGCGCCGCCATTACCACCAGGGTTAACGGCATTCTTGGTCCACTTGGCATACAGCGTCAGATCGGCCGTCACCGGCGTGCTAAAGTCATACGCCTGCGTGCAAGCCTCATCGGTATACCAACCGCCGAAAGTGTAGCCATCGCGCGTCGGATCGGCCGGCTTGACCAGCTTGCCATCGGCCGTAGCAACAAACTTAGTGTCGCAAGCAGACCCGCCGTTGGAGTTAAAGGCAACCGTCCAAGACTCGACAGCTCCAAGTTTAAACAGCGTGCCCGAATCATTAATGTAGTAGAGATTGCCAGAAGCATCGGCAATGACCGGAGAGTCACAGTACTGGTAATGGCCAGCCGCATCATAAATCTGCGTCGCCTCTGCATCGCCGAGCGTATAGCGATACACGCCACCACCAGCAGAGTAGTTGACGTAATCCTTGCTATCCGCGCTGTTAACGGTGAAGTACACATAGGTCTTGCCGCCCTGAACACTCACCAGCGGAGTAGCAGCAATACCGTTGAGGCCAGCCGGCAGCGCCTTGCCGTCGGCAGCAGCGACCATCGTGGTCTTACCCGTCTTCAGGTTATAGAGAACCAGAGCAGAGCCAGTAGCCGTCTGTCCGCCGACAATCAGATTGTCACCAGACACCGCAGGGGCGCTCAGATTATTCGTAAGGCCCAGATCAACCGTCTTCTGTTCACTCAGCACGCCCTTCGCCGAAAGCGAAATCACATGGAGCTTTCCGTCGTGCGTCATCTGATAGAAGGTCGAGCCATTGGACGGATCGGCGACGCAGTCAGCGTTCGCAAGGGCGCCGAGCTTCATGGTCGAAACGACATCACCCGTTGCCTTATCAATGCACTTAAGCGTACCTGCGCTCGTAGGAACGATGGCATACTTATCCGTCAAAGCCGCACCAGTCCAGTAATAGCCCTCGGCAGGGTCGATGTTCTGCCAAGAAACTTCGCCCGTGGCAATCTTAATGCGCACAAAGGAGCCGTTGCCGTAGGTCGCGTTGTAATTCTCGTCATACGAAATATCGACCGAGCCTACATAGACGTACTCGCCGTCCGAAACGACGGTGCAGGAGCTCTGCGTCAAGTCCGTCAAACCAGGCGTCAGCCACTTGCAGATCAGCTTGTCTGCAGTAATCGCCTGGACCGCACCGCCGTTGAGCGGAACGATGATAAGGCCATTGGTATAGATCGGACGAGAGGTATAGCTCACCTTGGAGGCAAGCGGCGCAGAGGCAACCTTTTTGCCCGTGGACGAATCGATCTTAATGAGCTCGTTCTCGGTCGCGATGTACACAAAGCCGTTAGCAATGACAGGCTCGCTGCAGTTGGCATACTGCTGACCAGACTCGGCCTTCCAATCGAAGGCCCACTTAAGACCGGCGGCCTGCGCAGGCGTCTTGGCATCCGTTACGGTCGAACCGTTGCCACTGTTGCCGTAGCCGGCCCACTCGGCATCCCAATCAGGAGTCGTCGCGCTCGGATCCACGACAATCTTGTCGGGATCGGGCATGGGCGAATTATCGGTGGTGTAGGCAAGCGTGACCTTATCGCCGCTCTTGAGCGTAATCTGATTGGCGCAGAGTAAGGAGGACTCTCCGTTGATATACAGATGCCAATATTTATTGGTCGCAGCATCCCAACCATACGGCTTGTGATCGAACGGCGAAGTAATGGAATTCAGGAACCAGTACTCACCACTCTGGGAGCCCTTGTACGCAACGCCCTTGGCCTTCAGAACTGCCTCAATAAGGTTCTGGGCCGTGGAGCCTTCGGGCAGAGAAACATTGCTTGCCGTGCCCCAACGCGTATTGTTCCCGTTGACATCGGGACCGATAACATCGGCGGATCCAAGCACCTGACCGGGGAGGGCATCGGCGTCAGCACCATACATAAAGGTGACGGCGTCACCCTCCTGGAGCTTGTAGGCACCGGCGCCAACGTCGGCGAACTTGCCATTTACGTAGAAGCGCCAATAGCTATTGGTCGCAGCATCATAGCCACAATAGGACTTACCATCGAAGGGCGAATAAATGCCGTTGAGGAACCAGCCCCAAGACGATTCGCCAGCATCGAGAGTAAGGCCGACCTGCTCAAGGAGATCCTTGGCAGTGGAGCCTGCCTTGAGACTCGTCTGACCCGTCGAAGCCCAAACCTGCTGCTTGCCGTCCTTGTCCTTACCGAGAACCTGAACAGAAGCATGGACAGAATCGGACGGCAACTGGTCGCCCCAGCCACCGTAGAACCACGTGACGGTATCGCCGGCATGGATGGTGACATTGTCCGCCGTATAGTCACTCGACTTGCCGTTGATGAACAGCTGCCAATAGGTCGAATAATCTTGGGGCGTACCCAGCTCAACACCGTTGTACTTAAGGCTCAGAATGAAGGAGCCCGCAGCAACGGCGTCAATGTCGTTCGCCTCGAGTGCGACCTTCGTAAGATCAAGCGCGCTCGAACCGGACGTCACCACATACTGCGCATTATCGACCCAAGTCTGAGTCTTGCCCTGGGCATCGCGACCAATGACGGTCACATTTGCGGCAACCTGGTCCTTAACGACAGGGGACGAGCTACCAGCCGTATAGGCAAACTCAATCTTCTGCCCCTGGGTGAGCTTGACGCTGCTCGCGCCAACCGAGGAAGACGCGCCGTCGACGAACAGCTGCCAGAAGGCATAAGTCGTCGGATCGTAGGCAAGCGTGCGACCATCACTCGGGGATGTGATGCTTTCGAGGTAGAAACCGTATGCCGTGTTCGGTTCGTACTTCGCCTTGAAGCCCGTCTTCTCCTGCAGCTTAATGAAGGCATCCGCAGCCGTCGCGCCCTCGTCGAGCTTGAGCTGCGTAGGTGCCACCCAGGTCTGAGCCTTGCCGTCAGCATCGGTGCCGATAATCGAGAACGAGACCTCGACCTGCTTCTTGGCGACATCGCCGGTTTCTGTCGGGTTCTCTGTCTGAACGGCAGCCGCGGCGGCAGATCCCGCTTGGCCAGCGGATGCCGTCGAAGACTGCTCGCTCGTGGCAGGGCTCTCCCCCGTCGCCGAGCCTTCGTCGCCAGTTGCTGCCTCTGTTATGGCTGCACTAGCTGCAGGCGCGCCCTCGGAATCCGAAACCTCGGCGCCGCTCTGCTCAGCGGTACCGCCCGCAAGCGCTGCGTCCTCGCCCGGCGTCGCAGCCTGAGCCACAGCCTCGGCAATGCCCTCGGCGCCCTCGGCCCACAGCTGAGCCGGCGTGGTGCCAAAGGCCATCGCGAAGGCCAGGAATGCCACCAGGCCGCGCTTGGCTACGCCGCGCGCAATTGCGCCACGGCGATGCGAGACGCGCTCGCGCTCGTCCTCAAACATATCCAATTGTCCCCCATTGTCTGTACTTGGAGCGTTGCCTTGAGGCTGCCCCACGTCATCGCGCATGTTGCGCTCGAGTTCCCCCATCGGGGTCCTCCTTCCCTCCAGAGCCCTATGCACACCGGCGGCATACGCCGCGGCAACGTGCAAGATGGGAGGCGATCCGACTTAACCTTAACGGCTCAGGCGCGCCGTCCGATCTGCGACGCGAACATCCCGAGCCAAGAGGAATTACGGTTACTGGTACAGCCGGGGACTTGCACCCCGATTCTCCCAAACGCGCAGGAAAACCGCGCATTCGTGCGTCTCCGCACCACCATCTAGGCCATCGATTATTACCGTCAAAATGGTATCACGCAAAAGGGCCTCGCACGCAGGCGAAGCCCATGGTAAAAGCTATTGTTTGCGATAGGAAAATGCGGTGACGGTCGCAGACTCTAGTGCTTGCCGCCGTGGCTGTTGAGCCAGATATTGCGGCCCAGCATAAGTGCCAGCACCAGCGCGCTCACGTAGCCCATAAAGCCAATGACTGGGATACCAAACACAACCGGCTCGATGCGCGCGTAGTACACCACCGACGAACCGATAAACAGGCCGGCAATCACAATTGCCATCGACATGCGGTCGATAATTCCGCCCAGCTGTCGCAGCGCCTTATCGCTGCTCATGATCTGCGTGTTCACCTTAAGCTGGCCGCGCGTGAGCATACGCGAAGCCAAGCCCAGATACTCGGCCGCCTCGAGCGAGCCCTTCGCCGCGCGATAACTGCTCGCTGCAAAGTCGCGGCTCATCTCGCGCATGCGGGCGTAGGTGCTCTTCTCGTTTTTGATGTGCGTCTGGATGATCTGGATCATGTTGACGTTGGGCATGTACTCGGTCAACAGGCCCTCGAGCGTCACCATGCCGCGGGCGAACATCGTCACCACGCTCGGCAGCTCAACGTCATTTTTGCGCGCGAGGTTTAACAGCGAGGTCAAAAACTCGCCGATATCCAGGTCTTTAAGGTCGAGCCCGGCAAAGTCGGCAACAATAAAGTCCAAGTCGGACAAAAAGGCCGAATGGTCAAGCTCGGCCGAATCGCCGCGCGTCACGGCGAAGCGCATGAGCGAATCCTTGAGCTTGGGCACGTCACCCTCGGCCACGGCGAAAATCATGTCCTTGACGATGCCACGGTCGTGGCTAGACATACGCCCGACCATGCCCAAGTCGATAAAGTAGACGATACCGTCCTTGAGAATGATGTTTCCCGCATGCGGGTCGGCATGGAAAAAGCCGTCATCAAGCACCTGCGACGAGTAGTCCTCGACAATCGCGGCACCGATCTTTTCCAAGTCATAGCCCTCGGCCACCAAGCGTTCAGGATCGGCGATCGAAATGCCGTCGACGTAGTCCATAACCACCACGTGTTCGGTGCACAGGTCCAGATAGGATTTAGGGCACGTCACGCCATGAACGCTCTTATGGAACTCGTAGAAGTCGTTGAGGTTTTTGGCCTCGGCCAAAAAGTTGGTCTCCTCGCGAAACGAGGTCCACAGCTCCTCGACCACGCCGTGCAGGTCAACGAATTGATCGGTGTTGACGAACTTGGAAACGATACGCACCACCGAGCGGATGATATCGATGTCCTGCGCCATAACCTGCTGCGCACCGGGGCGCTGCACCTTGACGGCCACATCCTCGCCCGTCACCAGACGAGCGCGGTGCACCTGCGCGAGCGATGCGCTACCAAGCGGATTGGGATCGATCGCATCGAACATCTCCCCCAGGCGCAGGCCGTATTCTTCCTCCAGACAGCGAAGCACTACCTCGTACGGCACCGGCTCCACGTCGGAGCGCAGACGACGCAGCTCGTCGCAAAAGCGTTGCGGCAGAATCTCGGACCGGTTGGCCAGAATCTGCCCCATCTTGACGAACATAGGGCCGAGTTCCTCGAGCAGGCGGCGCAAACGAACCGGCGTGAGGTTATCCCACACGCGGTACTTTTTGACCAGGCGAACAATCTGCCCAATGCGTTCGCGACGACCCGCCGGCGTGAGCTGGTATTCCTCGTCCGGTGCCATCGCGTCGGGCTCCTCGGGCACCATATCGACAGCGCGTGGCTTCTTGCGAGCGCCCGAGACGGCAGCGTCGACCTCATCGACAACCGCCGCCTCGTCACCCAGAGGATCTAGATTGTTGTAATCGGTGGTGGAATCTGCCATCTGCGCTGCTACTCGGCCTCTTCGGTATCCTTCGCATCGTCGGGTTCAACGGACTCGACAGGCACCGAGGTCACGTTGTCCTCGACCGAATCGACGATGTCGCGCACATGGGCCAGGAAGGCCGTGCGCTCGGGGGCGGTCATGACGCGGACCCGGGCAAGGATGAGCTCGTCAAGCACGCGCTGGGCCGCGGTCTCGCCCTGCATGCCCAAGCGCTCGGTCAGGTCGGAGATGGTGCCGCCGGCCTGCTCGAACATGTCGGACACGCTACGGGCGATATCGGGGGCGCCGGCGTCCTTGCGAACTTGCTCGCCCTTGGTATTAAGGTCGTCGAGGACCTTCTTGCCGCCTTCGACGGCAACGGCGGCGGCGCCAAAGCCAACGTTGATGGCGCCGTTAACAAGCTGATCGAATTTCATAACCATGGTTGTCTCCAATCACAAACAACTGCATTGGCGTTCTTGTACCCAAGATTGAGCGAAAGCGACAAAGCGTTTTAGCGCTATTCGATCGACGGAAAACCCCTACCTCACGTTGTCGTTCATCGCGAAAGAGTTCTTCATGGCGCAGCTCGTGGTGTAGAGCACCTTGCCCAGCAGGGCATCGGTCTCCACGCGAACACGCTCGGCAAAGGCCTCGTTGGCGCGTGCAAGCTCGGCAGGCACCTCGGCCTCGGGCAGAACGGCTACGGCAGCGTCGACGTCATGGATCTGCTTGTGGCCCATGCCACCGACCTTCTCCTGGTAATCCTCCACGGCGCGGCCGCACTCATGGAAACGGACGTCGGCCAGGGCACCGATCAGGCGGTTGGCCCAGTAGAAGTTTTCGGACGTCACGCGAGTCTGCGTGTCGGCATAGTACTCGGGCATGGTCTCGACGTTGGCGTACAGCGGAACCAGCGCGTTAAACGAGTTGGAGCCAAAGGCCATCCACTGCACGGCGCGATAGGCCGGCTGCGCATAGGGACGCAGCTGCAACACGGCGAGCTGGCTGTTGCGGTTGATGCCGATGGGGCGATAGGCGCCGCGCGTGGCGGGCGTGCCCTTGCTGCCGTAGCAGTCGTACTCCGTGCCCTGGTAGTGGCTCGAAAGCACGTACTTAATGTCCTCGATGGTCACCTTGCGCTCGGGCACGCGGCTCCAGGGAATGTCGTCGCTCTCGGGCGTGTAGTCGGCGTCGGGGCCATCCCACACGTCGCTGGGGTTGAGGCAGCGCTGCATGTACCAGGCGCGCGGCGTGTTGTAGACGTGGTCGCTGTCGCTGTGCGAGCCAAAGGCCTCGCGCGGGTTAAAGACCGCGGCAGGACCGTCGCCATCGACGCCCAGCGTCAGGTCCAGATGCCACTCGGCCATCCAGGCGCGCAAGTCGGCAGAGCACATGTGGTCGGCCTGGTCGCCCTCGGCGTCGTCCAGATCAAAGCTGTCGATACCCAGCTGGTTTGGCATGGTCACATAGGCGTCATCAGGCACGCGCTTGGCGATCCAGTGGTGACCACCGATGGTCTCGAGCCACCAGATCTCGTCCACATCACTAAAGGCGATGCCGTTGTTCTCGTAAGTGCCGTAGCGCTCGAGCAGGTCGCCCAAGATACGCACGCCGTCGCGGGCGGACTTGGCATACGGCAGCACCAGGGTCACCATGTCCTCCTCGCCCAGGCCACCGGGCTGCGCCGGCACATAGCCGTCCTCACCCTCGTTGCCCTTGGCGGGCACGTAGTCTACAAGCGGGTCGGCGCCGCGGACGCGCTCGTTGGTGGTAAGCGTCTCGGTTGCGGACATGCCCACATTGAGCTCGTTGAAACCGGCCTCGGCCCAGATGCCGTGGCCCGGGACAACATCGGGGACGCATGTGTAACGCATGGGGTTATCGGGCAGCTCAACGGTCAGGTGGCTCAGGACGCTCGTGTAGATGCGCGGCTGCTCGTCGGGGTGCACTACGCGCATACGCTTGGGCTCAAATACCCCGTTGGACGAGTCCTCGTTGCGGGCGACCAGGGTCGACCCGTCGTAGCTTGCGTTCTTACCGACCAAAATCGTTGTGCACGGCATGCGCATCCTCCTTGAGCGAAGAAATCAAACGGTAACAGTGTATCGCTTCGGCGCAAAAAGGGCGAAACCACGGCCTCGGCAGCCCCTGTGGTCAAAAAATGCCAAATATGAGTACTGTCACCAATTTAGTAACAGCGAATTTCCTTGCAACGAGTGCCGGAAAGCCCCATTTATCCAAAAGCAACGGGTAGCGCGCAGAGATGTGGTGTAAGAGGCGGGGCATGCCCCGCCTCTTCCCTTTCTTGAAAGGGAGGGGACACCGCCTAGAATTCGTCGTTGGAGTAATGAAGGTGACGAATGGAAGGAAAGGCGATGCCCCAAGAAGAGAGTGTACTGCGCCTCGGCCGCGACGAGGCCCTCGAGGCGGCGAGGCTTTGGCAGGAGTGCGGCGACGCGCGCGAGTTCGCGTGCAGGGTGCTGGGCGGCGTGATGAACGCGCTGATGGACTCCGAGGCCCAGCGGATGTGCGGCGCGGGCCGCAACGAGCGCAGCGACGGCAGGGAGAACAGCCGCAACGGCTACCGCCCCAGGTCGCTCAAGACCGCCGTGGGCGACGTGGAGCTCGAGATACCCAAGCTCAGGCACGGCACCTACTACCCCGAGGGCATGCTCGCGCGATGGTCGCGCGTCGACACCTCGGTGGCCGCCATCGTGCAGGAGATGTACGTGTGCGGCGTGTCCACCCGCAAGGTCGAGCGCGTGGCGTCCAGGCTGGGCATATCCTCGCTGTCGAGCTCGGAGGTCTCGAGCCTCTGCTCCGACCTCGACGCCGAGGTGGCGGAGTTCCGCCGCCGCGACCTGTCGGGCACGCCGTGCTGCTACCTGTGGCTCGACGCCACCTACATGAGCTGCAGGGTCGGCTCGTCGGTCGTCTCGCAGGGCGTCGTGACCGCGATCGGGCTGGGCGCCGACGGGCGCAAGCACTTCCTGGGCTGCGACGTGGTCGACACCGAGAGCGAGGACTCCTGGGCGGCGTTCCTCGGCGGCCTGCGCGAGCGCGGGCTGGCCGGCGTCCGCCTCGTGGTCTCCGACAGCCACGCCGGGCTCGTGGCCGCAGTCTCGCGCCTGTTCCAGGGCTGCGCCTGGCAGCGCTGCGTGACGCACCTGCAGCGCAACCTCCAGAGCGCCTGCTCGGGCAGGCCCGAGGACTCCAAGGCGGCCGTCAGGGACCTCGTGCGCGCCGCGGTCTACCAGGACGACCCCGACCTCGCGCGCTGCGTGTGGGCCGAGGCGGCGCCCTGGGTGGCGTCGGTGTCCGCCAGGGCCGGCGAGGTCTTCGAGCGGGCCGAGGACTCCGCGCTGGCGTTCACGGCCTTCCCCAGGGCGCACTGGGCCAAGCTCCGCACCAACAACGTCCAGGAGCGCGCCAACCGCGAGATCAAGCGCCGCTACAGGGTCGTGCAGTCCTTCCCCTCGAGGGAGTCGATGCTGCGCCTGACGTGCGCGAGCCTCATGGAGACCGAGGGGCAGTGGTCCCAGCAGCGCGTGTTCTCCGAGGCCTCGGCCGCCGAGGGCTTCGCCGGGCCCGCGGACAGGCCCGCCCCGACAGAGGGGAGGCGCCGCGCGCTCGGGCGGCGCGCCGGGGAGATAGTGGACGAGATAGTCGAGAGGCACGGCCTCAAGAAGGAGTAACATCGGGACTTGCAGCGACGGACCTCAGGACGCTCTTACACCACGTCTGCGCGCGCGACCAAGCAACGCAACATTATTCCCCATAGGTTCAATAAAATGGGCTTCCTAACGATAATGAATATCGCTAGGAAGCCCAAAAGACGTAAAATATATGTGACCATCTTGGCAACCGTACTCATATTTGGCATTTTTTGACCACGTGGTATATAGCTAACCCCCTCAAACAGCCCAAAACGCCTATTTCGATGCGCGCTCCGCCGCCTCAATCACGTGTTTGGCGAGAATCGCGGTGGTCACAGCCCCCACGCCGCCCGGCACGGGCGTGATGGCGTTAACGACCGGCTCCGCAGCATCAAAATCGATGTCCCCGACCAGCTTGCCAGCGGCCTCGTCCCAGTTAATGCCAACATCAATGATCGTCTGGCCCTCGCGAACGGCATCCGCGCCAATCGTGCTCGCGCGTCCAACGGCCGCAACAACGATATCGGCAGAACGGCACTCGGCAGCAAGATCGCGTGTATGCGTATGGCACGTCGTCACCGTGGCATTGCGAGCCGTAAGCATGGCGGCAACGGGACGCCCGATCACCAGCGAGCGCCCGGCCACAGCAACCTTAGCTCCATCCAGCTCAACGCCGTAATGGTCCAGCAACGCCAACACGGCCTCGGCCGTGCAGGGAGCAAAGCCCTCGCCACGACCCGAAAGCGTGGTAAGCAGCGAGGCCGGCGTCATGGAGTCAACATCCTTGGCGGGATCGAGCGCCGCGGCAACCGCATCCTCGTCAAGTCCAGCGGGCAGCGGGCGAAACACTAGGCAACCATGAACAGCGGGGTTGGCATTGATGTCCTTAATAGCCGCCAGCAGTTCATCCTGCGAAACATCGGCAGGAAGCAAAACGCGGCGAGCCTCAATGCCAACCTTCTCGCAGCGCTTGAGGGCACCGCGCTCGTAGGACAGGTCGTCCTCGCGCTCGCCCACACGAACAATGGCCAGCGTCGGCACAACGCCGCGTTCGCGCAAAGCAACGCAGCGAGCAACGAGCTCCTCGGTCAAAGCACGGGCAACGGGAGCACCCTTAAGCAGCTCGGCCATGGCTATCCCCTCTTCCTGGCTGCATCGGCGGCGCGGCGCGCCAGCGCATCGGCGCGCGGCAGCCACGTATCCAGCATCTCATCGCACGCCGCCTCGAGCTCCTCGGCACGCACCCGGTCTTTCATAGATGTGGTGTTGGCAAAGAGCGTCAGGCTCGCGCCCTGCATGGCGGCGCGGCAGAATACGGCACCGCACGCCACGTCGGACAGCAGCTGTCGGGAGCCCTTGTCCGCCATGTCCTCGAGCAGCGCCAGTGCGCGCCCGCAGGCATCCATAATGCGATACGGCGGCATGGCGGCCACGTGCAGCGCATCCTGAATCGCAGCCGGTCGGGCCGGGTCCTCACGCGGAATACCGTACGCAGCGGACACCTGGCCGTACGCACGAACGTCCTCGGCGACCAGACCCACAAGCTCCTGCGCCAACTCGTCTGCCTGGGCAAACGCACGCGTCAGGTCATCCGCACGATCAGCAAGCGCGGGATTGGTCGCACCGTAGCGGGCAACCATTCCGCACAGCGAGGCGCCCAGCGCGCCCACAAAAGCGCTCGCGCTGCCACCACCGGGAACCGGCTCGCGCGCGGCCAGCGCCTCGGCAAAACCGCGACAGGTTTTATCCATCATCTCTTGGCTCATACGCACACGCACCTTCAAGTCATATATATCGGTCGGGCGGCCGACGCCGGCCGACCGCATCGATCACGTAATGGTGCTAAGTCTAGCCCATAAGTACGCGAGCGTCAGCGCACCTGGCCATCGCGGATTTCTATGACGAACGATAGGCGTCGGCACCGCAAACATGGGAAACATGGCCCGCCTTTCGGGACTTCCGGACGTCACAAACTGGGGCATATCTATAAACAAGGAACCTGTTGGGGCAACGCCCGCGTACACGCGCCCCTTTAAAACAACGGACACCTCACCCCGGGGAGAGCCGACAGCACCGGCCCTCCCCTCTTTGGACCCGTGCATATTGCCACTTAACGGCGCAAATCCGGCCCTCAGAATGGGACACATGGCCCACCCGAAGGAGCCGTCCACGCGTACAGTAAAGACAGGTAATCCATGGACGATTACAGATCGAGGAGGACACGACCATGAAAAAGAAGGCCTTTGCGATTCTCATCCTCTGCATCAGTCTCTTTGCCGCGGTTGCCTTGGTGGGCTGCGGTGGCAGCGGCGGCGCTACCGGCAGCGGCGGTGGCGGTGGAGCGGAAAAGCCAGCCGTGGATATGAGGACTGACTTCATTTGGTTTAAAGTCAAGGTGCCCGAGGGCGTCGAAATCACGGACGTTGCAGGCGACACCGCCGACAGGGCCCAGTTTAAGTTCACCGAGAGCGAGCATGCCAGTGACCGCTTCATCCCCGTCTTCGATCCTGACAAGAACGCCGATGAACTGTTCGACTACGAGGCAAAGTGGAAGGCCAACTCCGGATGGACCGAGAGCGATCCCGTTAAGTACAACGGCAAGACCTGGCGCAGCGCCTACTTTACGCACTCGGGCGGCGTGACGACCGAGTACTTCACCGACGTTGACGGTGGCAGCGTGTATGTGCGCATCGACAACGCCCAGGAACACAAGGACGCCATCGAGACCATGATGAAGTCCCTGGAATTTGCCGATGACATCGCCGAGGCCAAGACCGAGGCCATGGACGTCAAGCTCGACGATATCGAAATCAAGCGTTAAGCGACTGGCGAGCGCAGCGGGAAACACGGGCGCAGTGCAAACAAGCGACGGTACCCCAGCGCTTCGTACCCAGGGAGGGCCGGTAAACCGACCCTCCCTTTCTTATGCCGGTAGCCAACGAACGCGAGGATGCCGGACGCCGGAACCGCTCCAAATGTAGCAACAGTACGAAAACGACAAACACCCCAACACGTCCGCCCGCCGATTTATTGCGCCGCGCAGACAATTAAACCAGCATCTTTAAACATCTGAGCAGTATAGTGACCAAAACTATCGCATAACCGCACTCTACGAATGGAGAAGTTATGACCGAACACCACGCCATCAGCCGCCGAGCATTTACGTTGGGCCTTGGACTCGCGGCGTTGTCGCCACTTGCAAGCCTGCCCGAAACCGCGGCATTGGGCATTGGCCCACGAGCGGCATTTGCAGACGACGCTGCCACAGCGTCGGTCAGCCTCCACAATTTCGTCATTCGCCTTCGCCCCGCGGGCTATTTTCGCACCGCGAGCGTCAACCAAGACGGCAACGTTCGCGGCAACGTCTGTCACCTGTTTAACGACGGCACGTCCAGCAAGCTCATCCTTGAGAACGTAACGACCAAGAATGACGATACAAACTGGTACGCCATCCGCACCTTGCTCAATTTCGAAGAGCATAAAAAGACGGGCTACAGCATTTGGTCGGTCGACGACGACTCGGACAAAGATGGAAAGGTCATCCACGTATGGGGCGGCGAGTATGACAACAAGCCCAGCCGCGCTTTTGCGTTCGAGCGTCAATCAAACGGAACCTACATCATCCGAGACCGCACGGTCGAGAAAGAAACCGAGAAAAAAGGAGGCTTCGGTAGTTTGTGTGACAAGGGGCTAGCCTAGGCAGCAACGCTCTTCGCTCCCTTCACGCCCTTCTTCCTC
>CAJMEW010000027.1:0-33658 GCA_905212545.1 uncultured Collinsella sp.
CGTTCTTCCTTCTATCCTCTCGTTTGTCCCCTCTTTTCCCCGCGGGCCCCGGGGCCCCCCCTGGGTCTCGCTATGCCCCCGGCCCCCCCTCCCAAAAATTCCTCTGCCACCCCGGCCCGCGTCCGTTAACTCTTCCGCTGGGCGAGCCATAGACGCCGCGCACCGATAGGGTAAGGCAGTGGCTTGAAATTGGTGCTATATTCAGCTTGAGTTGTTTAATGCTAGTACGGGAGGCTGATATGGGGCTGTTCAAGAAGAAAAACCCGCAGGATGCCTTTGATCCCGATGTGTTTACCATCACGGATACGATTTTGGACCCGCCGCGGTTTACGTTTTTGCCGGCTATCTACCAGGATGCCACGCGCCGCAAGTGGGCCGTGCATCAGCGCGGCGGCGAGCCGAAGATTTTTGACTATGCGGACGTGCTGCAGTGCGAGATTGTCGAGACCGGAAATCCCGAGGATGTGCCGGAGGTTAGCAAGCGCGAACTAGCTCAGCAGATTTTGATTAATCCAGCTCAGGCTACCAAAAACAACGCTGCCAAGCGTAATATGTGCCTTGGTATGGGTGTCATCGTTGCCGTGCAAACCGGCGAGGATGAGATTTCGAAGCTTGAGATTCCGGTGACCGCGGGCGAAGTCAAGCGAGACTCCGGCCTATATCGATCGTATCGGAACGTTGCGGAGCAGATCAAAGAAGCCTTCGACGCCATGGGGCGTCCGGAGCAATGATGCCCGCAGCATCAAGCGGTTGAGGAGCCTTGCCCATGTCGAGTGAACCATATGCGATTCCGCCCAAAGATCGCGCCTTTGAGGGCATTCTTTGGTATATCAAACATTATGACCTGCAGGGTGGTGACCGGCTGCCCGCCGAGCGTGTGCTCTGTGAAGAGCTGGGCGTGTCGCGCACGGCGTTGCGTGCTGCGATCACGCGCCTTATTTCGTGCGGAACTTTGGAAAGCCGCCGCGGTTCGGGCACCTATGTGTGTCCTCCCAAACCGCTGAACATCTTTCAGGAAACATGGAACTATACGCAGGCGGTGGAGAGGGTTGGCTCAAAGTCGACCGCACGCCTGGTTTGGTCCAAGGTCGTGTACGCCGATATCGATCTGGCCCAAAAAGCCCAGATCGACCTGGGCATGCCGCTCTTCTGCATTCGGCGCGTGCGCGTGGTTAATGGTTCCCCGGCGTCGATTGAGACGGCTCACGTCAATCTGTCTTTGTGCCCCTCGCTTCCCGATCACGATTTTGAGCAGGAAAGCCTCTACGACGTTTTGCTCAAAGAGGGGAATGTCCATGTGGCGCACGGCAAGGAGCATATTTCCATCAGCCGTCTGAACGCCGACGAGGCCAAGTTGCTGGGTGCTCAGGAGGGCACGCCGGTGTTTTACAAGGCTTCGCACGAGCGTGACGAGAACGATGGCTTTGTCGAGTATTGCAAGTCCGTGATTCTGCCGACCAAGTATCGTTTTGCCGATAACGGCGAGGCAGACGGCGTTGCGACGAAGGTGGGTGTCGAATGGCTGATGCAGTAGAAGACTTGCCGGTTTACAAACAAATTCGCCGCTGCATTGCGGAGCGAATCGAGCGCGGCGACTACCCGACGGGCTCGATGATTCCGTCCGAAAACGAGCTGGCCGAGGAGTTTGGCACGACACGCCTGACAATCCGAAGCGCCATGGACGAGCTGGTCAAAAGTGGCCAGATTCGTCGCGTGCAGGGCAAAGGCGCCTTTGTGGGACACAAGTGGTTTGACGAGCACGAACGCAAGGGCGGCTTCCGCCAGTCGGTTTTGGCATCGGGCGCGACGCCGTCGGTGCGCATCCTGGCGCGCTCCAAACGCTACGCCGGCCCGTATTATGCCGACTTGTTTGGCATCGCCGAGGACGATCTGCTTTACTCGGTGCGCCGCCTCAACTGCATCGATGGTGAGCCCGTATCGATCGAGATGACACTGATTCCGTGCCTGCTGTTTCCGGGCATCGAAGACGTGGACATTTCGGTCTTCAGCCTGTTCGAGACCTACGATATGTTGGGACGCAAGCCAGATCAGTCGGTAGAGAAACTCGATATCGAGGCGCTGGGCGCACGCGATGCGAGTTTGCTCAATCTTGAGCCGGGCGATCTGGCGCTCGTGCTGGAAGGCCTGACCTATGACTCGAGTGGGCAGGCAATCGAGCATGCCAAGTCTTTTACCCGCGGCGACGCCGGCGGATATACCTACAACTATTAGCGTCTAGAGCGTCCCTGCGCATGGCGGGGGCGCTCGTTTTTACGGATATATGTCGCTTGACCGATGAGCGGCAAAAACTGACCGTCTACCGAGAGGGGAGGATGAAATCATAAAATCGGTATTAAAAACGGCTAACCTGTAATCGTTCACTGGTATTAAGAACCTTTGAATTGTTGAGCTTGGGGCCAAGATGTCCACAAGGTTAAGCGGTGCGACGGGGCGGCAAGCCCGTTCATTCCGTGCGACAATTCAAACTGCTCGTGAAAGGAGCGGGAATGAAGGAGACCGAGAAGATCGAGATCATGCACTTCGACCAGGAGGGCTACCTCGAGGACGGCAGGAACGTCTACGAGGCCGGCAAGAAGATGACCGCCCTGGCCGACCGCGTGCACGAGGAGGGCTACGACGCCGTCTTCCTGATGGGCGTCGGCGGCACCTGGGACGAGTTCATGCAGCTCGAGTACCTCATGAACAAGTTCGGCGACCGCGACCTCGAGGTCTACCTGATCCACGCCGCCGAGTGGAACGTCATGGGCCACAAGCGCATGACCGACAGGTCCGTCGTGCTGACCGCCTCCGAGTCCGGCACCACCCCCGAGGTGCTCGAGGCCGTCGGCAAGATGAGGGAGATGGGCGTGCGCGTCTTCGCCATGACCAACCCCGAGGGCAAGATCGGGCAGGCCGTGGGCGCCGAGAACTGCGTCATGATGGCCTCCGACCACGGCGCCGGCGGCTGCGAGAAGGGCTACTACCTCGCCGACTGCTTCGGCCTGCGCCTGCTCAACCGCCGCGGCTGCTTCCCCAAGTTCGACCTGTTCATCGAGCAGACGAAGGACGTCTGGAAGGACATGCTCGACATCCGCAAGCGCTTCGAGCCGCGCGCCGAGGAGCTCGCCAGGAAGTACGCGCTGGCCGACTACACCATGTTCATCGGCTCGGGCGCGCTGTGGGGCGAGACCATCCTGTACTCCATGTGCCTGCTCGAGGAGATGCAGTGGAAGCGCATCCGCCACATCACCTCGCACGACTTCTTCCACGGCACGCTCGAGCTGCTCGAGCCCGGCGTCCCGGTGTTCCTGTTCATGGGCGAGGACGAGTGCCGCGCCCTCGACGAGCGCGTCCGCGCCTTCCTCACCAGCGGCGTGACCGGCGACGAGGACTACGTCATCATCGACACCGCCGAGTACGCGATCCCGGGCCTGGACGACGACTTCCGCGTCATCGTGTCCCCCTGGATCCTGTCCGTGCTGACCACCGACCGCCTCGCGCGCAACTACGAGCTGGTCACCAAGCACAACCTCAAGTACCGCCGCTACTACCACCAGTTCGACTACTAATTTCATTTGGGGGAAACCGCAATGAGGCAATACATCTTCGCCAGCCACGCGCATTTTGCGACCGGCATCAAGGAGAGCACCGAGCTGCTCTCGGGCGCGCGCGATAACGTCCACGACCTGTCGATGTTTGTCGACGGCCGCACCGACGTCGCCGAGGAGGCCGCCAAGCTCCTGGCGACCTTCGACCCCGCCGACGACGTAATCGTGTGCACCGACCTGTTTGGCGGCAGCGTCAACAACGAGTTCACCAAGATCGTCCAGACGCGCCCCAACACCTACCTGGTTGCCAACATGAATCTGCCGCTGCTGATCCAGCTGCTCTTTTCGGACCAGGAGGCTCCCGCCGATCAGGTTATCCGCGAGATCCTCGCGGCTGACGACACGCGCGTCAAGTTTGTCAACGACCTGCTGACCGATGCGGATGACGAGGAAGAGTTCTAGTCACCGCCCGCTATTAATGGGGCCGGGTTTCCGGCATGAGACCTTTGGGGGTCAATCATGATTCAACTGCTTCGCGTCGACCATCGTCTGCTTCATGGCCAGGTGGCCGTCTCTTGGGTCCAGGGCTTGGGCTCTGACTGCATCTTCTGCGTTGGCGACAAGGTTGCCAACGATCCCGTCTGGAAGACTACGCTCAAGATGGGAAAGCCGGCCAACGTCAAGCTCGTCATCAAGGACATGGAGCACGCCATCGAGGCCATCAACTCCGGTGTTACCGACAAGTACAAGATGATCATCTGCGTCGCCAGCATCGCCGAGGCCAAGCAGCTTGTCGACGGCTGCCCGCAGATCACCTCCATCAACCTGGGCAACACCAAGTCCAAGGACGAGCAGCGTCCCGATGCCCGTAAGATCTCCCGCCAGATCTTTGTGACTGCTGCCGAGGAAGAGGACATTCGCGAGCTCGTCGGCCGCGGTGTCGAGGTCGAGATTCGCGCTCTGGCCGACGACCCCAAGGTCGATGCCCTAAGCGCCCTCTAATTGGGAACCACGGGCGGCGCGCACGGCGCCGCCCCTATTCGTGGGCGTACCGGATAAACGCTTTACCCGTTACCCCCATCTACCGTTCACCGGGAGTACGCGCCCGTTGAGCGATTGGTATTAAATAGTTTTCGCATGACTATATAATTGATATCAAATCATTTGCACCGGTTTAGGTGTTAACAGCACACCGGTACAAGCTGGATCTGTCTGGGCGATTGTCGGCATGGAAAAGGGCGCGCTGACAAGTCGGGAATCGCCGCGCGGATCCAAGAGGGATCAAAGGGAGGAACAATGCTTGTTCAAGCGATCCTCATCGGACTTATCGCTGCCTTCGGTAAGCTCGATTATCAGCTCGGTACGCTCTATGCGTTCCGCCCGATCGTTCTGTGCCCGCTCGTCGGCATAGTCCTCGGGGACCTGCAGTCCGGCCTCGCCATCGGTGCGAGCCTCGAGCTGCTCTTCATGGGTTCTATCTCCATCGGCGCTTACGTGCCGCCCGATGAGACGATTGGCGGTGTGCTCGCCTGCGCCTTCGCTATTCAGCTGGGTCAGAGCACCGAGGCCGCTATCGCGCTCGCGATGCCCATCGCCACTCTGTGCCTGGCCATTAAGAACGTCGTCAACGCCGGTATGCCCCTTCTGGTCGACCGTGCCGACGTCTTTGCCAGCAAGGGTAACCTCAAGGGTATCTACGCTATGCACTGGATTATCGGTCTCGTGATTGTCGTCCTGGCCTTTATCCTGTGCTCGGTCTCCTTCTATCTGGGTGCCGACGCTGTTCAGGGCCTGCTCGACTTCATCCCGACGTTCGTCCTCGATGGCTTTGGCGTCGCAGCCAACATCCTGCCTGCCATGGGCTTCGCCATGCTCGGCCGTCTGGTGCTTACCAAGCAGCTCGTGCCGTTCTACTTCCTGGGCTTCCTGCTGTGCTCCTATGCCAACGTGCCCGTCCTCGGCGTCGCCCTGATCGCAATCATCATCGGCATCGATAAGTACGACCTGCTGGGCCTTGGTGGCGCCCAGTCCCAGCTTTCTGTGGAAGGGGATGAGGACGATGACTTCTAATTCCGAGAACCAGATTACTCGCTCCGACCTCATTAAGAGCGCCGTGAACACCGGCGCCCTGGGCATGGAATTCTCCTGGACCTACTACAAGCAGATGAACATTGCCTTCTGCCTGATGGTCGCCAACATGCTCAAGAAGATCTATGCCGGCCGTCCCGATGATTACGCCGAGGCCCTGCATCGTCACAGCGCATTCTTCAACATCACCCCGCAGCTCGCTCCCTTCGTGGGTGGCATCGCGATGGCCATGGAAGAAAAGGTCGCTCGTGGCGAGGTTGAGCCCGAGAGCGTCAACGACATCAAGGCCGCCCTCATGGGTCCGCTTTCCGGCCTGGGTGACTCCTTCTTCCTGTCCACCCTGCGCGTCGTCGCCGCTGCCGTGGGCATCAGCCTGTGCCAGGCCGGCAACGTCTTTGGCCCCATCGCCTTCCTGCTCGTCTACAACATCCCGGCGTTCCTGATTCGTATCTTTGGCGCTATCAAGGGTTATGAGCTAGGCATTGGCTTCCTCGACGAGGCTCAGAAGACCGGCCTGATGCAAAAGATCATGGCCTGCGTCGGCATTGTCGGCGTTATGGTCGTCGGCGCCATGAGCAAGGACATGTTCTGGGCTTCGTTGCCCATCGCCATTGGTCAGGGCGACTCCGCTCAGACTCTCCAGGACATCCTGGACGGCATCATGCCCGGTATGCTCGGTATGGCCGCCTTCTGGCTCTACTACTGGCTGCTCTCCAAGAAGATCAACCCGATGGTCCTGATCCTCTGCACCATGGTCGTGGGCATCATCGGCGCTTACTTTGGCGTGCTTGCCTAATATGTTCGAATCGCGCTTCCATCGCGTCTAACGGTTGCGTCGATCTTTGGGGGCTTGTCGCATCTGCGGCGGCCCCCTGTTTTTTAAAACTCCGTACGAAAGGGGAGGGCTATGGTCGTACCCGAGCTTTCGCTCATGAACATCAACCATCGTTACTACAGCATCGAGACGTTTTTTAAGGCTGCAGGTGAGGCCGGCTATCGCAATATCGAGCTGTGGACCGGCTCGATGCACCTGTATGTGGATTGCCATGAGCACGATTCGGTGGATAAGATTCGCGATCTTGCCGCCCAATACGGTATCAAGATCGTGTGCGTGTGCCCCGAGCAGAACAACCCCAAGCCGTGGAACGTCGCGGTGCGCGGTGAGGCGGGCCAAAAACGCATCCTCTCGTACTTTAAGAATGTGATCGACGTTGCCGTTGAGTTGGGCGTGCCGCAGATTCTGGTGACGAGTGGTTGGGCCTATCTGGACGAGCCAGCTGAGGACGCCTGGTCCCGCAGCGTCGCCATGCTGCGCTCGGTGTGCGACTACGCTGACACACGCGGTATTCGCGTCGCGCTCGAGGCACTGCAGCCGTCGGAGTCCGTGCTGGTCAATACGGCACAGGATGTCGCGCGCATCCTCGAGGCGGTCGATCGCCCCAACCTGAAGGCATGTATCGACTTTGGCGCCATGGAAGTTGCCGGCGACACGATCGACGGCTACTTTGAGGTTTTGGGCGACAAGATCGTTCATACCCACTTTGTCGATGTGGGCGGTGGCACGACGCATCTTGCCTGGGGCGACGGCGAGCGTGATATGCGTGCCGACCTCGAGGCACTCATGCGCCACGGCTATACGGGCTATGTCTCGGCCGAGACGTGTGACGGCCGCTACTATCAGGATCCGTCCAAGGCGACGACTCAGGTTATCGAGATGTATCGCCGTGTGACAGCGGAGATGGAAGCCGAATAACTAAACTGCGCGGTTGCGCCGGAAACGCTTGGGCGGGTCTGGCGCAACGCTTTTATAGCTGGCGAGTTGTGGGGAACCCGTTGGCAGTAGCGCTCGAAATAGACAACTATTGGCGTTGTAATACCACTCGGGCGAGGAAACCGACCGTTCGCCGCAAATCTCCGTGAGTTTGGATTGGTATTAAATAACAAGCAATCGTATGGCTATAATTGGTATCAGCAAGAAGCGCGATGTATAGAATTGCGCACATGTGATGGGAGGACACACATGAAGGAGACCGAGAAGATCGAGATCATGCACTTCGACCAGGAGGGCTATCTCGAGGACGGCAGGAACGTCTACGAGGCCGGCAAGAAGATGACCGCCCTGGCCGACCGCGTGCACGAGGAGGGCTACGACGCCGTCTTCCTGATGGGCGTCGGCGGCACCTGGGACGAGTTCATGCAGCTCGAGTACCTCATGAACAAGTTCGGCGACCGCGACCTCGAGGTCTACCTGATCCACGCCGCCGAGTGGAACGTCATGGGCCACAAGCGCATGACCGACAGGTCCGTCGTGCTGACCGCCTCCGAGTCCGGCACCACCCCCGAGGTGCTCGAGGCCGTCGGCAAGATGAGGGAGATGGGCGTGCGCGTCTTCGCCATGACCAACCCCGAGGGCAAGATCGGGCAGGCCGTGGGCGCCGAGAACTGCGTCATGATGGCCTCCGACCACGGCGCCGGCGGCTGCGAGAAGGGCTACTACCTCGCCGACTGCTTCGGCCTGCGCCTGCTCAACCGCCGCGGCTGCTTCCCCAAGTTCGACCTGTTCATCGAGCAGACGAAGGACGTCTGGAAGGACATGCTCGACATCCGCAAGCGCTTCGAGCCGCGCGCCGAGGAGCTCGCCAGGAAGTACGCGCTGGCCGACTACACCATGTTCATCGGCTCGGGCGCGCTGTGGGGCGAGACCATCCTGTACTCCATGTGCCTGCTCGAGGAGATGCAGTGGAAGCGCATCCGCCACATCACCTCGCACGACTTCTTCCACGGCACGCTCGAGCTGCTCGAGCCCGGCGTCCCGGTGTTCCTGTTCATGGGCGAGGACGAGTGCCGCGCCCTCGACGAGCGCGTCCGCGCCTTCCTCACCAGCGGCGTGACCGGCGACGAGGACTACGTCATCATCGACACCGCCGAGTACGCGATCCCGGGCCTGGACGACGACTTCCGCGTCATCGTGTCCCCCTGGATCCTGTCCGTGCTGACCACCGACCGCCTCGCGCGCAACTACGAGCTGGTCACCAAGCACAACCTCAAGTACCGCCGCTACTACCACCAGTTCGACTACTAAGAGCTGGTCACGGGTCCGATATCTTGGCTGGTTGATATCTCGACCCTGCACAAGGGCGTCCGCATTTGCGCGGGCGCCCTTTTTGCGTTGCGACAAGAGACTGCTGCTAACCGCTCGCCCTATGTTTCCAAATGAATACGGTGTGAGCCGAGGAGGACGATTCTCCCCGCAAACACTCTAGTATGCTAAAGTACCCAGAAGACCGGCGGAGCTATGCCGGTCTTCTGTTCTATATGAAACACAGCATGAGGAGGCTTACCAGATGACGGCCACACCGTGGGGATTCCGGGACATATTGCCCGAGGAGGCTCAGGCGCGCGAGGAGATCGCATGTACGGTGAAGGGCTGCTTTAGGGAGCATCATTACCTGCCGGTCGAGACGCCGCTGCTCGAGGACAAGGGTTCGCTCGAGGAGGGCGGCCGCATTGCGGACACGCCGTTTAAGCTCTTCGATGACGACGGTCGCCTGCTGGTGGTCCGTCCCGACAACACGCTGCCGATCGTTCGCCTGGTTTCGACTCGCATGCGCGCGGCCGATCTGCCGCTGCGCCTGCGCTATGAGGCGCCGGTGGTCCGCGAGTGTCAGCGCAATGCCGGTGGCTCGCGTCAGTTTACGCAGCTGGGCTTTGAGCTTATCGGTGCGGGCGATACCACGGGCGATGTCGAGATCGTCTCGCTGGTGGCCGAGGCCGTGCGCAAGTTGGCGCTTCCCGATGCGCGCATTATCGCAGGTAGCGTGCGTCCGTTTAAGGAGCTGCTCGCGGCCTGTGGGGATCGCGAACTGGCTGCCGAGGCATTGCGTTGCGTGCACGCCAACGACTTTGTGGGCCTTGATACCCGTGTGGCGGCAAGCGCCGAGCCCGAGGCCGTCAAGGCTGCCATTAGCGAGCTGCCGCGCTTGCACGGCGGCGCCGAGGTACTCGACCGCGTCGACGCGCTGCTGACGGCGGCGGGCATTGTCGCGCCGCTCACGCGCGAGCTGCGCGCCCTGGTCGAGGGCCTGGCTCCCGAGGACGCCCAGGTGCTGTCCTTCGACTTCTCCATCATGAACTCGTTTGATTACTACACGGGCCTGGTCTTTAAGGCCTATGCCGGCGGCCTGCCCGATCCGGTCGGTTCGGGCGGACGCTACGACTCCATCTTTACCGGCGCATTTGGCGACGGCATCGAGGTGCCGGCGGCGGGCTTCGCCTTTTCGCTCGAGCGTCTGGAGGCCGCGCGCACCTCGGCCGAGGACGCTGCTTCCGATGGTGACCATGCCGTGGGCCGCGGCACTGAGGGTCCGCTGCGCATTGCCGTGCCCAAGGGCTCGCTCAAGGCCGACACGCTCGACGTGCTCGAGGCCGCGGGCTTGGACGTCTCTGAGCTGCGTGACCCCGGCCGTCACCTGATCGTGCGCGGCCGCGACACGCGTGCCGGCGAGGGTGCGGTCGGCGATATCGAGTTTGTCATCGTACGTCCTAGCGACGCGCCCGCCTTTGTGGGCTGCGGCGGCGCCGACTGCGGCATCTGCGGCTGGGATTCGCTTATCGAGGCCGACCTCAACCTGCTGCAGCTGGTCGATTTGGGCTACGGCCTGTGCACGTTTATCGAGGCGGAGCCCGCGTGGCGTGCCGGCCAGGCCGAGCGCAACTATGCCCGCCGTGGGTCGCTTCGCGTGGCCACCAAGTATCCGCGCATCGCGAGTGCCTGGTATGCCGAGCGCGGCGTGAATGTCGATATCGTCTCGCTGCACGGTAACATCGAGCTGGGCCCCATTGTCGGCATGACCGATCGCATCGTGGATATTACCGCCACGGGCGCCACGCTGCGCGACAACGACCTGGTTATTACTGGTCGCATTATGGACTGCACGGCCCGCTTCTTTGTCAACCCGGGTGCCGCTCGCCTGGATCCGCGCGTTCGCAACCTGGCGGATCGCCTGGCTGCTGCCGTGAAGGACAAGCATTTTGAGCCCGTTGCGGGCTCGGCACAATAGCGCGAGCACGCACAGGCGCCCCCATATCCGGGCTGCGGACCGATTGGTGCCGCTGCCCGGCATCTCGTTTTTCAAACACAACCTCAACCGATAGGGGATACCGAAATGAAGACCATCAAGCTTGCTCCCGGTGAGCGCCTCGTTACCAACCAGCTCAACCGCAAGGGCGTGCTGCCGCAAAACATCGTCGACGCCGCCCGCGATATCGTGGCCAACGTGCGTGCCAACGGCGATGCCGCAGTGCGCGATTACTGCCAGCGTTTTGACGGTGTCGAGCTGCAGAGTTTTCGCCTGCCGCAGGAGCAGATCGATGCCGCGCTCGAAGGTCTCGACCCTGCCTTTGTCGCTGCGCTCGAGAAGGCCGCGCGTCAGATTCGCGAATTCCACCAGCGCGAGGTCGAGCAGAGCTGGTTTACCACGCGTGCGGACGGCACGATGCTCGGCGTTAAGGTGACCCCGCTCGCGGCGGCCGGCATCTACGTGCCGGGCGGTCGCGCGCAGTATCCCTCCACGGTGCTCATGAACGCCATTCCCGCCAAGGTCGCCGGCGTCAAGCGCGTGGTTATGGTGACCCCGCCGCAAAAAGACGGCCTGATCAGCCCCTACACGCTCGCCGCGGCAAAGCTCGGCGGCGTGGACGAAATCTATATGGTGGGCGGCGCTCAGGCCGTGGCCGCGCTGTCGTACGGCACCGAGACCATTCCGCGTGTCGACAAGATCACCGGCCCGGGCAACGCCTTTGTCGCTGCGGCCAAGCAGATTGTCTCGGGCGACGTGGGAATCGACATGGTCGCTGGCCCTTCCGAGGTCTGCGTGCTGGCCGATGCCACGGCCAAGCCCATGGTGGTCGCGGCAGACCTGATGGCCCAGGCCGAGCACGATCCGCTGGCTGCCTGCTACCTGGTGACTTGCGACGAGCAGTTTGCGCGCGAGGTCGAGGCGGGCATTGACATTCTAGTAGCGCAGTCGCCACGTGCCGAGATCACGCGCGCCTCACTCGATAACGAGGGTACCATCGTGGTGGCCGCCGATATGGCTGCCGCCGTCGAGGCCGTGAACACCGTGGCGCCCGAGCACCTGGAGCTGCACTGCAAGGATGCGATGGGCCTGCTTGGCGGCATTCGCAACGCTGGCGCCATCTTTGTAGGCGCTTGGAGCTCCGAGCCGCTCGGCGATTATGTTGCCGGTCCCAACCACACGCTGCCGACCGGCGGCACGGCCATGTTCTCCAACCCGCTTTCGGTCGAAGAGTTCGTCAAGCGCTCGAGCGTCATTTGCTATACGCCCGAGGGTCTGCTCTCCGACGCTCCCGCTACGCAGCGTCTGGCTGAGGCCGAGGGCCTGTGGGCGCACGCGCTTTCGGCCGCACTGCGCCGCCGCGTGCTGGAGCAGGGCGAGGATGCCGTGAGTGCCGAGTCTCTGGCCGCGGCCGACCTGACCAAGGTCGCCTGGCCGGGTGATACGACCGCGACGGTCACCGAGGGCGTGGACCTGGCGGCTGCAGGCTCGGATGGCGCTGGCGCGACCGGCGAGGAGGCCTAACATGGCCGAACTCACGCCGCGTATGAAGGGGCTCGTCCAGCCCTACTTGGCCGGTATTGAGCCCTACGATCCCAACTTTACGCCCACGCGCATTAACCTTTCGGCCAACGAGAACACCTATCCCGTGCCGGTCGGCGTGCGCGAGGCAATCGACGCGGCTTTGGCTGCCACGCCGCTCAACCGCTATCCCGACCCCATGTCCAACGACCTGCGCGATGAGCTTGCTGCCTGGCATGGCGTGGCGCGTGAGAACATCTGCGTGGGAAACGGCGGCGACGAGCTGCTCTATAACTACCTGCTGGCGTTTGGCGGCGCGGGACGGACCCTGCTCAACTGCCCGCCGTGCTTTAGTGAGTATGCGTTCTTTGCGTCGCTTTGTCAGACCGAGGTGCGCGATGTGTGGCGCGACCCGGCGACCTTTGAGCTCGACCAGGCGGCGGTGCTTGCGGCGGCGCCCGAGTGCAGCCTGGCCATCGTGACCTCGCCCAACAATCCCACGGGCGACGTGGCGCCGCTCGAATTTGTCGCGGCGCTGTGCGATGCGTGCCCCGGCATGGTCATGGTCGACGAGGCCTACGTTGAGTTTGCGGACGATTCGTTTGGCGCGGCTACCACGGCGCAGGGGCTTATCGCCGAGCATCCCAACCTGGTGATTCTGCATACGCTGTCCAAGGCGTTTGGCGCCGCCGGCACGCGTCTGGGCTATGTGATCGCGGCGCCCGAGGTCATCGATGTGTTTGCGGCGATTCGTCAGATCTACTCGGTTAACGTGCTGAGCCAGGCCGCCGCGCTTGCCTGCGTGCGTGCCCGCGATGCGTACGCACCCGTGGTGGCACAGGTTGCATCCGAGCGCGAGCGCGAACTGTGTGCCCTGCACGCAATGGCTGCCGAGGGTCTGCCCGTGGAGGCGTGGCCGAGCGCGGCGAACTTTGTGCTCGTGCGCACACCGCATGCCACGCACGTGCGCGAGCGTCTGCGCGACGAGTATTCGATTTTGGTGCGCGACTTTAGCTACGCGCCGGGGCTCGCGGACTGCCTACGCATTACCGTGGGCACCCCGCAGGAAAACGACGAGGTGCTGGCTGCGTTTGCCGCGCTGGTGAAGGAGGAGATGTAGATGGACCGCTATGCCGAGGTAACCCGCAAGACGGGCGAGACCGACATTGTCGTAAAGCTCGACTTGGACGGAAGCGGCGTGTGCGATATCTCGACCGGCGTGCCGTTTTTCGATCACATGCTCAACGCTTTTGGCCGCCATGGTCTGTTCGATCTGACGGTGCACGCGGTGGGCGACGTGGGGGTCGATGCGCATCATACCGTCGAGGACACGGGCATTGTGCTGGGCGAGGCGTTTTGCCAGGCGCTGGGCGACAAGGCGGGCATTACGCGCTTTGCCGACGCGGCGATCGCCATGGACGAGACGCTTGTGATGGCTGCTGTTGATATTTCGGGCCGCGGGCAGGCCTACTGCGAGCTGCCCGTGCCGACCGAGCGCGTGGGCAGCTTCGATACCGAGCTGGCCGTCGAGTTCTTCTACGCCTTTGCGCGCGACGCCAAGCTCACGCTGCACGTGCGCGAGCTGGCGGGCGGCAACTCGCATCACATTATCGAGGCCGCCTTTAAGGCCGTGGGCCGCACGATGCGCCACGCCTGCGAGCTCGATCCCCGCGTGCAGGGCATCCCCAGCACCAAGGGCTCGCTGTAACCGTCACAAGGGTAAAACCACCACGAAGGTGCCTGTCTCCTTTGCGGTGGTTTTGGATGATGAGAAGTGGAGGGTCGCGTGGGCGAACCGAAGATTGTGGTGGTCGACTACCACAAGGGCAACTTGTCGAGCGTCGTGCGCGGGCTTGCGCGCGCCGGTGCCGCCGCCTGCACGTCGGACGATCCGGAGCAGATCCGCAACGCCGACGGCCTGGTCATCCCGGGCGTGGGCGCGTTCTATGACGCGATCGCCTTTATGCGCCAGGGCGGCGAGGAGGTGGCCGTGCTCGATGCCGTTGCCGCCGGAACTCCGCTGCTCGGCATCTGCCTGGGCCTCCAGCTATTTTTTGAGCGCGGCAACGAGGGCGTGCCTGCGGACGAGGGTGCGGACGCGGACGACGATGCCTCCGAGCAGGCCGGTGGTCCCTGGGTCGATGGCCTGGGCATCATGCGTGGCTCGTGCACGCACCTGGAGTCGAGCCGTCTGAAGGTCCCGCACGTGGGCTGGGACCAGGTGCACATGGCGCCCGTCGGTGCGGCCGATTCGTTGCTTGCCGGTTTTGCCGAGGGCGCCAACATGTATTTCACTCACAGCTACGCGGTGGCCGACGACGTCGATGCCGCCGATGTGTTGGCACGCACGCACTATACACGGAGCTTCCCGTGCATCGTGCGCCACGGTAACGTGTGGGGCTGCCAGTTCCATCCCGAGAAATCCTCCGCGCTGGGTCAGCGTATTCTTAAGAACTTCGTGAGCATCGTCGAGGAGGTTGGCCGATGATCCTGTTTCCCGCAATCGATCTGATCGGCGGCAAGGTTGTGCGCCTGGAGCGCGGTGACCGCAACCGCTGCAAGGTATATTCCGATGACCCCGTGGCCGTCGCCCGCTCGTTTGCCGAGCAGGGCGCAAGCTGGGTGCATGTCGTCGACCTGTCCGCTGCCTTTGGTGAGGACGAGGACACATGCGCTGCCAACTTGGCGGCGATTAAGGCCATCTGCGGCGTCGGCGGTCTGTCCGTGGACGTGGGCGGCGGCGTTCGCTCACTCGCGCGCATCGATGAGCTGGCAGGCTATGGTGCTCGCCGCATTGCGCTGGGCACCGTGCTCGTGACCGAGCCGGGTTTTGCTGAGGTGGCAGCCCAAGGCTTTGGCGAGCTGCTGGTAGCAGATATCGCCGCGCGCGACGGTCAGGTCAAGGTGAACGGCTGGCGTGACGGCGCGGGCGTGGCGCTCGACGATGCCGTGGCGCAGCTTACCGAGCTGGGCTTTAAACACCTGGTCTATACCGATATCGCGCGCGATGGCATGCAGACGGGCATCGACGTGGCGGCATATCGCCATGTGGCGCAGGTCGCGGGCTTTCCCGTCGTGGCGTCGGGCGGTATCTCGACGCTCGGCGATATTCGCGCACTTGCCGCAGTGGGCGAGGGCGCCATCGAGGGTGCTATCACTGGTCGTGCGCTCTACGAGGGCAACTTTACGCTGGCCCAGGCGCTGGCCGCCGCCCGAGGGGAGGAGTAGCCCATGCTTACCAAACGCGTAATTCCCTGTCTGGATGTTAAGGACGGCCGCGTGGTCAAGGGCGTCAACTTTGTGAGCTTGCGCGATGCGGGCGACCCGGTGGAGCTAGCGCGTGCCTACGATCGCGAGGGTGCGGACGAGGTCGTCTTCCTGGATATTACCGCCACGAGTGACAACCGCGCGACGACTATCGAGATGGCGGCGCATGCGGCCGAGGAGCTGGCTATTCCCTATACCGTGGGCGGCGGCTTTCGCGATCTTGCGGGCATGCGCACCATGGTTGCCGCCGGTGCCGACAAGGTGTCGCTCAACTCGGCGGCCGTGCGCGACCCGTCGCTGATTAGCCAGGCTGCCGCGGCGTTTGGCAGCCAGGCCGTGGTCGTGGCGATCGATGCCAAGCGCGTGGGGCTGCCCGGGGAGCCGGGCGCCGATAAGTGGGAGGTCTTTACGGCGGGCGGCCGCAACGCTACGGGTATCGACGCGGTGGCGTGGGCCGAGGAGGCGGCTCGTCGCGGCGCCGGCGAAATCCTGCTGACCAGCATGGATCGCGACGGCACCAAGGCCGGCTTTGATTTGGCGCTCACCCGCGCCGTGGCGCGCGCGGTGCCGATTCCCATCATCGCGAGCGGCGGCGTGGGCACGCTCGAGCATTTTGCCGAGGGCGTGATCGAGGGCGAGGCCGACGCCGTGCTGGCGGCGAGTGTCTTTCACTTTGGAACCTTCAGCATTCGCCAGGTGAAGGAGTATATGGCGTCGCAGGGCATTCCTGTGAGGTTGGACTTCTAGTGCTGCGGCTTGCCCAGGCACCCGACCTTCCGGCTCCAACCCTCCTCGCGTACTTAAGTACGCGTCGTCGGGCTTGTCGCTCGGAATCTCGGGCACCTGGACAACCCTCGCCGACCTGTGGGGTTTAAATTGGGGAGAGAAATGGAAGAGATAACCGATCCTTCAAAGCTTACGTACGACGCCCGCGGGCTGATTCCTTGTGTGGTTCAGCAGTATGACACTGGCGAGGTGCTTATGGTTGCTTGGATGAACGAGGAGTCGGTGGGACTGACGCTCAAGACCGGTACCACATGGTTTTGGAGCCGCAGCCGCCAGGAGCTCTGGAACAAGGGCGCGACGAGCGGCAACATGCAAGAGGTCAAGGAGCTCTGGGCCGACTGCGATAGCGATACGCTGCTGGTCAAGGTCGACTCGCCGGGTCCGGCCTGCCATACCGGCAACCGTACCTGCTTCTTTAAGAAACTCGCGTAGGGCGGGCGCTCGGCTAAGCGCTTGGCCAACCAGAAAGGATTGAACCATGGGTGTGCGCACCGCGAATGTTCAGGATGGAAATATCGGCGAGACGCTGACGGGGCTGGCCGAGGTGATTCATGGTCGTCGCGACGCGTCGCCGCAGGAGAGCTATACCGCTCGTCTGCTGACCGACGTCGAGGACGAACTGCTCAAGAAGCTTGCCGAGGAGGCGAGCGAGGTCATCATGGCCTGCAAGGACAACGACCACGACCACATCCGCTACGAAGCTGGCGATCTGGTCTACCACCTGCTCGTGACGCTCGAACGCTACGGCATCACCCTCGACGAACTGGCCGGCGAACTCAACGCTCGCCGCCACTAGTCATTGGGGACGTTCTTAAACGACTAGTTAGGCGAGGGGTGTGGATTCCCATTCGCCGGTGGGGTGGGGGACGTCGAAGGTTCGGTAGCCACAGTCGTAGGCGTGTGCCTGGGCCTCACGGATGTTCCAGCAAATGTCGCAGGCGCGGTGTGCGTCCGAGCCAAAAGTGATCGGCACCTCGGCGTGGGCAAAGCAGCGCAGCAATCCGGTCGCGGGATAGTAGTCGTCGAGGCCCTTGCGCGGTGCGGCGGTCGAGACCTCAACGCGGCGGCCCGTATCGTGCGCGCACTCGGCCATTTGCTGCCAAAACGGTGCGGGGTCAAAGTCGGGCGCAAAGCCTTCCTTCGAAAAGCGCATGACCAGGTCGGGATGGGCCATCACGTCAAAGTTGAGCGAGCTCTCGCAAGCGCGGCACCAGTCGTCGACGTAGCGCTCCCACACGCCGCGCACGCCTAAGTTTTCCCAAACATGCAGGTTGGTGTCGTCGTCGATCCAACCGCAAAGGGAATCGGGCGTATCGGGGCGAGCGACGTTTTCCGTTCCCGCCATACCCGCGGCACCTGCCATGATATCGCCGGGGTCGCCAATCCAATGCACACTGCCCAGGCGCACCACGGCGCTCGCTGACCAGCGCTCTACCAAGGGCTTGCAGCCCTCGTACCAATCGCATTCAAAACCGTAGATAAAGGTGAGCTCCGGCGCAATCTGCGCGGCGAGTTTGCGGGCATCCTCAAAAGCCAGGCGATGCGCCGCCAAGTCGCCCTCGACAACCTGCACTTCGCAGTTAGCATCCATGCTGGCGGGCAGGGTGAGGTGGTCGGTCGAGACCATGACGCGGCAGCCGGCCGCAGCAGCGGCGCGAACGTTGTCCTCAAACGAGGCGTGTCCGTCCGAAAACGAGGTGTGGGTGTGGCAATCGACCAGCGGGCAAGCAGACATGGCAGCTCCTTTGCGTCAAGCGAATCCGCTTCATTGTAATGGCGCAGCTCTCAACGCGCCGGACACGCCGGGGGTCGAAATCGATTGGAAAGGCTGCGCGACGCGCGGTGCGGCCTCGCTTGCGCTCTCAAAACATGTACGTCAGCCTCCAAAACCGACAAAAAATGACATGTTTGGAGGCTGACGTACACGTTTGAATGGAGCGGGCCGGCGTTGGAACGCGCCAGCACTTGCGCCCAGCAAAAGTCGCACCTATCCCATGACGCCGCCCCTGCGCCGCCCGCGATGTGCTAGCGTTTGGATGAACAAAACGAGCCCGTGCGGAAAGGAGCCGGACCGTATGCCATGCGATAGCAAATCTCCGCTGTCTCGCGAGACCGATGCGCCCGAGACCATCGTCAAGCTGGAATGCGACATCGACGATGCGTCGCCCGAGGTGCTCGCCTACGCCGCCGACCGTCTGCGCGGGGCAGGCGCCCGCGAGGTGCACTGGCTACCCCTCTACTGCAAAAAGGGTCGCCCCGGATGGCAGTTGCAGGTGATCTGCTCGCACGAGGATATCGAGCGCCTACAGACGATTATCTTTTTGGAGACCACGACCAACGCCGTTCGTCGCCAGGTGATGGAACGCGTTTGCCTGCCGCGCCGATTCGAGCAGGTGACAACGCCTTGGGGCGAGGTATCCGTTAAGGTGGCGACCCTGCCCGACGGCAGCGAGCGCGCGGCTCCCGAGTACGAGGATTGCGCCCGTCTTGCCCGCGAACATGACGTGCCGCTCCAACGCGTGATACAGACGGCTCAGAGCGCGGCACTGCGATTTGAGTGACACAGGCCAACGACGCGCCGCACCAATCCTATTAACCCCACCGAAAGGACCACCATGAAATACCTCATCGCCTCCGATATCCACGGCTCGGCATATTGGACCGAGCGCCTCTGCGCCGCCATCGAGTCCGAGCAGCCTGACCGCATCGTTCTGCTGGGCGACCTGCTCTACCACGGACCGCGCAACGACCTGCCGCGCGATTACGCCCCCAAGCGCGTGATTCCGCTGCTCAACGCCCTGGCCGACCGCATCATCGCGGTGCGCGGCAACTGCGACGCCGAGGTCGACCAGATGGTCCTCGACTTTCCCGTCATGGCCGACTACGCCACGCTTTTCGACGAGACCGGCCGCGAGCTGTTCCTGACGCACGGCCACGTCTTTGGCGCCGGCATGCACAACAGCGTCGACCACGCGCCCGCGCTGCCCGAGGGCTCCGCGCTCGTCTACGGTCATACGCACATCAAGGTCAACGAGGAAAGCGCCGCGCACCCGGGCCTGTGGCTCTTCAACCCCGGTAGCGTGAGCATTCCCAAGGACGGCACGCACAGCTATGGCATCTACGAGAACGGCGCGTTCCGCCACGTGATCCTGGAGGAGGAGTAGCCATGGCGCAGCACATGGCTCAGCAAAATGCCGAGGGATCGCGCGATCTGTCTACGCTGGTAGACGCGTCGACCGAGCTGCAGCATCTGGTGCAGACCATCTGGCGTCTGCGTCAGCCCGATGGCTGCCCGTGGGACCGCGAGCAGACGCATCGCAGCATTGGCAAGAACATGATCGAGGAGGCCTACGAGGCGCTCGACTGCATCGAGGCCGACGATGCCACGCATCTGCGCGAGGAGCTGGGCGACGTGCTCATGCAGGTAGTGCTGCATGCGCAGATTGCGGCGGACGCCGGTGAGTTTACGCTGGCCGACGTGGCGCGCGATATCGACGCCAAGCTCATCCGACGCCACCCACACGTGTTTGGCGATGCGGACGCCGAGAGCTCCGACGAGGTGCTCAAGATTTGGGATGAGGTCAAGCTTGCCGAGAAGGTTGCCAAGGACAAGGCCGTGGCAGCGGGCGAAGCTGCGCCCGAGGGCCTGCTCGACGGCGTGCCCACGCATCTGCCGGCGCTGATGCAGGCGCAGAAGGTGTCGCGCAAGGCGGCTGCCGTGGGCTTTGAGTGGGAGACGGTCCAGGATGTGTGGGACGAGGTCGCCGAGGAGCGTGCCGAGTTTGAGGCCGAGGCCCCCGGAACGCCCGAGCGCGAGATGGAGTTTGGCGACCTGCTCTTTGCCCTGGTCAACGTTGCGCGCAAAGAGGGCATCGACGCCGAGAGCGCCCTGCGCGCGAGCACGGCCAAGTTTCGCCGTCGTTGGGCTGCGATGGAGCAGATGGCGGCCGATGCCCATGTTGATCTTGCCGAGCTTTCGACCCACGGCCTCAACGACCTGTGGGACGCCGCAAAGGCAGAGGAGTAAGACTGCGGGAACGACGGGCTGACATGCCTTATCGTTCCCGCTAAATTTTTCGAAAAACAATTGTATCCCTAGGCTAACTTAGGGCATAATGCAAAAAGTGCGACGTGGCTAACTTACGGAGGCGCACCAATGGTGCGCAGTCGGCCAGTCGCTTGCATCAACTACGTTTCCAAGTGAGAGGGAGACAACATGAGTGACATTTTGGACGTCTACGGTCGTGAGGTGCTCGACAGCCGCGGCAACCCCACCGTCGAGGTCGAGGTCGTGCTCGAGGACGGTAGCTTCGGTCGCGCGATGGTGCCTTCGGGCGCTTCGACCGGCGCCTTTGAGGCATGTGAGCTGCGCGACGGCGACAAGGGTCGCTACCTGGGCAAGGGCGTTTCGCAGGCCGTCGAGCATGTCAACAACGAGTGCGCCAACGCCGTCGTGGGCCTCGATGCCTTCGATCAGCGTGCCATTGACGCCGCGCTGATTGCCGCCGACGGTACGCCCAACAAAACCAAGTTCGGCGCCAACGCCATTCTGGGCGTATCGCTGGCCGTTGCCCGCGCTGCGGCAGAGTCGGCGGGCCTGTCGCTGTACCAGTACCTGGGCGGCGTCAACGCTCACCTGCTGCCCACGCCTATGATGAACATCCTCAACGGCGGCGTGCATGCCGACAACAACGTTGACTTCCAGGAGTTCATGATCATGCCGGTGGGCGCCCCGAGCTTTGCCGAGGGCCTGCGCTGGTGTGCCGAGGTCTATCACACCCTCAAGGGCGTGCTTCACGAGGCGGGCCTGGGCGGCGGCGTGGGCGACGAGGGCGGCTTCGCGCCCAACCTCAAGACCAATGCCGAGCCGTTCGAGTACATTACCAAGGCCGTCGAGAAGGCTGGCTTTAAGCCCGGCGCCGACTTCATGTACGCCATGGACCCGGCCTCGACCGAGTTCTACAACGCCGAGACCGGCATGTACGAGCTCAAGGGCGAGGGCGTGGAGTACACGAGCGCCCAGATGGTTGATTACTGGGAGAAGCTCGTCGACACCTATCCCATCATCTCCATCGAGGACGGCATGGCCGAGGAGGACTGGGACGGCTGGGTCGAGCTTACCCGTCGCATTGGCAACAAGGTGCAGCTGGTGGGCGACGACCTGTTCGTCACCAACACCGAGCGCCTCAAGAAGGGCATCGAGCTGGGTGCCGCCAACGCGATCCTGGTCAAGGTCAACCAGATCGGCACGCTCACCGAGTCGCTCGAGGCCATCGAGACCGCCAAGGAGGCCGGCTACGCTTGCATCGTGAGCCACCGTTCCGGCGAGACCGAGGACTCCACGATCGCCGACCTGGTCGTGGGCGTCAACGCCGGCCAGATCAAGTCGGGCGCCCCGTGCCGCAGCGACCGTATCGCCAAGTACAACCAGCTCATCCGCATCGAGGACGAGCTCGAGGGCAGCGCGCGTTACGCCGGCAAGGCCGCGTTCTACAACATTCGCTAGGCACGCGGAGGTCGCGGGGGCGGGGAAGACTCGGATTTGCCTTGCTCCAGCCGGGCGCTGTTGAGCACCATTGGGCGCTGGGCCATATGACTCAGCGCCTTTTTTATGTCGAGCAAAGGCTGGCGAAGGCGGTGCGGGCGCTCGTGCTATAACTAGAATACTTAGCGCAAACAAACCTCAACCGCACAAGGCGCACATGGATCAGATTTACGACAACAGGTACTATTCCGCCGGTTCGCGTGAGCCGTCGCCTCGCCGTGCGCGCACGGTGCAGCTCGGTGGGTCCGCCTACGCCGGCGCCGACCGCTCCATGCAGCGCCCGACAAGTACCTCGCGCCCCAATGCTCAAGTGAATACTTCGACAGATGGACCAGTGCGCCCGGCACGTTCGTCGCATGCTCAGCGCTCGTCGGCTCAAACGCACGATAGGTCGAGCGGGCCCTCGAACCGTTTTTCGGGCTCGGACTTTATTCACTACGCTAACGACAACGCGGTGGTCAAGGCGATCTACGACTTTACCCACGGTCCTCAGCGAGGGCTATTCATCGGCATCGTCGTTGCCCTGGTGCTCGTGAGCCTGTATTTCCCCGTGCGCGACCTGTACGTGGCAAAGCGTTCGAGCGATATCTTGACCAAGCAGGTCGAGATTCGCCAGCAATACAATGATGGGCTGCAAAAAAGCGTCGACAAGCTGCTCTCGGAGGAGGGTATCAAGGATGCGGCATCCGAGGACCTGGGCTTGGTGATGCCCGGCGAGAAGAGGATTGAAGTGCAGGGCCTGGACGGCGATTCGGATGCCTCGTCGAGCCAGAAGTCGTCGAACGCCAAGAAGGCCAGCGAAGTTGCCAAGGAAATCGAAGAAGTCGGTAAGGACGCGCCGTGGTACATCCAAGCGCTCGACATGCTGTTTGGGTTTAACGGCGTCGAGGGCCAGACGGTCGTGTCCAACGGCAAATAGCGCCCGGAGGGGAGCCCGCAATGACAAATTGCAAACGCTATAAGGTAGCCGCGATCGACCTGGGAACGGTGTCGTCGCGACTGGTGCTGGCGCAGGTCGAGGCCGGGGCGATCGTGGAATCGTCCAAGCATACCGAGATCACCGACTTGGGCGAGGGCGTGGACGCGACGGGGCGCTTTTGCGAGGCGGCCGTTGAGCGCGTGCTCGCTGCGTGCCGCATGCTTGTGGACGAAGCCCGTGCCTTTGGGGCCGCGTGCATCTGCACCACGTGCACGAGCGCCGCACGCGATGCGTCCAATGCTGCCCTGCTGCTGGACGGCCTGCGCGATCTGGGGCTCGAACCGCAGGTGATTCCGGGCGAGGTTGAGGCGCGCCTGACGTTTTTTGGCGTAGCGCACGACTTTGCAGGCGAGCGCATCATCGTCGCCGATTCGGGTGGCGGCTCCACGGAGCTCGCGACGGGCGTCTATGCGCCTGAGCGCGGGGTCTTTGCGCTGGAGGGAACGCGCTCACTGGACATCGGTTGCCGTCGCGTGACGGAGCGGTTTTTCTCGGCGCTGCCGCCCGCACGCGGCGAGCTTGCTGCCGCTGCCTCGTGGGCAGGCGAGCAGTTCGCCGCCTATTTTGAAGGCCTGCCCAGCGACTTTGAGCGCGCCGAGCGTCTGGTCGCGGTGGGTGGCACGGTGACTACGCTGGTGGCTCTGGTCCACGAGCTGGAACCGTACGATTCGAGCTTTGTTCACCTACGCGAGCTGTCGCTGGAGCAGGTCTCGGCCGCTATCGAGCGCATGTCTGTGTTGGACGCGGAAGGCATCGCCGCGCTACCGGGTGTACAGCCCAAACGCGCGGGCGTGATCTTGGCTGGCGCCGTGGTGATCCGCGAACTCATGCGTGCCGGCGGCTACAAGACGCTCACCGTAAGCGAGAACAGCCTACTCGCCGGCATGGCCGCCACCATCAACGAGACTCTCGACGGCGCGACCCCCACCATCGGCTGGACCCCGAGCCTGAGTGCTCTTTAACCGTCTTCCTCTGAGTTGCGGTGAAATAGTTCCTAAATAAGCTGGTAAACGGTATAAACAGGATCTATTCCACCGCAACTTAGAGCTCCGCCGGCGTGTAAAAGAAACGAGCCCGCATCCCTGGGGGACACGAGCTCGTAAACAATACATGGTAGGGGCGGTGGGACGTCTGCGTATTTGCTGCGCAAATACGCACCGGCTTCGGCCGCCTGTCGGCGCCCTCGCCGGCTCGCTACGGACGCTGCGCGTCCGCTTAACGCTCGCCCCCTCGCGGGTTCGAGTTCCGCCGGCATCTTAAAGAAACGAGCCCGCATCCCCGGGGGACACGAGCTCGTAAAAGCCAAATGGTAGGGGCGGTGGGACTCGAACCCACAATCCTTGCGGCGAGAGATTTTAAGTCTCCTGCGTATGCCAATTCCGCCACGCCCCCGTGAGACTAGAAGTCTAGCACAAGCCGTCCGTTACGCGTTGACGGCCATCGAGTGTTGGCCCGACTTCTCCAGGAACTCCTGGAACTTGGCTTCGTCGCCCTTGTTCTGGTATTGCAAGGCCAGCAGGTACTCCAGGCGGCAGCGCTTGACCGGGTCGTCGCCGGCCTCCTCGAGCATGCGCTCCAGCTCGGGAATGTCGTTGTGGCGCTTGAGGATCATCGTGTCGTACATCAGCTGACACTCGTGTGCAACCGCCTCGGCTTGACCGCCCTCAAAACCCTTGATCTCGTGCAACAGTTCCTTGGACTTTTTGCGGTCCTCCTGGCCAACGTAGTAGTTAAAGGCCTTAATCACCAAGTCGACGCGCTGCATCTTGGGGAGGTTGAGACCCAGCAGCAGGTCGAACATCTCGCTGGCGCGCTCGTGGTCCTCGCGCAGCAGATAGGAGTTCAGACGCAGGTAGTCGCGGTTGTAGCGCGGGTACAGCATGCTGGTGAGTTTGCCGTCGAGCAAACGATCGAACTCGTCCCACTGCTTGGCGGCCATCAACTGCTGCAGACGCTTGAACGTGGTGCGTTTTTTGACGCTAAAGAACACCGACACGGCGATGCAGATGATAACGACGGCGGTCCAGAGGGTGCGGGAATCGGGCATTTCAGGGTCCTTAGTCGCTCGTAAAGCGAGCGGTATGACAACACGTACTAGATGTATTATACGCAGCGAGCAAGCAAACTGGCATAAAAGCTCATCGAGGCTGAGTGCCATCGCTCGCTGCGGTACACTTACCTAAAGTAAACCATGAAGGGAGATATTACCTATGAAGAAGATCGTTTTGGCTTGCGGTGCTGGCGCTGCTACTTCCACGCTCGTTGCCCAGAAGGTCGCCACCATGCTCGACGCCAACGGTTATGCCGGCAAGTATGAGATCGTGCAGTGCGCCATCTCCGAGGCCAAGGACGCTTGCGATGAGGGTGCTGACCTGCTGATCGCCACCACCGTTGCCCCCGAGGGCCTCACCTGCCCGTACGTGAGCGGCGTGCCCTTCATGACCGGCATGAACCGCGTCGCTGCCGAGAAGGCCGTCCTTGACGTTATGGCTCAGTAGGCGCTGCCTGTATGAATGAGCAGAACGCCAATCCGGTCGAACTCTTTGGCATGCGCGTTGCCCATGTGGGCATTAACGCCACCGACCCGGCAGATGCCTTGGAGATCGCGGAGCTGTTCTCGACGATGATGGGCCTGCCCGTTATCGAGACCCCCGTTTCGTACTTTAACGATTCGTTGGTCGAGATCATGAAGCAGAACGGTCGTGGCACCAAGGGCCACATCGGCTTTGCCGTTAACGACATCGATGCAGCTGAGAAGTGGTTTGCCGAGCGCGGGCTCGAGGTCAACGAGGAGTCGCGCGTGCTGCTGCCCGACGGTGGTACCAAGCTCGTGTACTTTAAGCGCGAGTTCGCCGGTTTCGCCGTGCATCTGTGCCGCGAGTAGCGCACAAGCTGCCATAGCTAGCAAAAAGGGATAGGGCCGCGTGGCCCTATCCCTTTATTTATGCCGAGGGGCTTCCTACCGCGGCAGGCGAATCGTAAAGCGGCTGCCGACGCCCTCGACTGAGGTCACGCCAATGACACCGCCATGGCTATCGACGATCCACTTGGCAATGGCAAGCCCCAGACCCGAGCCCTGCGCGCCGGCATCGCGTGCGTTGTCGGCGCGGTAGAACCGTTCAAACGCGTGAGCTGCGGATTCCTGGTTCATGCCGATGCCCTCGTCCTCGACACTTATGTCGATCGTGCCCATGCCCGCATCGGGCGTTATGCCAAATGTGACGGTCGTTCCCGCATCCGAGTACTTGGCGGCGTTTTGCACGATCACGCGCAGAGCCTGCTTCACGAGCGCCACGTCAACGGGCGCGTCGCAGCGCGGGTCGCTGACAAGTGCAGCGTCAAAGGCCAGCCGATATGTGTGCTCGGTATCGATCATCTGCGATTCCTCGCATACCTCGTCGACCAGTGCGGCCAGGTTGGTATCCGCACGCCGCAGGACCGTGCGTCCGGCATCGCCGCGCGCCAAAAACAGCAGCTGCTCCACGAGCTCCTGCATGTGCTCGCTTTCGGCCTTGAGGGACGCGATGGATTCTGCCAGCACGTTCGGGTCGTCTTTGCCCCAGCGGTCGAGCATGTTTACGTAGCCCTGAATCACCGCGATGGGCGTGCGCAGCTCGTGGCTCGCATCGTTGACAAAGCGCATCTGCTGCAGCTTGGCCTCTTGCATCTGGCGCAGCAGGCGGTTGAGTGCGACCTCGATGCTTGCCAGGTCGGCGTCGCCGGTGGTGACGCTCGGCGAGTCGACGCTTGCGCGCTCGATGGCCTGCTCCAGCGTTTCCATCTTGCCGCCGGAGAGCTGCATGCGGCCGAGTTCGTCCACGCGCAGGGCCAGATCGTTGAGCGGCGCCATGGTGCGGCGCACGCGGCGGGCGCCGCCGAGCATGTTGAGCACGCTGATGACCTGCCAACCCACAACGACAAGGTAGAGAGGCCATAGCGCGACGAGGTCCTGCGCGAGGGGGAAGGTCTTGGTGGTACGCGCAAGCTCGACGGTATAGGTGAGCGTTGTCAGGTCCCAGCCGCGCGCAGGCGCCAGTGACATGCCGTGAACGGCGGCGCCGGGGATCCATCCTGCGGTAAACGCGCCGTCAGGTAGCGTTTGGTTGTATCCATAGACGAGGATCGCCACCGCAATAACCAACAGCAACAGATCGAGCCAGACGTAGCTCATCAGACGGCGCCACATATAGCTCCAGTTGATGGCGCGGGCGATGGAGGTGACGCGCTTGGCCTCGGCGTTACGCACGGCAGACATAGCCCACCCCGCGCACGGTTTGGATGATTCGGGCGCCGCCGGCGTACTCGATCTTGGCGCGTAGGTGCGCGATGTGCACATCGACGTTGTTGGTATCGCCCACGTATTCGTAGCCCAGCGCTTCGTGCGCGATGCGCTCGCGCGTGAGCACGGTCTCGGCATGCGCCATAAGCAGGGCGAGGACGTCGAACTCGCGAGCCGTGAGCGCGATGGGCGAGCCGCCGACCGTGACTTCGCGGCGGTTGGGGTCGAGCACGACCGAGCCAACGGTGAGCGTAGCGGGGGAGGGCGAGGCGGAAGCCTGGACCGAGTCGCTGACCGGGGGTATCGCAGCGGCGCCGATGCCCGTGCCGCTCGCTACGTCCGCCCCAACGCCGCCAACGCCCGAAGCCGCCCGCACGGCCTCCGAGCGCTTCAGCGCCACGCGGATCCGGGCGAACAGTTCCTCAATCGCAAATGGCTTGGTCAGGTAATCGTCGGCGCCGGCATCGAGCCCGGCAACCTTGTCCATCACGGCATCGCGCGCGGTGACCATAATCACCGGCACATCCTTGTGCTTGCGGACACGTCGCAGGACCTCCATGCCGTTGAGCTGCGGCAACAGCACATCGAGCAGAATCAGATCGTAGTCGCGCTCCAGCGCCAGGTCCACGGCGGTGCGGCCGTCGGCGGCGTGCTCCACCTGGTAGCCCTCGTGCTCCAGCTCGAGCGTCACAAAGCGGGCGATTTTCTCCTCGTCCTCTACGATCAGGATCCGTGCCATGCGTGCCCCCGTCTGCGATTACTTGTCGTCGTTCAGATTTTGCTTGATGTCGTCCGCGGCATCAGCGGCGTGATTCATAAGGTTGTTGATGCTGCCGGGCACGTCGCCGTCGCTGTCGATGCGGTAGCGCATGCCAAAGAACAGGCCAATCAGCATCAGCCATATCGTGGCGCCCCAAGCAAACAGCGCGACGATGGGGATCAGGATGGGGATGTTGAGGATGATCGCATCGTGGCGCGTGGCAATAAACTTGGTGCCCAGGCTCAGGCGGAAGAGCTTTTTGAGGTACTCCCACACGCTGTCCATCTTCTTGGAGAAGTCGGTCTTTTCGCTCGACTTCTCGTAGGCGGCCTGCGCGGCGACCATCTCGGCCGAGGGCTCATCGACCGGCACGGACTCGGTGGCGGCGTGCGCCGACGTGGTTTGCGTCTTGCCCTGCGACTCGAGCCAAATGATGGCATCCAGAACGTTACCGTTGGCGGCGTCGAGCGCGGCCTTGGCATCGGTGTAGCTCACGTTGCACTTGGTGCGGATGGTTTCAACTTTTTCGAGGTCGTCCATGACCTGTCCTTTCGTTCGATGGGCGCGACGCCGGGCGATCTGCCCGGGCGCGAGCGTTGCGTTCGGCGGCCTGCGTGGCGCCGCCCCGCCCTTGGTCGAACTCTATAGTGCAGGTTATAGATTAAGCGATTCTTGAGCCAAGATTAATGTTGGATGAGTTTTTGGGTGGCGGTGGGGAAGGGAGAGATGCCTTTCTGGATAGCTAGCAGCGAGGTCTAATACTTTTCCCGAGAAGTGAACGAGCTAAAACGGACCCCCGAAGCATCGACACTTTAAAGGTGCCGTTTCCTGCGGTTTCAATGCTGAAATCCCACGATTTTGCCGCCGAAAAATGCGGCTGTTTCAGGGGTCCAAAAACAGCCGTTCACTTCTCGGGAAAAGTATTAGACCTCGATAGCGGGGGATGGGGTGCCGGTGCAAAACGGCGTCAAGGGTTGGTCGAGCAGGCGGTTTCTCCATTGATGTCCGCACGACATGTGACGCTTGCCCTGCCGCCCTGCTCTGCCGCGGCGGCATGTACCCAAACAACGGTCCTCTAAGGAGTTCGATATCGATGAGTGATAACACCAAGCATCTCGCAAAGAAGTGCGTCAAGAACGCGGGGCCGTGCCTCGCGCTGTGCGTAGCCGGCGCGGCGGTCGCGCTGCTGGCTGTTCTGGGGCCGTTCGACGTGCTCCGAAGTGCCAGCTTTCTGCATGTTTGCATGGCTCTTGCCGGCGCCACGATGACCGGCGGCGTGCTCGATCTGATCTTTTGGGTGTTTGACCCGTTTGGATGGAAGAGCGAGGGGTAAGCCCTAAGGGACGGAAGGACTGGAACGGTTGGTTTAGTGATCGTGCAGAATGCGGGCTAGCGACTTACAGGGAAGTGGTAATCCGATGACGGTCTATGTGACGGGCGATATTCACGGCGGCGTCGACATGCAAAAGCTTCGCGACTGGGATCTTGGGGATGGTCTGACAAGTGACGACTATCTCATCATCGCGGGCGACTTTGGCTTTCCGTGGGATTTCTCTGCCGAGGAATGTGCCGACATCGCCTGGCTGGAGTCGCGCCCCTATACCGTGCTGTTCGTCGACGGCAACCACGAGCGTTTCGATTACTGGGCGGAGCGACCCATGGAGTTGTGGCACGGTGGGCTGACGCAGCGCTTGTCGGATACCTCGCCCATACGGCGCCTGACGCGCGGCGAGGTTTTTGAACTCGACGGCTCAACGATCCTTACCATGGGCGGCGCCACGAGCGTGGACAAGGAATACCGCATTCCGTATTCGAGCTGGTGGCCGCAGGAGCTTCCGGACGAGCGCAACTTTGATGAGGCACGGGCAAAGCTCGACAGTGTGGGCTGGAAGGTCGACTACGTGGTCACCCACACCTGCTCCACGCGCATGCTTTCGCCCACGCTTTATCCGGCACCCGGCTGGAATTGCCCCACGGTTGATCGACTTACGGCATTTTTCGATGAGCTGGAAGACCGCTTGGATTACAAGCGCTGGTACTACGGGCATTTTCATCGGGATGCCAACCCTGCCGAGCGCCATACCGTGCTCTACGACTGCGCCGTTCGCTTGGGCGACGAACTCCAGCCCTGGGATGTCGCGTAGGGGCGGGGTGGCTGGCTACTCGACCGTTACAGTGATGTTCTCCCGATGCGCGCGGATGACGTCCCAGCTAAAGTGCTCGACCAGCTGCTCGGCAGAGCGCGGTGTGGCGTCCGGCGCGATGCCTGTTTGCCCGGCGAGCCATCCCAGCAGTGCCTCGGGCGTGCCAAAGCGGGTGCGGAGCTCGCCCAGGTCCAGATCGCGATCGCGCTTGGAAAGGCGGCGCCCGTCCGGCGACATGAGCAGCGGAATGTGCGCGTAGCGCGGTGTGGGCAGTCCCAGCAGATGTTGCAGATAGATCTGGCGCGACGTGGAACCAAGCAGGTCGCATCCGCGTACGATCTCGGTGACGCCCATGGCAGCGTCGTCGACCACCACGGCCAGCTGATAGGCAAACACGCCGTCGCTGCGGCGCACCAAAAAGTCGCCGCACTCGGTGGCGAGTGCCTCGCATTGGGCTCCGTACGTGCGGTCAACGAATTCGACCACATCGTCTGCGAGGTCGTCGACGGCGGGCACGCGCAGGCGCGTGGCCGGAGCACGCAGGATGCTGCGGCGGGCAACCTCCTCGGCAGAAAGGCCTCGGCAGGCGCCGCGGTAGATGGGCGTGCCGTCGCTGGCGTGCGGAGCGCTCGCGGCGTGGAGTTCGGCGCGCGTGCAAAAACAGGGATAGGTGAGGCCGGCGTCTTGCAGCTGGCGCAGGGCGTCCTCGTACAGATCCAGGCGATCGTGCTGGTAGTAGGGGCCTTCGTCCCACTCGAGCCCCAGCCAGGTCAGATCGTCAATCAGTTGAGCGGCAAGTTCCGGGCGCTTGCAGCGATCGTCCAGGTCCTCGATGCGCAGCACGATGCTGCCGCCTTGGCTGCGGGCCGAAAGCCACGCGCACAGGCAGCTGAACACGTTGCCCAAGTGCATGCGGCCCGAGGGCGACGGGGCAAAGCGGCCCACGACAGGCGCGAGGGCGGGGGCGAGCTTGCTGTTGGGCGCCGTCGACGTGGCCACGGCGGGCGTTGCTATGTTGCATGCGTTGATATCCATGCGGACGAGTATAGCGCGGGGTGAGGTGGGGGACGTCGTCGATGGTCGCGAGTTGCCGAGGCTGCGTGTTGTGCGCGGCGGGCACCGACTCAACACCTCGATTACCGCCCCAAGCTCAGCCCCTTCAACCCCTCAAACGACAGAAACCCCGGCAGCTCTTCGCAACTGCCGGGGTTTCCGCGGAAAAGGGGGACATGATCCTCAAGCGAACGGCAAAGGGGCAAACCGTTTTCGCTCAACTGCTTTATGCCCCTTGCTCGCGGACTCAATCAGTGCGCGTCGCGGCAACACAAAGCCGCTACACCTGTGACGGAGCTATGAAGTGGTATCTATTGCCGGAGCGGGCTATGCCAAGGAGTGTCCCAGATTGCCGGCAGATAAGGAACGTCCCCAGGTGCCGGCCGCGGGCGTGACTTTCGTCCCGTTTGATACTCCGCTGGCCTAGATGTTCGTCATGCGTACCCGCAAACGTGGGACAATGACGCTACTGGTATCACAGACAAAGGATGTGCCTATGAACGCCCCCGTTGCCAAGACCTGTCGGCAGCGCTGCCCGTTTGCGCGATTTGCTTCCATTTGCGCGCTCGTCGCATGCGCGCTGCTGCTGTTGCCCGCCGCCGCACACGCCGACGGTTATTCCATGACCCAAACCTACATCAGTGCCACGGTCGAGGCCGATGGATCGCTGACCGTTGTCGAGGGACGCCAGTTTGATTTCGACGACGACATCAACGGCGTGTTTTGGGAGATCAATACGGGCACCAACCAGCAGGGCGGCACGGCGGACGTTGACGTGCTGAGTGTCGAGGAAGAGGACACCGCGTTTAACAAAGTCGATAGCGCGAACAAGGGCGATTCTGGCGTCTACACGGTCGAGCAGGCCGGTGACGGCGTAAGGATTAAGGTGTTCAGCCCCCACGAGAGCGGCGACAGCGCGATCTATTACGTGAGCTACACCATGACCGGTGCGGTTATGAACTGGGCCGATACCGCCGAGCTCTACTGGAAGTTCGTGGGCGACGGCTGGTCTGCGGATTCCGACGATGTCGAGATGGAAGTGCGCTTCGCAAATGCCGCTGCCGGGACGGCGGCCGTCAAAGGCGATAACTTCCGCGCATGGGGCCACGGTCCGCTGACGGGCGACGTGTCGCTCGATGAGGACGAGCCCATGGTCACCTATACCATTCCCTGCGTGCATCAGGGCGAATTCGCCGAGGCACGCATCGCCTTCCCCGGCGACTGGGTGCCGCAGCTTGCCGCCTCGGGCGAAGAGCGCATGTCAACGATCCTGAGCGAAGAGAAGGAATGGGCCGACGAAGCTAACGCCCGCCGCGCTCACGCTCGCATGATTGCCAATGCACTTGCCGTGCTAAGTGTTGTTGCGGCGGTGGCCTTTACCGGCACAATCGTTATGCTCAAGCTGCGCAAGCGCAAGCCTAAGCCGCTTTTCCAGGACGAATATTTCCGCGATGTGCCCTCGGCCGACCATCCCGCCGTGCTTTCGGCCCTCATGAGCTGGAACGAGGTGCCCGATCAGGCATATATCGCCACGCTCATGAAGCTCACTGACGACCGTGTGATCAAGCTAGAGCAGGCGACCGTGACCAAGGCCAAGAAGGGTCTGTTGGGGCGTGAAAAAGAAGAGCTGACGTATCGCGTGACGGTGAGTGATGCGGGCTGGAAGTCGGTCAAGGGCATTGACCACATGGTGCTCAAGGTCTTCTTTGCCGGTGCTAAGCCTGACGAGAACGGCGATCGCTCGCGCACGTTCGACGAGCTGCAGCACTACGTCAAGCAGCACGCTACACCCGTGGGTGATAAGCTCGAGGACTATCAGAACACCGTTAAGGGCAAGCTGGCCGATAGCGAGTACGTTGCCTCGGACGGCGTTGTTGCAATGGTGTTTTGCCTGGTTCTTGGTATCCTGATTGCCTTTGTTCCCGTGGGATCCATCTTCTTTACCGATGGCGCACAGGCGAACATTACCGCCGCGGTTATCTCGGTGCCGATTGTGCTGGTGGGTATCGGCGTGGGCCTTACGTTCCGCCGCTTTACGCCGGAGGGCGCCGAGGTGGCGGCTCGCTGCAAGGCACTTAAGCATTGGCTCGAGGACTTCACGCGTCTAAAGGAAGCCGTCCCCGGCGATCTGGTGCTGTGGAACAAGCTGCTGGTGATGGGCGTTGCCCTGGGCGTTTCGAAAGAAGTGCTGCGACAGCTGGCCGAGGCCGTGCCGCCCGAGGTGCGCGAGGCCGACGGCTTCTACGACAATTATCCCTGCTACTGGTGGTACTACCATCATTACGGTATCGAGTCTCCGCTCGATTCGTTCGATGACGTGTATCACGAGAGCATCCGTGAGCTGGCGTCGAGCTCCGACAGCTCGGGCGGCGGCGGAGGCGGCGGCTTCTCTGGCGGCGGAGGCGGCGGCGTCGGCGGAGGCGGCGGCGGAACGTTCTAGCGCGCTCTGATTTTTGGGATGGATCTTCTCCGGCGACTGCCGACGGATCCATCCCATTTTTATGCGCTACCTACGAAGGTCGTCCCCAACGACTGAACTGCCTCCCATTTCTTGGACACGAGAAATGGGAGGCTTTTTATGCGTGTCGACTTGAGAGTGAAACACGACAT
>CAJMEW010000028.1:0-29495 GCA_905212545.1 uncultured Collinsella sp.
AGATTCTAGGACGAAGGCCGTTCTTCGTTAAACGGGCGCTAGGGTGCCACCCTTACACCAACATTTTCGACGCGATCGTCGGCTCCATGGTGTTTGTTCACAAGGTTGACCCAACGAATATCGCCGTGGGCGACAATGCAACTTTTTACCGGTCGGACGGCGCCGTAGTGACCCACCAGGTGTACGAGGTCGACCCTGTGGCGCAGACGATCAGCACGCAGGGAATCGCAAACAAAAATGCAGATGGAACCATCGTGCACGACGCCGAGCAGACGCCTTTTTCACGCGTGATCGGCGCCGTTTCTTTTTGTGTCCCTTACCTGGGCTTCGTTAACGCATATTGCACGACGATGCCCGGTTTGCTTGTTGTGGTGGCCGTTCTGGCGCTGCTGGTCGCGGCGTCGATAGTGCTCGATCGGATGGTTTCCGACGAGCCTGCGGACAAGCATGCTCGCGCGCATGCGAGGGGGCGGCGTCCATAGCGGCAGGGGAGAGGTGTCGGCAACGGCAAGGGCCGTTGCCGGGGAAAACGATTCTCGAAAGGAAGAGAACGATGGAGAACAAGAGGAAAAAGCGCTACGGCATAGTTGCCGCCTTGCTGCTGCTGGTACTGGCTGCCGGCGTGGGCACCTACGCCTGGCTGACGGCGCAGTCGGGCCTGACCAACAACTTCACCACTGCGGGCATCAACAAGCCCACTACCGATCCCGACCATCCGAATCAGCCGCTTCCGGATGATAACACTAAGGTCAACGGCAACCTGACCGAGACCAAATGGGTTAAGGACTCTAAGCTCGCCCCTGGCGTGTCTGTACTCAAGAATCCTAATGTCGGTATCGGCAAGGGATCCGAGGATGCATATGTGTACGTTTTCGTGAACAACAAGACGGCGCCTGCCGGGACCGCTGATTTCAAGACGACTTACTTCACCATTAACTCTGGCTGGAAGGCCGTTGATGCGACCGCCGTTGAGGGCGAGCCGACTCATTATCTCGGTGGCCTTTTCGTTTATGTTGGCGAAGGAACCGAGGCTACCCCGCTTATTGCCAGCAAGACTGAGGATAAGTGGACTGGCGAGCTGTTCAGCCAGGTGACTACGCCCAAGGACACCGAGCAAAAGGATTTCGCCAATCCTGCCACGATGGATGTCAACTGCTTCATTTACGCAGCAGACAATACCGCTGAGGGTTCGTCTGCGTCTGCCTTGACTGCTGCCACGGATTGGGCTAACGGCCTGAAGTAACCCCATCCCCCCACCGAGATCCCGGCCCGCTCCCCATCCCCATTTTCGGGTCGGGATCTCGGTCCCCCTTTGATCGACGATTGGCGAACGTAATGCTCAACAATCTTTCCGACAATCAGAAACGCACCCTGGCGCTTGCCGCGATGGCGCTGTTGGCCCTGGCGTGCCTGTGCGGCACGCTGGCTTTTACCGTTGATATGGTTCCGGCGAACAACGTCCTATCGTTTGGCAGCGTGAAGGTACGAGTCTGCGAATACACCCTAAACGAGCAAGGCGAAGAGATTCCGTTTGAGGCCAACGAGCACGGGGACTATCCCGACACCAAGGCCACGGGCTCTGACATTAGCCGCATCGTGCGCGTGGAGAATGCCGGCGCACAGCCCGAGTATGTTCGCGCACGTCTGCGCATGACGTCGGTGGCGTCTGACGGCTCGACCGCGGATGCCTCGGACAACGTCGCCTTTAACGTGAGCGCGGGCGATGGCTCCCCGTGGGTCGATGGTGGCGATGGGTGGTTTTACTATCGCGGCCTTGCCGGACGCGGGGGTGTGCTCGATTCCGGCGTCATGACGGAGAGCCTTATGGACTCGCTGCGATTTGTGGGCGACTACCACGATGCCGCGCGCGGCGGCTCATTCAAACTCGATATCGACGTTCAGGCCGTGCAGGCCAAAAACCAGCAGACAAACGATTCTGTCCTCGACGTGCTTGACGTCGCGGGCTGGCCGGAGGCGAACTAGCCCATGAAGATTAAGATCGTGAACCGAGGTGTGCTCAACAGGCTGATTGCCGTCGCGGCGATTGCCCTTTGCTGCGTTATGGTGCTGCCAGCGGTGGCGCATGCCGAGGGTAAAACCGAATTCCACATCAAAAACGAGGCTGACTTTTTGTCGTGCGTGGCGCTTTCGCGCGAGCGCGACACGCACGATTGGCACGTCTATCTCGATAACGATATTGAGCTCGATGGTGAGGACATGAAGACCATCGTCTCAAACACGGTCAAGCACCTCTCCTTTGGCAATAAGGAGCATCCCTTTAGGGGCGTTTTCGATGGCCAGAACCACACCGTTAAAGGTTTGGACTACGCCAACAATATGTTGGATCCCGAGCGCGATACGGGCTTTTTTGCCGAGACCGATGGCGCTACCATCAAGAACTTCCTGGTCAAGGATGCCAACATTTGGGCTGACTTTCGCGGCGGCATTATCGTGGGCAAGGCCGTCAACACTCGCTTCGAAAACGTCATGGTCATGGAGAGCACCCTGCACGTTACGTGCGCCAACAACATGCTCAACGTGATTACCAATGCGGGCTTTGAGGGCGGCCTGATTGCCGGCGAGCTCGACGGCTGCACCCTCTACAACTGCGAGGTCCGTGGTGGCCGTGCTGTTAACAACACGACTTCGGGCGTGCAAGCCATCGGCGGCGAGGGCCTGTATATGGCGGCGTTTGCCGGCTACGTTAAGAACTCGACCATCGAGTATTGCCGCGTGACGCCTACGCGAAAAAAGGATGGCTCGATTGCCGAGAAGGGCATGACCGACGTCACCAATAAATACGATGTGGCCATTGGCGCCCTGGGCGGCAACAACGTGTACGCCTCGGGTTTTGTGGGCTGTATGGCGGGTAACGCCAAGATTATCGACTGCTTCTCGACGGCGCAGTGCTACAGCTATGCCGCGTCGTACGTGGGCGTCATTTCCGTGACGCGCGCGTGGACAGGCGGACTGGCGGGCCGTATTATAACCGAAGAAGGCAATGAGCTTGTCCGAAGCCACTTTGCGGGCGATCTGAGCTCGCGTCAGTACAACCCCATCGCCGTGATCCCCATTATTCAAAACGATGTGAACCTGGGCGGTATTGCTGCACGCGCCAACAAGGGCGACGCCACGGTCACCGAGTGCTACTTTAAGCCGAGCGTGAGCCTTTCTGGCAATAGCCAGGGCAATCCTGCCAAAAAGAAGATCCCTTCGTTTGGCGGCGACGGTACCACCAAGGGCGACAGCTATGGTCCGTGGGATGACGAGCGCTACATCACGCGTGAGCTATGGGAAGAGCACGACTACGACTTCTGTGCCGGTACCATGCGCTCGACCGCTAACGACGATGCCCTGGGTGGCCAGCACACCAATGAGTGGGCGATGGATTACAAGCTGAATATCCCCGTGCATGGCCAGAGCGTTAAGGCGACGATTGATTTTCCCGGCGCGGGCACCGCGACAATCGAGGCGACCAAACTCGGTATTGATCAGAAGACCACGGATCCGTACGCCTTTGCCGTGAGCGCCGTGCTGGCGGGAACGGCTCAGGGCTTGGCCCAGGGCGATACGTCGGTGACGTTTAAGCAGGAGACCTCTGCAAGGCCTGAGGGGCTGAGCGAGGCGAACGGCGGCTACCGCTTTATGGGCTGGTTCCGCGAGCCCGACGTGCGTGTGAACCGAATTGGACAAGACAACAGCTGGTTTGACGGCAAGACCGATGACGCTGCGGTGAAGGATGGCAAGCGCGTTCAGGACAACACGAAGCACGAGACGACGTCTAGCTACACTGCCGACAACGGCAAGGATCATGCCAAGAGTGAGGGCTTCAAGGGCAATGACCTCTTTATCGCTTCATACGAGGCGCAGGTGCTGTTCTATAACGTTAAAGGCGAGACGCTCAATTGGAAAGACGGCAAGGCACACGATCAGTCCACGGACTGGTACCGCTATGGCGTCGGTTTGACGCCCGCTGCCCCCGCGGATCGCGGCGGCTTGTCGAAAACCGCGACGTTTATCGGCTGGACCACGCAGCCGAACGACGATAAGAGCATGAACGGCGCCTATGCTGCCATCACCTCCACTCAGCTGGCTGATCTGAAAAACAAGGGAGCATTTTATCCTGCAGGTGGCGAGATCACCGTGGTCGGTCCGACCGACTTCTACCCGGTGTACAGCGACTACGCTTCGAACATCAAGACGGTGTTCGAGGGCAATGATCAGGATACGCTCAATGATGTAACCCAGCGCGTAGACGTGGGCAAAACTCACGTTAAGGTTGAGACTGCAGAAGATGGCACAAGCGCGTATACCGTGCAGGTGCTCGACGTATCCGGCAAAGCTATATCCGATGACGACGAGCTGCCCGATGGGTATCGCTTCCTGGGCTGGTACGAAAACAAGGGAACCGAAGATGCCCCGCTCGAGGTGCGCGTAAGCCGCGATCCCAGCTATACACTCCCTGCCGATGTCGATCTAACCGTGCCGCATACCTACATCGCCCGCTTTGAGTACCGAGTGGATTATTACGTCCGGGCTTATACCAACCATGGGTTTACGGACAGCAAGCTGCTTTGTTCCGTTTGGAATCGCTATCAAACGCCCTTTGAGGAAAACGTCGGCAGTACCTTCGTGCGTGAAAACGTCGTCCACTGGGGTCCGGAGCATGTTGACCACGGTATAAAGGATAGGTATGACGAAACGTGTGACACGCGCTTCACGAAGGAAACCCTTGTCGTGAGCCCCCTTAATGCGTACTCGCACAACGTTAAAAACGATACGGGAGCCGATACTCTAAAAGACCTCTATGCCGATACCGATTTTCCAGGCGCTGCAACGCTAAGCGATACCTGGACTTCGGCTTCGCTGAACGTAACGGTCAAACTGGTGAATGATCGCTATCGCCTGAATTTCTGGACGCTTGAGCGCGGCAATGGCTGCTGGACGTATGTGAAAAATCCCATCGAAAGCACGATGCTGGATCTCGATACGAAGTATTACGTTCGCGCGATGATTACTACAGACGTTAACTTCTACAACAAGGACAACACAATCCTGAAGGCCGCTACGCGTCGTTACGAAAGCAACCTGCTGCAAAATAAGGTGAATGGATCAGACCCTACGTACACGTATTACTACCCGCACGTGAACACTTCGGTTGAGGCAACAGGGGACCCGCAGGATGAGCCAACTGGTTCTTATGAAAGCCCCTTGACCCTTGAGTCTTCGCCGACTGATGCCGAGATGGCGGTGCCGGGTTATAAGTTCCTGGGCTGGATTTCGACCGCCGAAGTCCCGAAGGGTTCTGACGTCTGGAAGTATATCTACGATGTCGAGGGCGATTCCTTCACCACTTCTGACCCGGATAAGGCCGAACCGTATCTGGTGAAACCAGATTTCAAGGTCACCCAGTACCAGGATGCCTATCCGGTGTACGCGAAGTACGACGTTAGGTACACCACCAACCTGCACCGCGCGGGTTTTGATGGCACGGACAAGGTCAATGTGCCTAAGTACGATAAGCACGACATCGCTCCCGTTATCAACGCGGACACCGATCCTGCTACGGCAACGGTGACCCCTGACGTTACGACGCCGGTTTATAAAGCAGGCGATGAGCTGTATAAGTTGCAGAAGGTCGAGATTGAACTTCCGAACGGAAGGGTCGAGAAGCTTGATTCTGCCGACGGTAACTCGTATTCCCATCAGGTGGAACCCGGCGGGGCCTATACATTTGTGGCGTACTATTCGCCGTTGGCGGTCGTGTATCATCTCAATGCCAAAGATGTGGATGGCAAAGTTGCTCAGCAAGGCGATATGCTCGGCAACCTTGATGGCGGCATCCCGAAGCCCACTTATGACGTCAGCGCTATCGATAGGGATACAGGAGGTGCGTTCAACGCCTTCGTGGGCTGGACGGAAGCCAAGCCGGCACCTGGCAAGGGCTATGTCGCTTGGTCGGAGGGTATCCGCATGGTGAGTGCTTCTACCGTGGTCAGGGCCCCCATGGAGCTGTACCCGGTCTACCGTCCCAGCCTGGTTACCGTTCAATCGAACATCGACTTAAATCTCGCGAATCCTGCTCTTGTCCGCGGTCTCGGCCGTACTGATTCCGGCGACCAGATTTCTCTTGAGGTCAAGGCTGTCAAGGAGGTTGTGGGCATTGACGGCACCAAGTACGACTTTGTCGGCTGGTCGCGCGACTACGAACCCGATGGCAAATACACCCTGTTGACCGATGACGAGAAGTATCCCCTCGAGGGCGGCGAGCCCTTTGAGAGCGTGACCTACACCGCGGTGTACAAGATCGCGCCGTATAAGGTTCGCTATCACGGTGTCGACGGGTCGGTCGTCTTTACGGCGACGGTCGACTCGGACGGCGAGCGCGCGACGGGCGCCGGCTTTGTCCATAACGTCGATGTTCCCAAGGTGGATGAGAGCGGCAACCCGGTCTATGACGACAACGGCAATCCCGAGATGGAGAAAAAGTCCGTGGCATACGACCCAGACGCCCACTCCAAGATCGTCGCGCTGCTCGATGAACAGGCGGCCAGCGGTGACGTGCGCGAACTCTTCCTGGAGTGGCGATATGTGCCTGACGGTGGCGCTGCGAAGTCTTGGGATGAGTTTAAGGACGAGCCGGTTAAGGGCGACATGGACCTGTATCCCGTGACGTATCGCGTGGTCGCCAAGGATACATCCGACCCTGAGAACCACGTAACCATGACCACCGCGCAGCTTAAATGGCTGCTCGATCCCAACGCCGCCAACACAGTCGACAATAGCGCCGACAAAGCACCCTTTAAGGTCTGCTTTGCTGAGCCGTTTATGGGGACGCAGCTGACTGTTACCGTTAAGCGGGCGAGCTACGGTCCTGATGCGTCCATGACGGAGGAACCCGTTAACGACCAGTATGTCTCGCTCTACAGCTTGGGCTCGGGTAACGGTTCGTTCGACTTGGCCAACCGCCTGGAGTCCAAGAAGACGGGCGGAAGGAAGCAAGGCGACGGCAATGCCGTGTTCAACTTTGACCAGACTCATGCGCTGACGATCGTTAAAAAGACCACCGACGCCAGCGCAATGGGGCAAACGTTCCGCTTTAAGGTAACGCGAAAGGCGTCGGAGGATTCTCCTGCCGAGACGCGCATGGTCGAGGTGAAAGTTAGCGAGAGGCGCGACGAAGACGGCGAGACCTGGTATGTCGGCAGCGTGCAATTTGCCGCGCCGACGGGCATCTATACCGTCGAGGAAGACACGAATTGGGCATGGCGCTACGAGGGCGAGCTGAGCACGCCGGGCAAGGCGCCCGGTAAATCTGCCGAGCTGACGATTTCGTCTGCTTCGAGCGCGGGCGATGCGGTGGTGACGTGCGTCAACACGCGCGCGAAGGACAAATGGGTCGATGGCGGCTCGCGTGCCAAGAATGTTTGGAAAAACGGCACGCTGGGGATGGAGGACAAGGATGACTAAGCGCAAGCGGATCGTTGCCCTCCTTGTCGGCATCCTCCTTTTGGCCGGCGTCGTCGGCACCTTTGCGTGGCTTTCGGTTACGGGCGTGCTGGTCAACGAGTTTGGTTTTGGCTCGGTGGCGCCTTCGGTGGACGAGACGCTCAAGGACAACGTGAAAAGGGATGTCTCGGTAAAAAACACGGGCTCGGCTCCGGCATACCTGCGTGTCGCGGTGGATATCTACTGGCAGGATAAGGATGGCGCGCGCCTGTGGGATGAGCCGGTTGCCGGCACCGACTACACCATTGAGTGGGGCGATAAGGGCGATGCCTCCGCCACTAACAGACCTTCGTCTTGGGTTCTTGCGAGTGACGGGTTCTACTACTGGACGTCTTCTGTTAAGCCGCTCGACAAGACGGGCGTGCTCATCAAGAGCGTGTCCGAGAAGAAGGCAGATAGTAAAAACCTAGTCGTCGACATTTCGACCCAGGCGATTCAGTCCACGCCCGACGATGCGGTCACCGAGGCATGGAACTGTACGGTCAAAGATGGCGTGCTGGTGCCGCCGCACGGAGGTGCGTAAGTATGGCGTTCCCGATTCGCAAAGGCGTTGCGCGCTCCGTGTGTTGCGTGGTCGCGGCCATTCTCTGCATGGTCGCGCTCGCCGTTCCCGCCCGCGCGTTTGCCGATAGCCCCGCGATTGCCTATGACGGAAATGCGCGCCAGCTGACGGTAACGGGGGCGACGGGCTCCTCGGGGGAGCCCGATCTGTTTCCCGCCTTTAAAGATCTAATGCCCGGCGATGCGCGCGAGCAGCAGATCGAGGTTCGTGCCACGGGCGTAAAGTCCCAGGTACGCGTGTTTGTGCAGGCCGTTGTCGATCACGAGACGGCACACCTGCTGTCGCCCATTACCTTAACGGCGTCGGCTGGCGATGCGTCTGACGGTTGGCTCCAGACGGGAACGCCGGGCAGCGTGTTCGCCTATCCCACGCAGGTCGCCACGTTCACGGGCGATGGCAGCACGGTGCTCAATCTGCAGCTGAGTGTCCCGACGTCGGTGGGCAACGAGCTTGCCGACGCAAACAAGACCATTCGCTGGGAGATCACCGCCGAGGACGATGGCGAAACAATTCCTGCGCAGCCCGCTGGCTCCAAAAAGCCCAGCCTGTTTGATCTGGCTGCGACGGGCGACAACTCGCTCGCTCTGCTTTTGACGCTGCTAACGCTAGCGATTATCGCTTTCATGGCTGCGCTGATCTTGTCCCGAAGGAATAAACGCTAGGTCCATCTTCAAAATGTTTCGCCCGCCCGGCGGCGGAATATTAGGTTCCCTGCTCTACAGTCCTGCGCAAGACGAAGGCCACATTAAGTGGCCTTCTTTGCGTGCGGAACTCGCGATGAACTTCGTGCCCCGCCGTCCGGGAGGACGCCTCTTTATTGATGGGAGGCCTGATAGGTCGATGGTTCCGTGCCCGGATGCGTCCAAAGTGGGACGGGCTTTCCGGATGGACAGGCTTTCGAAAAATGCGTCCCGGAATTTGCCTTTGGAATGGGACGTAGTTTCCCGTTGAGGTGCTTTGCGGAAAGTGCATCCCACTCTGGGCGGTCGAAGTGGGACACACTTTCCCAAAGGCGCTCCAACGGGAAATTGCGTCCCATTATTCGGTCAAGAAACGGGATGCATTTTCCCAATGAGAGCAAAACCGGAAAACGCATCCCACAATCAGCCCTCAAAGTGGGACGCCGTTTCCCAATGAGGCTCAAGCGGAAAATGCATCCCGGAATTTGCGCTCAAAGTGGGATGCGGTTTCCGGTTGAGGGTCTAAGGGGAAAGTGCGTCCCAGAATCGACGCTTGAAGTGGGATGCAGTTTCCCGATGAGGCAATCGACGGAAAATACATCCCAGAAATGGCCTTTGAGCTGGGATAAGATTTCCGCGGCATCTCGGATTCTCAAAAATGAGACACGCCGTTGGCGAAAATGAGACACGTGATATCGGGCATCGGATGTATCATTTGCAAAAATGAGTCCACTCCACTCGAATAAAGCGAGGTCCCTCATGTACGTTCCACACCCCCGTATCCGTAGGCTGTCGAAAATCCCGCTTGTTGGGACGGCGGCGCTTGCTGCGTTGATCGCCACGAGCGTCGCCTGCTTCACGGCCACGCCCCAGGTTGCCCAGGCGGCAGACGCGCCCGCAATCACCGATATGACCGAGCAGGATTATCAAGCCCTGGGTCTGGGCACGAGCGAGGACATTCCGGCCGATACCGTTGGCCCCTATTCCACTGATACCCCCACGACGTTTGCCACGCGCAGCGAGGTCTATATGGCAGCTAACGGTAGCCATGGCAATCGCTACACTCTGCGCGACAAGCTCGAGAACGTCGAGCGCGGTGACATTGGCGGCAGCAGCAAACTCTTCGATGGCTATGGAAGTGTGTGGGGCGCCGCAAAGTTCTGGCAAAACGTCAACAACTTCGATACGAACAGCGATCTCTACAAGCATAGCGACTACGGTGGCGGCACCTGGTCGTACCTAAGCAACAATGAGTCCTCAACAGTACTCGCCAACGACAACAACGGTTTCTCGGGCATTCACGCCACGAGTGTTGAGTTCTGCAGCGACGCCAGCACGGGCAAAAAGAGCCGCGTTGCCGAGCTCCGTGCCTACGGCGACAGTTCCTCCACGACGATTGACGGCAAGTCATACGCCGGAAAGGTTGAGCTGGTCCTCTACTCGTTTAGCAACGGGCGTACGCGCACTCTCGACACACACCTGCCGGTGACGGTCAACACTAATATGATGTACGAAGGCCGTTTTAAGTACCTGGATGCCGGTTACCTGCAAGAGCACGACGCCGTCTTTGATGTCGAGGCGGGCGATGTCGATGGCGACGGCGTCGACGAGCTTTTTGTCTACGCGGGCTGCTATGTCGACGAGAACGGCGTGCGCAAGGCTGTAGTCGACATGTATGACTTGGAGGGCGTCAACTGGAAGCAAAGCGTCGTCAAGATCGATGCCGGTAACGCCGCGGACTACACCACGCACAACAAGGGCGGGAACGACTCCTGGACGCAGCTTCAGTCAGCTCCTGTCGTTTCGCTAGCGGCCGGCGACCTCGATCGCGATTTTTGCGATGACCTCGCCATCGTGGTCTCGGCACCCTACGGCAAGAAGAATATTGATAAGTCGACGCATTGCGAGCTGTTTTCGTGGGATGCATCCAAGGGTGCGCTCGTCCATGTCGATGCTCTGGGCGACGCGGGCGCAATTTCCCTCTCCGCGAACGGCAAGACCATGGTCGCTGCGAATGCGACGTTCGGCACGTTTGCCGCCTACGATGAAGAAGGAAAGAAGACGGGTGAAACCGTCACGGGCCTTATTCTTGCGGGCTATGACTGGCAACGCAGCGCTTTTGATTACGGCGCTTCTGACGGCAGCAAGGGGCTGTACGGCGCGCTGTACCGCTACGCGTATTTTGACTCGGAGTCTGGCGAGTTCAAGCTTTCCGATTGCAAGGAATACAGAGACGGGCTCCTCGCCTCCTATGGGCTGATGCATGTGCCCAACAGCGCATGGAAGGATAGCGCTCAGGATAAGCGCTATCCGTGCACCTTGGCGCCTATTGCCCTTGCCACTGCCAACCTTGACGGCCTGTCCGAGCAGCTGGCGGTCGACGAGGTGCTCGTGGGCGGCGATGTGTTCCGCGACTTTGCCTGCAACACGGCACAGAGCGGGGCTCAGGGCTTGGGGTCCATGGTCGGAACCATGAGCATGAGCGGTCAGCAATACAACAGCAGCAACAAGCATGACCACAAGGGTATAGAGCAGGTGTGGATCAGCGACGTCAAGGCGGGCAGCGTCTCGGGTTCGGACCGCTATAACGAGAGCTTTATCGCCGTGGTGGGCAAGCACCGCGACGAGGACCTGCGCAAGAACGATGACTACTATTGGATGACCGCCTCGCATTTTTCGCTCGACGAGAACGGAAAGGTGCGCCGTGGCGAGGAGCAGGTGATTAGCGAGAGCAACCGTCGCGGCACTACCTACGGCACATTTATCTCGCTCGCGCTGCCCGATGTCGACAACGACAGCGTCAAGATCACGTACAAGGACCGCTACAAGGTCTATACCAACCCGCGCGTGCTTGCCGTGCTGCAGGATGCGCCCTATGTTGAGGATCTGGAGCAGGCATACGGCTATCTGGTGTTGGGCGGCACGTCATACGGAGAGGAAAAGGGCACGGGGACATCCCAGGGCTATACCATTGGCGCCGAGTTGGGCGTTGCCGTCGAGGTGCAGACCGGTCCGCCCCTGGTCGCGATGAATGCTTCAGTCGATTTTGCCGCCGAGGGATGCTATGACTACCGGAGCGAGCGCACGGTCAGCGCAAGCGTAAGCTATGAGTCGCATGCCGGCGAGGGTGACAAGGCCGTGCTCTACACGATTCCGATGGTCTATTACGAGTATGAGATCGAAAATGAGGAAACTGGTGGCAAGGGCGTGATGGCGGCGCCCGTGTCGCTCGGCGCGCAGACCTCGGTCGTTAATGTCGAGGCCTATGACCGCATTGCCAAACAGCACAATATGACGCCGCTCAGCTACTTTTTGACCAACCGGTCGGGAGAACCCGGAACCTATCAAACGACGCTCAACGGCGAGACTCCCGTTGGGGATTCCTTTGGCCTGGGCAAGCCTGGCGTAACGCGCGCCTACACGCACGATGGGTTTAACGGCGCCGCCGCGCAGTCGGGGGCGAGCATTGAGCAGACCATCGAAGTCGAGGAGGGCAAGGAGCAGGAGCTCGAGCTCGGCTTGACGCTGAACGGCAGCGTTGTCATGGGCGCGAAGCTCGCAAAGCACGAGTTGTTTGGCGGCCTGTGCTTTGGTGCCAACGCCGGCTTTACTACGGGTAACTCCTCGAGTGAATCGACCGAATACGGCGGCACCGTCGACAACCTGCCCGAGGCCGCGCAGGGCAAGTACGGTTTTGTGTGGCGTCTGGGCGTCAACGCGGTGGATGTCGACAAGTTCGAGGCAGACTCGGGCGACAAGCTCGGCACCAAGGACACCGACCAGTTCTGGATCGTGGGCTATGACGTTAAGGACGTCGAGATGCCCGACGCGCCGGCCGTGACGGGCTTTACGGCAAACGCCGTCGATTCGACCAGCGTTACGTTTAGCTGGGACGATGTGCTCGCAAACAAGAGTGGCTTTAGCTACGGCGTGGGCATGCTGCAGAGCAATGCGGCGGATGCGGTCGTCAACAGCTGGAAGATTGCCGGCAACACGCAGACCTCGCTTACCTGGGATGGGTTGCAGCCCAACACGGAGTATCGATTCGCTATCGCAGCTGTTGAAAATGGATCCACGACCGAAACGGGTATTCGCTCGGCAATCATCACGGTCAAGACCATGCCCGTTGGCATGACGATGACCGTGAGCGGACCTGCGGCGGATACAGCGGAGAGGTCGGCCCTCGAGTATGACTCTTCGGTCGAGTGCGCGGAGGGAGACAAGTTGACGCTTTCGGCGATCGGGCATGTGACGCAGCGCAATGCCGGCGGCAGTGAAACGGAGCTGGCGCCGTCGTATATCTGGTACCGCAAGGTTCGCGGCGAGGCCGAGTTCCAGCGCGTGGCTGCCGATGGCAGCCTCCCAGCCGGAACGGCCTCAACGCTCGAGATTGACCTGACGGCGGAGGATGACGGCGCGCAGTACTACTGTCACGTGGGATACAACAACGTCGGCCTCGATACCGGTGTGACACTGGTGAACATCGCGGCCAAGGAGAAGGCTCCTGAGACGGTGAACGCCGCTCCGATCCGCACACGCCGCCTGTTCTCGCAGGCAAGCGCGGGCGCCAAGAAGTTCCTGGACCATACCCTGGTGAACACCGCCGGCCCAACCGATTCCGAAGGCTCGAAGGACCCCGAGACTCCTGAGACCCCGACGAACCCGGACAAGCCCAAGTCCGACAACGGAGCTAAGACCGACACCAAGGTCAAGACTACGACCACAGCGAAGAACCTCGCAAACACCGGCGACCAAACATTCGCCCTAGTCGCCACCGCAGCAGCAGCGGGAGCAACGCTCGTAGTGATAGCCCTCATCATGCTGATCAAGCGCCGCAAGACCCACTAGTAGCCAGTCGAACATATCGACAACCCAAAAACCCGGGTAGCCAAAAAACAGGCCACCCGGGTTTTCTGTTGAGTGGGGACTCCGCAAGCGGAAACTGCATCCCACAATTAGTGCCCGGAACGGAACACATTTTCCGTCAAGCCCTCATCCGGAAAATCCATCCCATTCCAGACAAGAATTCCGGGACACACTTTCCGCAAACAAAGAAGGCCACATAACGTGGCCTTCAACTTATATATGTTCGGCGATACACCCAAGACAAGCCACGCCCCAACATCAGGGCGTCTGTCCAGGCGGAGGCATATAAGGTTCGTCGCGAGTTCCGCACGCAAAGAAGGCCACTTAATGTGGCCTTCGTCTTGCGCAGGACTGTCCGAGCAGGGAACCTTATATGCCTCCGCCTGGACAGACGTTTCAGTTGTGGCTCAGCAGCTAGCAGCTACTTGATCTTGGTCGTGCCCGGTGCCAGGTTGGGGTCGGTCTCGTTGGCCTCGGTCTGGAAGTGCTCGGTGTACACGTTCTTGCCGTCGCGGAACATCTCGTAGTACTGCATCTTGGCGTAATCCTCGCGTGCCTTGGTGGCGGCAGCGGCGGCAGCGTCGTCACCGGTGACGTTGGAGGAGAGCGCCCAGCGCAGGCTGGCGTCCTCGTAGCCCACCGAGTTGATGGCGGGCAGCGACTCGCGCAGCGTCATATGCGCTTTCTGGTAGTCGGTCAGCGGTGCGCCAATCAGCTGCATGAGCTGCGTGGACAGGTAGTTGGTGGACAGGTCATCGACCTCGCTCGTCTGGTTGCAGCCGGCAACGTCGTAGTTGGCCCAGATGATGTAGTCGGTCTGCCACAGACGTTCCTGGTGCGTGGCATCGTCCTCGCCGGCAAACCACTTGTCGTTGAACTTGGACGGGAAGAACGGCTGGTGGTCGCCCCAGAACACCACGACCACCTTGCGGTCGAGTTTGTTCAGGGCGTTGAGGAAGTAGCGAAGCGCCTGGTCGGACTGCTCGATGCACGAGACATACTCGTCGACATCGGAGAGCGTGCCGTCCTCGACGGTCTTGGCGTCCAGATCGGTCGTGTCGATATTCAGGTGCATCTGCTTATCGACCGGCAGCAGACCCGTATCGTAGCCCGAGTGGTTCTGCATGGTCACGTCGAAGATAAACTGCGGATCGGCGTTCTGATTGAGCAGCTCAAGAATCTTGTCGTAGGTCGCCTGGTCGGTCACCATGCCGCGCAGGGTATCGGCGCCCTGGAAGTCGTTGATGGACAGGAACTGGTCAAAGCCAAAGTCCTTGTAGACGTTCTCGCGGTTCCAGTTGGTCGCGTGGTTGGGGTGCATAGCCGTGGTGGAATAGCCGAGCGATTTGAACTGCTCTGCCAGGTTCCCGGTCGTCTCCATGTTGTAGATGGTGTAGGGGTACACGCCCGAGCCCAGGTTGGCCATGGAGTTGCCGGTCATAAACTCAAACTCGGTATTGGCGGTACCGCCGCCGTAGGCGCTCACATAGAGCTTGCCGCGGCTGAGGCAGTTGGACAGGTTCTTAAAGTACTGCGGGCCCTCGTAGCCGGCGCGCATGTTCTGGTAGATCGAAAGGTCTGAGAAGGTCTCGTTCATGATGGCGATGACCGTGGGCTTCTCGCTGTCGAACTGCTCCTTTGCGGCGGCGCGCTCGTCGCTCTTGGCCGCGTCGGACTTGTCGTAGGCCTTGGCGTACTTTTTGAGCGTAGCCTTGGCATCGTCGACGGAGTAGTCGGCGGGTTTGGGCGGCTTGATGGACTGCGCCGCGCTAATGAAAGCGGGCAGGTAGCCCTCGCGCCAGTAGCTCTCGAGCGGGCGCCAGGTGTAGACGGTGATGCCGAGGGTGTTGTAGTAGTCGATAAGCGTGACGTGCGCGGTCACGCCGCCCAGGCACAGCACGGCGACGAGCAGGTTGGTGAGCAGCATGCGCTTGGCGTTGGCGGCGCCCTTCTGACGGTGCGGTGCCACCAGGCCGGCGTACTCGCATAGCAGCATGGCGATGGCGGTAAAGCCCATGGACAGCACACAGAACAGCGAGATCGAGAAGGTGTAGCCGGTGCCGGCGACCGCAGCGGCGGTGGAGATGGCCGAAAGGTCGCCCGGCTGGATGGGCATGGATTTAAACGTGATGACGAAGAACTCGGCAATGCCCAGGACAAAAAGGGCAAAGGCCAGGACGGCGGGAGCTGCGCCGTGGCGCTGGAACAGGAAGAACAGGCCGGTCATGAGCACGGTGATGATGGCCCACTCGAGCAGGATGCACAGGGGGTAGACCCAGGTAAAGTCGTGGTTGGACGAGACCTCCATGCCCAGCAGCGCAAAGACGCCGGCGAGCAGCAGGCACAGCACGGCGGCGACGAGTGGCTTGCCCACAAAGGCGCCGCGCAGACGGGCGAGCTTGCCGGTGGGGGCGGGGGCGTCGGGCGCGGCGAACGCAAAGACGCGCGGGGCGATGCGGTCGCGGGCGATGCTGGCCCAAGCGCAGCCGGTGAGGATGGCGTTGGTCAGGATGAGCATCACGAAGGCGAGCGGCTCGTTTTGCGCGACGAGGCCAATAGCGCCCCAGACAGTCAAAAAGACCTGGAACAGGCCGAAGGCGACGCTCCACCCAAGAGCGCTTTTGGCAACGGTGCCCGACTGAGCGCGAATGGCCTTGGCCTCGCGCAAGACAAGGTAGACGGTCGCCGCAAGACCGACGAGCGAGATGGCGGCAGCGAACATGCTGAGACTCCTCACAAACTAAAACCTACGAAAGCGGGGGTTTACCCGATTGTTACCAAGATATGCGCTGCAATTGGTGGCTGCGCACAACAACCAGCCATATTAACGCGCACGTGTGGCGGTGTGGCGCAATGTAGTGGCGACCTGCGCGATAATGGACGGGAATTACACGGAAACGTAAAGGCTTCTTAAAGAATTAGCGAGGATGAGGCGATGAACGAACAGGTTTGCACCAAGGCTGTGGATACGTGCGGCTATCCGGTCGAGACGACGGGCAATGCGGTGCTGGACACGTTGGAGCACCGTTCCTCCACGCGTGCCTTCGCGCGTGATGACGACGATCGTCCCGTGGCGGTGACCGACGAGCAGCGGGCGGCGATTCTGCATGCGGCGAGTCGTGCGCCGTCGGCGGGCGCCATGATGATGTATTCCATCGTGAGCATTCGCGAGCAGGCTACGCTGGACCGTCTGGCCGACCTGTGCGACCACCAGCCTATGATCGCCAAGGCGCCCTGGGCACTTATATTTGTGGTCGATTATGCCAAGTGGATCGATCTGTTTGAGCACGTGGGCTGCTTTGAGCCCGAGTTTGTCGAGCGCACGGGTAAAGCGCCCCGCCGCGCGCCGGGTTTGGGCGACTTTGCCATCGCGGCCCAGGATGCCGTGATCGCCGCGCAAAACGCCGTGGTTGCCGCCGAGGCCCTGGGGCTGGGGAGCTGCTATATCGGTGATATCGTCGAGAATGCCGAGGAAGTTGCCGAGCTGCTGGATCTGCCGCCCTATACCATGCCGCTGTCGATGCTCATCATCGGCACGCCCCGTAAGGAGCGTCCGGCCATTGCGCATCCCGTGGTGAACCTGGTGCACGAGGAGCGCTACTGCCGCGCCGATGCTGCGACCATGGACGCGCAGGTGGCCGAGATGGACGCGATGTTCCGTCCGCATGCCCGCGAGGTAGGCGAGCGCGTGGTGGATATCTACACCCGCAAGCACACGAGCCCCTTTATGGCCGAGATGAGCCGTTCCATGGAGTGGTGGTTCAAAAACTGGCTCGGCAAGTAACGAATGCGGCGATGTGACAAAGGGACAGTCCCTTTGTCACATTCCATATCGCCGAGGTGGCCTAAAGGCCGTATAAATGTTTATTTAGCTGGGAAAACAATGCCATTCAAACATGGGCCGATTACCTATAATTCCTTCGAACATTAAAGTTGGGAGGAAACCGGCTTATGGAACAAAAGGCCAAGGAGGCAGCTTCGCACGCTGCGATTCCTGTGAGCATCTCGGCGATGCTCGTCACGCTGGGCGTGGTGTACGGCGATATCGGCACCAGCCCTATGTATGTAACCAAGGCGCTCGTTGCCGGCAACGGCGGCATCGGAAGCGTCACGGAGGAGTTCGTGCTCGGCGCGCTCTCCCTTGTCGTGTGGACGGTCACGCTGCTGACCACCATCAAGTATGTGCTCATCTCGCTGCGCGCCGATAACCATGGTGAGGGCGGCATCTTTGCCCTGTACAGCCTGGTCAAGCGCTGCGGTAAGTGGCTTATCATCCCCGCCATGCTGGGTGGCGCCGCGCTGCTCGCCGACGGCATCCTGACGCCGGCCGTTACCGTTACCACGGCCATCGAGGGCCTGCGCACCATCCCGGCGGTCCATGCCGTGCTGGGCGATGACCAGGGCCGCGTCGTGGCCATCACGCTCGCCATCATCATCGTGCTCTTCTTGGTACAGCGCATCGGTACGGCCAAGATCGGTCACGCCTTTGGCCCCATCATGACGCTGTGGTTCCTGTTCCTGGGCGGCACGGGTCTGTTCTTTGTCTTCCAGCACCCCGCGGTGCTGCTGTGCCTCAACCCGGTGCGCGGCATCGCCTTTTTGCTGAGCCCCAACAACCACGCGGGCATCATGATTCTGGGCAGTTGCTTCCTCGCCACCACCGGTGCCGAGGCGCTCTACTCCGACATGGGCCACGTCGGCCGCGGCAACATCTACGCCACCTGGCCGTTCGTTAAGTGCTGCCTGCTGCTTTCCTATATGGGCCAGGGCGCTTGGCTTATGAACAACGCTGCCAACCCCGAGCTCATGGGCATTACCGACCTCAACCCGTTCTACCAGATGCTCGCCCCGGGCCTGCGCCCGTTTGCCGTAGGCCTTTCCACCGTCGCGGCCATCATTGCCTCGCAGGCGCTCATCACCGGCGCATTCTCGCTGGTGTCCGAGGCCAGCCGTCTGGACCTCATGCCGCACATGCAGGTCTTCTACCCTGCCGAGACCAAGGGCCAGCTCTACATCCCCATGGTCAACAACGTCATGCTTGTCGGCTGCGTCATCGTGGTGCTGCTGTTCCAGAACTCGGCGCATATGGAAGCCGCCTACGGCCTTGCCATTACGCTGACTATGATGTGCACCACGCTGCTGCTCTTCTTCTACCTGCACGAGGAGCGCAAGCTCAAGGTTGCTCCGTGGATCTTCGCGGCCTTCTTCCTTTTGCTCGAAGGCTTCTTCTTCGTGAGCTCGCTCACCAAGTTCTTCCACGGCGGCTACTTCACCATCCTCATGGCCGCGCTCATCATGGGCATCATGGTGTGCTGGTACAACGGTACGGCTGTTGAGCAGCGCCAGTTTACGCTGCTGCCGCTGCGCAGCTACCTGCCGCAGCTCAAGCGCCTGCGCGATGACGATCGCTACGAGCGCCTGAGCGACAACATCGTGTACCTGACCAAGGACACCCATACCGATTACATCGACCGTGATATCGTCTACTCGATCTTGGACAAGCATCCCAAGCGCGCTCGCGCCTGGTGGTTCGTGAATGTCGAGACCATGGACGAGCCGCATACCTTTGCCTATTCGGTCGAGACGTTCGGCACCGACTACGTGTTCCGAGTGCATCTGTACCTGGGCTACAAGATTAACCAGCGCGTCAATGCCTATCTGCGTCAGGTCGTTCAGGACCTGGCTGCCACTGGCGAGCTGCCGGCGCAGACGCATGACTACTCGGTCTACAAGGATCCGGGCAACATCGGTACGTTCAAGTTCGTCCTGATTCGTAAGCTTCTGGCGCCTGAAAGCGATGTGGAGCCGAGCGAGCGTACGGCCATCACGCTCAAGTACATCATCCGCCGTGCCGCCGGCACACCTGCACGCTGGTACGGCCTGGAGAACTCCAACGTGAGCTTTGAGTACGTGCCGCTGTTCACCAAGTTCAAGGCCGTGAACAAGATGCAGCGCCTGGCCCCCAACGAGCGGCCGTAGGCGCCGACAGTTGCATGGAGTTGGTTTTCGATGGACAAGATTGAGACCGGGGAGGCAAACATGGATGCAAAGATGCTTGATGGCCGCGAGGTGGTGGTCGAAATGGTGCGTGAGGCGCGCGTCGACGCCGCCGAAGATCGGTTCTTTACGAATCGTGCCAACATGGACATGGCCGACCGCGTAATTTCGATTGTGGCACTGGTATTTGGAGCGGTGTGCGTGTGTGCCCTGCTCGCGCACGTGCTGTTTGTCTAGCGACCGCAGGTTGCAAAGGCTATACACTTGGAACCACCACAAGGGAAACCACCACAAAGGTGCCTGTCCCTTTGTGGTGGTTTTTGTTTTTGAGAGAGGGGCGGGGCGCTGATGGACGTCCGTACGGACGGCGATATTGCCGATAACTTTTGGTGGCGGCGCACAACGCTGACGCGCCGCACTCCTCTGTATGACGCCTGCGTGTCGGTGGGGCTGCTGGTCGCGGCGACGATTGTGGGCGCGCTGCTCGACCATCCGGGTCTCGCGCCGAGCATCATGATCGTCTATGTGTTCGCCGTTCAGCTGTGCGCATTCTTTACCTGGAGTCGCCTGTATTGCTTGCTGAGCTCGGCTGCCGCCGTGGCGCTCTACAACTTCTTGTTTGTCGACCCGCGCTACTCGCTGTCGCTTATCGACCGCGGCTATCCCGGCATGTTCTTCATCATGTTCGTGGTCTCGCTTGTGTCGAGCTCGATTGCGTTGGCCCTGCGCCGGGCCTTGGCGCAGGCTGCCGCCAGCGACCGTCGCACGCATATGGTGCTCGAGACCAACCGCATGCTGCAGCGCTGCGCCGACGAGCAGCAGATCGTTCACGCCATGGCCACGCAGCTGGCGCGTCTTTCGGGCTGCTCGGCCGTCTGGTACAGCGCCGACGCCGAGGGCGATGACCTGCTGCCGCGTGCGACATACACGGCCGTGGGCGATGCCGCGCCGGTGCATGAACTGGCGCCGCAGATGCCGCCGCGGCTCTCGGCGTCCGCCTATGTGGGAACGCCGCTCGATGCCACCTATGGTGGCTCGGCGTTTTATGGCATCTACCTGACGGTTCGCACAGGCGACGGCTTCGCGCGCTCGGGCGACCCCGCCTCGGTGGTGGGCGTGCTGGCTATCGTTGCCGAGCCCGACGTGCTGACGCACGAGGAGCGGACACTTGCCGATGCTATCGTGAGCGAAGGCGAGCTGGCGCTCGATCGCGCCCGCGCCATGGAGGCCCGCGAGGAGGCGGCGGTGCTTGCCAAAAATGAGCAGTTGCGCGCCAACCTGCTGCGCTCCATCTCGCACGATCTGCGTACGCCGCTTACCAGTATTTCGGGTAATGCCGACGTGCTGCTCGACCAGGGCTCGACCGGCACCGCCGTGCTCGACGCCCAAACGCGCCGCGGCCTGCTCCTGTCCATTCGCTCGGATGCGCAATGGCTCAACGCCACCGTCGAGAACCTGCTCGCCATCACCAAGCTCGAGGGCGGCGGCATGCATCTGTCGACCACGCTCGAGCTCATGGACGATATCGTCGAGGAGGCGCTGCGCCACGTGAACCCTGCCGTGCGCGAGCACGACCTTAAGGTGGTGGCGTGCGATGAGCCGGCGCTCGTCAACGTCGATGCGCGCCTGATGGTGCAGCTGGTGGTCAATCTGGTGAACAACGCCATCACCTATACGCCCGCAGGCTCGCATATCATGATTTCGATTAGCGTCGACGATGGACGCGTGGCGTGCTCGGTGGCCGATGACGGCTCGGGCATCGCACCCGAGGACCGTGAACGCATCTTTGAGTCGTTCTACACCGCCAACCACGGTCTTGCCGACAGCCATCGCAGCGTGGGCCTGGGTCTTTCGCTCTGCCGCTCCATTGCGTTGGCGCATGGCGGTAGCATAGAGGTTGCCGCGGCGGACCCGCACGGCTCGGTCTTTACGATTGAGCTTCCTGCCGCCGACGTTTCGTTTGATAAGGAGTAACGCTGTGCCGAACTCTGCCGTAAAACCGCTCATCTTGGTCGTTGAGGACGACCCCGCCGTTCGCAATCTTATTGTTGCCGCGCTCGAGGCGCACGGCTTGCGCCATATGGCTGTGGAGACCGCCCATGCTGCCATCGCCGCCGCCTCATCGCAGGCACCGAGCATCGTGCTGCTCGATCTGGGCCTGCCCGATATGGACGGCGTCAAGGTGGTGGAGTCGGTGCGCGCATGGTCGGGCATGCCGATTATCGTGGTCTCGGCGCGCAGCGAGGATGCGGACAAAATCCGCGCGCTCGATGCCGGTGCCGACGACTATCTGACCAAGCCGTTTTCGGTCGAGGAACTGCTCGCGCGCATTCGCACGACGCTCAGGCGCCTTTCGTATGCGCAGACGGGCGGCGTTGTCTCCGAGGGCTCGTTCGATACCGGTGAGCTGCATATCGATTTTGATGCCGGCATCGCCACGATGGATGGCGAGGAACTGCATCTGACGCCGATCGAGTATAAGCTCCTGTGCCTGCTGGCACACAACGCCGACAAGGTACTGACGCACCAGTTTATCCTGCACGAGATTTGGGGCACGGCAACTAAGAGCGACCTGGCGAGCCTGCGCGTCTTTATGGGCACGCTGCGCAAGAAGATTGAGTCCGACCCCGCGCACCCGCGCTATATCCAAACGCATGTGGGTATCGGTTACCGATTGGTCACCCAAGGCTAGATCGCCAACCACCATCCCAATATGAGTTGCGGTGAAATACAGTCTAAATTTGCCTAATTCCAGGCAAAACAGTCCGTATTCCACCGCAACTTTGTCTATTTGCCCTTGGGCTTGCTGGCGTAGAACTTCTTCTTTTTGGACTTGCCGGCAGGGGAGGGCTTGCCGGCAAAGTTGGACTTGCCGTTGCCGTGCGGCCCCTGGTCGCCTGCCTGCGCGTGCGCGGGCGCTGCCGCGCGAGGCTTGCGGGCCTCGGGGTTGCGCAGCTCCTCGGTTCGCTCGGCAATCTCCTCGGCGCTAAAGCCGACCTCGGCCATGGCGTCCTCGATGGGCAGGCGGCGCACGATATAGCAGTGGTGCACCTTCTGGTTGCGCGCGAAGTCCTCGGGAATGGTCTGCGTCGTAATGTCCTCCAGCACGACGCCCGCGCGCGCGAGCTTGCGCGTCTCGGGGCGGAAGCCGCGCAGGTTGCAGCTAAAGATGGCGTGGCCGCCCTGTGCGAGCAGGCGCGATACGCCGACCAACAGCTCAACATGGTCGCGCTGGACATCCCAGGTACGGCGGCCCATCTTTGACGAGTTCGAAAACGTGGGCGGGTCGACAAAAATCAGGTCCCAGCGGTTGCGCGTCTGGCGCTGGTCACGAATCCAGGCGAGCACGTCATCGCGCACAAAGTGATGCTGCGGGCCAACAAAGCCGTTCTGGCGCATGTTGCGCTCGGCCCAGTCCAGGTAGGTGTTGGAAAGGTCGACCGTCACGGTCTCCTCGACGCCGCCGTCTGCCGCATAGCAGGTGGCGGTGCCGGTGTAGGCGAACAGGTTGAGGAAGCGGCGTGCCTGTTTGGCGTGCTCGCGCACCAGGTTGCGGGTGACGCGGTGGTCCAGGAAGATGCCCACATCCAGATAGTCGTCAAAGTTGACGGCAAAGGTAAGGCCGCCCTCTTCGATGAGCGGCAGGCGACGGCGCGCGATGTTGGCACGCTCGCCCGATCCGCCCTTGCCGGCACCCTGCTTGCCGTACTGCGAGCCGCCGCGCGAACGCATGCGGGCCTTGGCGTGCACATGCTCGGCGGGAACATCTAGGATGCGCGGCGCGATGGCCAAGATGTCGAGCATGCGGGCCTGGGCCAGCGTGGGATCGATGGTCTTGGGCGCGGCGTATTCGGCGATGACGAGCCAGCGGCCTGGCGTCTGCGGGCAACCCTCGTACAGGTCGATGGCGGCGGAGTAGTCGGGCAGGTCGGCATCGTAGACGCGGTAGCAGCTCACGCCCTCGCGCTTTGCCCACTTGCGACGCAGGCGGGCGTTCTTGCGCAGGCGGTTGGCGAACTGCTCGGACTCGGGGATGAGCACAGGCAGCGGCTTGCCGTCGCCCAGGTCGAGCGTGGCGGCAGGTTCGGGCATGGGAGTGTCGGCGGCTTCGTCCACGGCGTCCGCGGACTGTTCCTCGGCATCTACGCTGGTCGCAGCTTCGAATGCAGCGGCGGCGTGGTCGAGCGAGGGCCAAACCTCAATAGCCGCCTCCTCGTTATTGGGCATGACGGCGATGGAGTGCTCGGGCTCGGCGTGAAGGGCGCGTGCCATAAGGCTATCGCGGGTGAGCGCGGCGACCGGTGCCGAAGCGAGCTCGGGCGCGCGGCGCAGCTCGCCGACCAGCGTCATGGCGTCGTGCATGAGCGAAAGCGGGGTCTCAGTGGTGTCTGCGACCACGGCGGCGCCGGCGACAGCGCCCGCATGGTCCAGCACGGTGCCGGACTTGGCGGCGCAAAAATCGACAAAGCGCTTGTAGCCGGCACACTTGACCATGCGCTCGGCGGTCTTGCGGGCGGCGGGGTCGATGTCTACGGCCACGATGCGCGCCTGGCGCTCGCGCGCTGCCGCCTCGCGCTCGCGCGCCTCGGCAAGCAGCTGCTCCCACAGAGCGGCGTCGTGCAGCTGCCAGCCCTCAAAGCCCCAGCGCTCGCGTGCGGCGCCCGGGGCGCGGTCGGTCAGAATGTTCACGGCTTCCAGCAACAGGCCGCCGCCGGCGCACGAGGCATCGATTAGCGTGGGAAGGGCTTCATTCTCGTAATCGTCGGCCGTCAACTCGCGCTCGCACAGTGCGGTCCAGCCGACCTGCGCCAGCACCAGGGCGGCGTAGTCGGGGCGCAACACGTGCGCACCCTCGCCGGCACGGGTCGCCGCGGGCGGCAGGCGCTTGAACAGCGGGTCGCCCGAAAGGTCCAGGCTGATGCTCGCGCGGCGCTGGCGCAGCGAAAGCAACAGGTGAACGTCGGGATCGGCAGCGTCGACATCGGCGCGACGGCCCGTGGTCTCGGCCAGACGGTCGCACAGCGCGTCCTTGGCGCGCAGGGCCGAGAAGCGCGTGTTGCGCAGCTGCTCGGTCACGCCGCGGGCGGTGATGGCAATGGTGGCGCCGGGGCGGACGATGTTCTCCCAGGCGATGTCGTAAACGCTATCGTACAGCTCATCGGCATCCTGCGCCTCAAAGCGCCCGAGCACCGCAAACACGCGGCTCGCTAGGCGCGACCACAGACAGGCGCGGTAGCCTTCTTCGAGCTCGCCCTCAAACGTGGCGCGGCCCTTCAGCCGGCGAACATGCGAAAGCCCGAGGCGTTTAAGCTCATCGGCGAGTGCGGACTCAAAGCCTTCGGGGCAGCTTGCGTAAAATTCCATGGGTGACCTCTCTGGTTGCGTCGCTCCATTATATGATGGATGCTTCGTTTGCCCTTATCCTCGAAAGGAACCCATATGATTGATGCGTGTCCCGAACCCGCTGTGCTCTTTTTTGACGTGGACGGCACGCTGACGTCGTTCGATCCCGACAACATGACCGACAAGGACTTTTCGGCGGTTCGCCCCTCGCAGGCGGTCGTCGAGGCGTTTCATCGTCTGCGCGACGCGGGACACAAGGCGTTTATCTGCACGGGTCGCCCCCTGTGGCTCATCGCCGATAGCTTGCGTGCGCTCGACCCCGCGGGCGTCGTTGCCATGGCGGGCGCCACGCTCGAGGTCGAGGGCCGCGTGGTGTATGAGGACTGCTTTGACGAAGACATTGTTGAGGAGCTTGCACGCCGTATGGCCGCGGCAGGGATTGAAGCCTTTTTCGAGACCAACGTGGCTACTTTTGCCCTGGAACCCGCGGGTGTTGAGCAGTCGTCTCTGATCGGCACTTCTGTGGTGCACAGCACCGAGGAAATGCGCGTCGACGGCCGTCTGCGCGTGGGCAAGGTAGGCATCGTCGCGAGCGACCTGGCTCGCGTAGCCAACGATGATGGCTTTATCGATCGCGAGTTTGAGCTGTGCAACACCGGTGGCCAGAATCGCGAGCTGAGTCCCAAGGGCATCGACAAGGGCGTGGGCGTGGCGCGAGCGCTGGAATACCTGGGTCGCACCGGCAACGCACGCACCTTTGGCTTCGGCGATTCGGGTAACGACCTGGGCATGCTCGCTGCGGTCGAGACGGCTGTCGCCATGGGCAACGCCATGCCTGAGGTCAAGGCGGTCGCCGACTACGTGACCGACGATGTCGCACACGACGGCACCGTCACAGCGATGCAGCATTTCGGCCTCATCTAATGAATCCCGCGTTCTGACGTTTGCTCAAACTGCGACTCTTCGCTTTTGCATGCTCAATCGATTTATCAATCCAAACACTGAGGTGTTTATACCGTTCGCCGAGAAGATAAAAAACCGCAGTTCACGCCTTGATAAACGTAGGTAAAGTGTTTAGCAGTTTATCGGCCGTATGCTAACGAAAGGAATCAGGCAGATGGCAATCAAGGTGTTCGCTGACGGTGCAAACCTCGAGGGCATGCTCGACATGTACGAGAACGGCAACGTTCAGGGTTTCACGACCAACCCGTCCCTTATGAAGAAGGGCGGCGTGACGGATTACCGCGCGTTTGCCAAAGAGGTCCTGGCTCACATCACCGATGTGTCCGTGTCGTTTGAGGTCTTTGCCGACGACGTCGAGACCATGGAGGTCGAGGCGCGCGAGATCGCTACCTGGGCCGAGAACGTCTACGTCAAGATTCCGTGCGTGATCACCAAGGGCGAGTCCACCGCCGAGCTGGTGCGCAAGCTTTCGGCCGACGGCATCAAGGTCAACGTCACTACTATCTTTACGCCTACGCAGGTCGATGAGATGGTCGAGGCCGTTGACACCGAGACGCCGTCCATCATCTCGCTCTTTGCCGGCCGCATCGCCGATACCGGCGTCGACCCCATTCCGTTTATGACGGAGTCGGTCAAGAAGGCCGCCGCAAAGCCCAACTGCGAGGTCCTGTGGGCGTCCACGCGCGAGCTCATTAACATTTACCAGGCCGAGGCCTGCGGTTGCCAGATCATCACGGTGCCCAACAGCATCCTGGCCAAGCGCAAGAACATTGGTCGCGACCCGTACGAGGTCTCGCTCGATACCGTGCGCGGTTTTGCCAAGGATATCGCCGCTTTGGGCTTCCATATTCTGCCGTAACGCGAACGCTGGCTACGCCGCGGGCTGCTCGCCCCGGCCTTTCCTTTCCCTATCGCTCACGCGCTTCGCGAGGGTCGCGCTAGGCAAAGGAAAGGCCGGGGCTGCCGACACGAGCTTGCCAGCAAGTTGGCGCTTGGCTTCCATATCCTGCCGTGGGCAAAGGTACCCCCGCCTGCGCCGTGCAAAATTGAGAGTATTCAGCAAGGTAAAGGTGTTTATCAGTTAACCGAGGCATGGAACGGCCCCCGTTTTGGCTCTGACGACGCTAAAACGGGGGCTGTTTTTTGCTTTTTCGTCTCTGAGGGGCATCCGGAACGGTGGAATTTGCAGAATACTCGCGATTTTGCACATCGCTACAGGGGGTACCTTTGCTTTGGCGGTTTACTTGCCCTGTACCATGGTGAGCGAGATCTTCTTGCGGTCGCGATCGACCTTTTCGACCCACACCTTGACCGTGTCACCGACGCGCACGACGTCGCTGGGGTGCTTGACAAAGCGGTTGGCCAGCTTAGAGATATGTACGAGGCCGTCCTGGTGCACTCCCACGTCGACGAAGGCGCCAAAGTCCACAACGTTGCGCACCGTGCCCTTGAGTTCCATGCCGGGCTCCAGGTCGTCGATGGAAAGTGCCGAGCGGCTAAAGACCACCTCGGGCGCGTCGTCGCGCGGGTCGCGGCCGGGCTTCTTGAGCTCGTTGACAATGTCGATGAGCGTCAGGGTACCGCAGTTCAGGTCGCTTGCCAGCGCCGAGATGCTGCCCAGGCGGCGCTCGATGTCGGGCACGCCGCCGCGGCTGAGCTCGCTTGCTTTAACGCCGGCGCGTTCTAGGACGGCCGTGGCCACCTCGTAGCTTTCGGGGTGGACGCTCGTCGCGTCGAGCGGGTTCTTACCGCCGCTAATGCGCAGGAAACCCGCGGCGTTGAGATATGCCTTGGGTCCCAGCTTGGGGACCTTCTTAAGCTGGCGGCGATCGGTAAAGGCGCCGTTTTCCTCGCGGTAGGCCACGATGTTTTTGGCCACGCTCGGCGTGATGCCCGATACGTATCCCAGTAGGCTCGCGCTCGCGGTATTCACGTCGACGCCCACGCGGTTGACGACGTCCTCCACCACATGGCCCAGGGTGCGCGAAAGCTCGGCCTGGTCAAGGTCGTGCTGGTACTGGCCCACGCCGATAGACTGGGGCGGGATCTTGACGAGCTCTGCCAGCGGGTCCTGTAGACGGCGGCCCAGACTCATGGCGCCACGCACGGTGACGTCCAGATCGGGATACTCCTGGCTGGCGAGCTCGGAGGCGGAGTACACCGACGCGCCGGCTTCGTTAACGATGGTGTATCGCAGCCCAGGCGCCTGCTCGGCGATGAACTCCGAGACGACTTCCTCGGTCTCGCGGCTGGCGGTGCCGTTGCCGATGACGATGGTGTTGACGCTGTCCTTCTTGACGAGGCGGGCGAGCTCGCGCTTGGTGCCGGAGACGTCGTGGCGCGGCTTGGTGGGATAGACCACGCCGTGGTCGAGCAGCTTGCCGGTCTCGTCCATGACGGCGACCTTGCAGCCGGTGCGGTAGCCCGGATCGAGCGCGAGCACGCGGGCGCCGCGCACGGGGCGCGCCGAGAGCAGGCCCTCGAGATTCTTGGCAAAGACGTTGATGGCCTCGGTCTGCGCGCGGACGGTGAGCTTGGCGCGGGCCTCGCGCTCCAGCGAGGGGGCCATGAGGCGCTTGTAACCGTCGGCGATGGCGGCATCGAAGACGGGCGCGAAGACGCCCTGGCGGCGGGGCCAACGGCTGCCGAGGCGTGCCGTGGCGGCGGCGCCGTCGACGTTCACGCGCACGCGGAGCTTGCCTTCGCGCTCACCGCGGTCGATAGCCAGCACGCGGTGGTTGGGTATACGGCGCAGCGGCTCGTCATAGCTGTAGTACGGCTCGTAGGGGGTCTTCTCGGCGGGGTCGGTGGCCTCGACGACGATGTCGGCGGTGTTTTGCGTAAAGGCGCGCAGGTCGGCGACGTTCTCGGGGTCCTCGGCCACCGTCTCAGCCACGATGTCGGCGGCGCCGGCGAGCGCCTTCTCGGGCGTGTCGAAGCCGGCCTCCTCGTTGACGTAGTCCGCGGCGGCGTCGAGTGCGCTGCCCTTGGCCGAGGCCTGCATGATGATCATGTTGGCAAGCGGTTCCAGGCCTGCCTCGCGGGCCTTCTGTGCGCGGGTCATGCGCTTTTTGCGGTAGGGCTTGTAGAGGTCCTCGACACGCTGGAGCTGCGTGGCCTCGCGAATTTGCTGTTCGAGCTCGGGCGTAAGTTTGCCCTGGGCGTCGATGAGCAGAATGACGTCCTCTTTGCGCTGTTCAAGATTGCGCAGGTAGGACAGGCGCTCGTCGAGTGTACGCAGGGCGACGTCGTCCATTCCGCCTGTGGCTTCCTTGCGGTAGCGCGAAATAAAGGGGATGGTGTTGCCCTCGTCGATGAGCTTGACGGCCGCCTCGATGTTGGCGGCTTTAAGGTTGAGCTCGTGGGCGAGCTGGGCGATAAGATCCATGGGACTCCTTGCGTTTAAGGTGCGTTTGCAGCATGGGGCTACCAAGGATACCACCCGTCCCAAAAGACTGTTTTGGGGCCGCGCCACGAAAACGGCCTATCTACTACGTTTGAACTGCCTCCCATTTCTTGGACACGAGAAATGGGAGGCTTTTTATGCGTGTCGACTTGAGAGTGAAACACGACAT
>CAJMEW010000029.1:0-25670 GCA_905212545.1 uncultured Collinsella sp.
GTGGCTGAGCCCGATGGAGTACCGCAGGAAGCTTGGATACGCCTAGGCGCGGTCCAAGAAATCGTCCGCACCCCCAACTTCTTTTTTATCGGTGTAAAAGGCGGGCCATGCTTGGGCGGGGAATGTTATTCGTTTGTAAAGCCGAGCCGCGTTTGCGGTAAGGGTCTATCAGATGCCCGTAAGAAACCGCAGTTGGCGCGGGTGCTGCCCGGTCGGGGTCGTATCTTTCCAAACAGCAAAGCGGGCAGGGTGCCCGCGATTCGCATGTACGAAAGGAAGATCATGCTCGATCAGGCTTATTCTCGTCGTCAGTTCCTCGGCCTTGCTGGTGGTCTTGCCAGCATCGTCGGTCTCGGTCTCGTTGGCTGCGGCGGCGCAGGCGCATCCGACGCCGCCGACAAGGGTAGCGCCGCTGCTGCCGAGTCCGTCTCCGGCGAGGTGACCTACGACGGTGCCTCCTCGTTCCAGGCTCTCGTCGAGGCCGCTGCCGAGAAGTTCATGGATGCCAACCCCGACGTCTCCGTCTCCGGCTCGGGCAACGGTTCGGGCAAAGGTCTGACCGCTGTTGCCGCCGGCACCGTCACCATCGGTAACTCCGACGTCTTCGCCGAGACCAAGCTCGAGGCCGACCAGGTCAAGAACCTCGTCGACCACGAGGTCGCCGTCGTGGGCATGGGCCCCGTCGTTTCCAAGAACGTGACGGTCGACGATCTGTCCCTCGAGCAGCTCAAGGGCATCTTCTCTGGCCAGATCACCAACTGGAAGGAGGTCGGCGGCGACGACGCTACTATCGTCGTTCTCAACCGCAAGGCCGGCTCCGGTACCCGCGCCACCTTCGAGGCTGCCGTCTTTGGCGACGAGGCTGTCGACTTTAAGGGCGACGCCGAGCTCGACAAGTCCGGCGACGTTCAGACTCAGATGGGCAGCACCGACAACGCCATCTCCTACCTCGACTTCTCGCACTTCGATGACTCCAAGTTCAACGCCATCAAGGTCGAGGGCGTGGAGCCCAAGAGCGCAAACGTCACCGACGACTCCTTCAAGATCTGGGCTACCGAGCACATGTACTGCGCTAAGGATGCCGACGAGGCCACCAAGGCCTTCCTGGAGTTCATGCTTTCCGATGACGTCCAGGGCAAGCTCGTCGAGGAGCAGGGCTTTATCCCCGTCTCTGCCATGAAGGTCGTCAAGGACGCCAGCGGCAAGGTCTCCGCTAAATAAGTAATCGCCCCGGAAAGGTTTGCAATGGCAAAACAGCTGCCAAAGCGCGACCTTGAGAACGTGGGCTTGGGCGTCACGGGCGCGTGCGTAGCGCTCGTGACGCTTGTCGTTGCCGCGCTCATCTTTATGGTCGCCCAAAAGGGCCTCTCGGCTTTTCTCAAGGACGGCGTTTCGGTCGTCGAGTTCTTTACCGGCACCAAGTGGGATCTGGCCAACACAGCCGAAAACGGCCTGCCCTATACCGGCGCCCTGCCCCTGATCGTCACCTCGTTTGCGGTCATGGTGCTCTCCACGCTCATCGCATTGCCCATCGCCATCGGCTCTGCCATCTTTGCAGTCGAGATTAGCCCTAAGTTTGGTTCCAAGGTCTTTCAGCCGCTTATTGAGCTTTTGACCGGCATTCCCTCGGTCGTCTTTGGCCTGATCGGCTTTCACGTGGTCGTCGGCCTTATGAAGAGCGTTTTCCATGTGAGTACGGGCCTGGGCATCCTGCCCGGCGCCATCGTGCTGGCCGTCATGATCCTGCCGACCATGACCACCCTTTCGGTCGATGGTCTGCGCGCCGTGCCCGACAGCTACCGTCAGGGCTCGCTCGCGCTGGGCTACACCCGCTGGCAGACCATCTGGCACGTGGTGCTCAAGTCCGCCATGCCGTCGCTCATGACCGCGGTCATCCTTGGCATGACCCGCGCCTTTGGCGAAACGCTCGCCGTGCGCATGGTTATCGGCGGTATCGAGGCCATGCCGACGTCGCTGCTGTCGCCGGCGTCCACCATCACCACCACGCTCACCACGTCTATGGCGGTCTATGCCGAGGGCTCGGCCCAGGACGATGTTCTGTGGGCGCTCGGTCTGCTGCTGATGGGCATGAGCCTCATCTTCATCCTGATCATCCACATTATCGGCCGCAAGGGGGCGAAGGCTCGTGGCTAGCACGCGCATCCATATCGACGAGGCGAGACTCGGGCGCGTCCAAAAGCAGGATCGTATCGCCACGGGCGTGCTGACGGCAATCATCGCCATCGTCATGCTCATCGTCGTCTCCATGGTGGCCTATATCCTGTTCGAGGGCATCTCGACGCTGTTCCAGCCGGGTTTTCTCACGCAGCCGTCGCGCGCCAACGGAACTCAGGGCGGCGTACTCTACCAGCTGTTCGACTCGTTCTATCTGCTGCTGATCACTCTGATCATCTCGGTGCCCATCAGCCTGGGCGGCGCGGTCTTTTTGGTTGAGTACGCGCCGGACGGCCCCATCCGCGACATCGCTTCCACCGCCATCGAGACCTTGTCCTCGCTGCCTTCCATCGTTGTCGGCATGTTCGGTTTCCTGGTGTTCTCGGTGCAGCTGGGCTGGAAGTACTCCATCATCTCCGGCGCCGTCGCGCTCACCATGTTCAACATTCCCATCCTGGTGCGCGTGATCCAGCAGGCGCTCGAGGACGTGCCGCAGGCCCAGCGCGATGCGTGCCTGGCCATGGGCCTTACTCGCTGGGAAGCCACGCTGCACATCCTGATCCCCGAGGCCATGCCCGCCATCGTGACCGGCATCGTGCTTTCGGCCGGCCGTGTCTTTGGCGAGGCCGCAGCATTGCTCTTTACCTCGGGCATGAGCTCGCCGGTTCGACTGAACTTCTTGAGCTTTAACCTGTCGAGCCCCACCTGCGCCTGGAACGTGTTCCGCCCCGGTGAGTCGCTCGCCGTGCACATCTACAAGATCTATGGCGAGGGCAGCCCCGAGGCCCAGCAGATCGTCTGGGGCACCGCGGCGCTGCTGATGATCTGCGTGCTGCTGTTTAACGTAGTCGCCCGTATCGTGGGCAAGCAATTGGCAAGGAAGATGACGGCCGAATGAGCGAGATGAATGTGACGCCCGCAACCGAGGCGGCCACGTCCGAGACCCAGGACTTCCTGTCGAGCGTGGGGGAGAGCGAGAAACGCGTGCGCGTGAGCGGCAAGGCCGTGAGCGACGAGGTCGTGCTCTCCACCAAGGACGTCAACGTGTACTATGGCGACCACCATGCCCTGCACGACACGTCGCTTGACTTTCACAAGGGTGAGATCACGGCGCTCATTGGGCCTTCGGGCTGCGGTAAGTCGACCTTCTTGCGCAGCCTCAACCTTATGAATCGTGAGATTCGCGGCTGCCGCGTGGAGGGCGAGATCAACTACCGCGGGCGCAACGTGAACACCAAGACCGAAAACACCTACGAGCTGCGTCGCTCCATTGGCATGGTGTTCCAACAGCCCAATCCTTTCCGCAAGTCCATTCGCGACAACATCACGTTTGCACCCAAACGCCACGGCATTACCGACCGCGACGAGCTCGACCATATGGTCGAGGAGAGCCTGCGCGGCGCGGCGCTGTGGGACGAGGTCAAGGACAAGCTCGACAAGAGCGCCTACGCTCTTTCGGGCGGTCAGCAGCAGCGTCTGTGCATCGCGCGCACGCTGGCGCTTAACCCCGACGTGATCCTGTTCGACGAGCCCTGCTCGGCGCTCGACCCCATCTCGACGCTGGCGATCGAGGACCTCATGTCATCGATCGTTGCCGACCGCGCCATCGTCATCGTGACGCACAACATGGAGCAGGCGTCGCGTGTGTCCAACCGCACGGCGTTCTTCTACATGGGCGATATGGTCGAGTACGACGAGACTGACGAGATTTTCCAGCGGCCCAAGGATAAGCGGCTGAATGATTACCTCACCGGCATGTTCTCCTAGTCCGGGACATGCTTGAGGCCCGCGGCGGCCACGGTTGCCGCGGGACTGATTGGAGAGGCGGGTCATCTCTTGCGTGAGATGGCCCGCCTTTTTGCTCCGCGACCGAAACGACCACCACAAAGGGGACAGGCACCTTCGTGGTGGTTTGGGGTGGGGCTCGCTGCTATCATGGACAACGTTGAATTTCTACGAAGGAGCAGGGCATATGGCGATTCTTTTGGGATGCGATTCCGTCAGCCTAGAGTTTCCCACCAAGCATATTTTCGATAGCGTGACGCTCGGCGTGGGCGAGGGCGACCGTATTGGTATCGTCGGCAAAAACGGCGACGGCAAGTCGACGCTGCTGAGCGTACTCGCCGGCACGTTGGAGCCCGACGACGGCCGCGTGACGCATCGCCGCGACACGACGATCGGATTGCTCGGCCAAAAGGACAACCTGGTCGATACCGATACCGTGCATCATGCCGTTGTGGGCGACGCCCCCGAGTACGAGTGGGCGTCGAGCCCCCGCACGCGCCAGATCCTCGCCGGCCTCATCAGCGATGTGCCCTGGGAGGGCACGGTTGGCGAGCTTTCGGGCGGCCAGCGCCGTCGCGTGGACCTCGCGCGCCTGCTGATTGGTGACTACGACGTGCTCATGCTCGACGAGCCCACCAACCACCTGGACATGCGCACCATCAACTGGCTCGCGCGTCACCTTAAGGCCCGCTGGCAGCGCGGTCAGGGCGCCATGCTCGTGGTCACGCACGACCGCTGGTTCTTGGACGAGGTCTGCACCAGCATGTGGGAGGTCCACGACGGCCAGGTCGATCCCTTCGAGGGCGGCTATTCGGCCTACATCCTGCAGCGCGTAGAGCGCGACCGCATGGCCGCGGTTACCGAGGAGCGCCGTCGCAACATGGCGCGCAAGGAGCTCGCGTGGCTGAGCCGCGGTGCCCAGGCTCGTTCCACCAAGCCCAAGTTTCGCGTGGATGCCGCTCGTGAGCTGATCGCCGACGTGCCGCCCGTGCGTGACGAGCTGGAGCTCAAGCGCTTGGCCGTGAGCCGCTTGGGCAAGCAGGTTATCGATGTGGTCGACGTGGATGCCGGCTATGCCGATACCGACGGCGCGCCCAAGCAGGTGCTCACCGATGTGACCTGGCTCATTGGTGCGGGCGACCGCTATGGTCTTTTGGGCGAGAACGGCGCCGGCAAGTCCACACTGCTCGACGTGATTCAGGGCAAGATTGAACCCACGCGCGGCCGCGTGAAGATTGGCCAGACAGTGCGCTTTGGCGTGCTGTCGCAGCAGCTCGAGGAGCTCAAGCCCTACATGGGCGACACGATCCGCGAGGTGCTCGGCAACTATAAGAAGTACTACGTCATCGACGGCAAGGAGACTTCGCCCGAGAAGCTCTGCGAGCGTCTGGGCTTTACGACGCAGCAGCTCTGGAGCCGCATCCGCGATCTTTCGGGCGGCCAGCGCCGTCGCCTGTCGCTGTTGCTGACGATTCTGGACGAGCCCAACGTGCTCATCCTGGACGAGCCGGGCAACGACCTGGATACCGACATGCTCGCGATTGTCGAGGACCTGCTGGACGGCTGGCCCGGCACGCTGATCCTGGTGACGCACGACCGCTTTTTGATGGAGCGCGTGACCGACCAGCAGTGGGCGCTGCTCGACGGCCACCTGACGCATATGCCCGGTGGCGTGGACCAGTACCTGCGCCTGTGCAACGCTACCGCCGAGGGCGAGCCCGTGGGCGCGCCGAGCGCCAAGACCGGCACGTTCGACACCGGTGCCGCGGCAGCTGCGGCCGAAAAGCCCAAGTCGAGCGGTCAGCCCAACGGCCTGTCCAACGCCGAGCGCCAGAAGCTCCGCCGCGAGGTGAGTTCGCTCGAGCGCAAGATGGAGACGCAGCGCACCCGCGTTGAGGAGGCCGAGGCAGCAATGGCCCAAGTCGATCCCACCAACTACACGGCGCTCGGCGAGCAGCAGGCAAAGATCGACGAGGCTCACGCTGCCATGGACGAGCTGGAGATGGCGTGGCTCGAGGCGAGCGAAAAGCTCGAGGGCGAGGAGTAGGCGAGAATGATCAAAGCCGCGTTTTTCGATATCGACGGCACGTTGCTGAGCTTTAAGAACCATCGGATTCCGGCGTCGGCGCAGCAGGTGCTCGACAGCTTTCGCGAGCAGGGGATTGCGTGCGTGATTGCCACGGGTCGCCCGACCTACCAGATGCCGGATTGGCTGTTCGATTTGGGTTGGGATGCGTACATCACGCTTTCGGGCCAGCACTGCTTTGATGCCGAGGGGGTTTACCGCAGCTGCCCGATCGATTCGGACGACGTCGCGGTGATTGTGGACCAGGTGGCGCAGGGGCGCTACGACTCGCTGTGCATGCAGGGCGAGAACTCGTTTGTGAACCGCCTGTCCGAGCGCGTGGTGACGGCTGGCAGCAACGCGGGAATCGTCTACCACGAGGAGCCGTTTGAGCACGCCTTTGACGCACCGGTCTACCAGTTTTGCGCCTTTGTGGACCCTGACGACGAGCATATCGTGACCGATGCCGTGTCGCATTCGCTCACCACGCGCTGGTGCGACCTGTTCTGTGACATTATTCCCGCTAACGGTGGCAAGGACCTGGGCGTGGCGGCGACGCTGGAGCGCCTGGGCATCGACGCGAGCGAGGCGATTGCCTTTGGCGACGGCGAGAACGACCTGTCGATGTTCTCGGCCGTGGGCACAAGTGTGGCCATGGGCAACGCACAGGACACGGTGAAGGCTGCGGCGACCTATGTGACGACTGCCGTGGACGACGACGGCATCTACAACGCTGCGAAGCACTTTGGACTCGTGTAGCTGCGGGCCGGCACCTGGCAGCTGGGGACGCTCCTTGCGGGGCGTCCCCATTTTGATTTCATCCCGCACGTTTTGTGAAACACGGCTAACTTTTAGACAAAGTAGTAAGACATGGGCAACTTTTGCGTTAAAGTAAGCGGTGGAAAGTATCCAAAGGCTAACTAGCAATCATCGCGAAAGGCAGCCCATGGCCCTACGTGAATCCGGAGAAGACTATCTCGAATCGATCTACGTTCTGTCGGAACGTCAGGGCATCGTGCGCTCGATCGACGTTGCGGAGTACCTCGGCGTAACCAAGGCGAGCGTTTCCAAGGCCATGGCGACCTTGGAGAGTAACGGCTACGTGGAGATGGGCAAACGCGATGTGCATCTGACGGAACGCGGTCTGGAGGTCGCTCGCCAAATGTGGGAGCGCCATTGCTTTTTTGTAGGGCTGCTCGAGGACGCAGGCGTAGCGCCTGAGGTTGCCTCGCAAGAGGGCTGCCACATGGAACATTGCCTGAGCGAGGAGAGCTTCGAGAAGCTAAGGTCGATGCTGAGGCGGGATGGTGCTTCGGCGCCAACAATGACCGACTTGCATTCCCGCAGCGGCGCGCCTCCCGCGCCAAAGGCGCGGGACAGCGATCGGGACCAGTAGCCCCACCAACTAACTCCAACTCAGACAAGGAACCCCGCCAGCAAGCGATGCCCAAGAACCGTCAGCAACGTCACCGCAGGCCGGGACCGGGCTTGGTTTTGAAAACATTCCACAGCGCGAGGCCCGCCTTTCCGTTGCTCCGCAGGAGCAGGAAAGACGGGCCTCATGCGCGAGGACGTTTTCAAAACCAAGCCCGGTCCCGGCCGGACAGCCCACGAACGCTACAGGTTCTTGACACCCATCGCGCGCATGGCGTTCAGGATGGCGATGATCGCCACGCCCACGTCGCCGAACACAGCAAGCCACATGTTGGCGATGCCCAGTGCCGCAAGCACCAGAATCAGCAACTTAATGCCCAGCGCAAAGATGATGTTCTGCCAAACAATCGACATGGTCTTGCGCGCCACGCGGATCGCGCGGGAGATGTTGGACGGCTTGTCATCCATGAGCACGACGTCCGCCGCCTCAATTGCGGCGTCCGAGCCCATAGCGCCCATGGCGATGCCAACGTCTGCGCGGGTAAGCACGGGTGCGTCGTTGATACCGTCGCCGACAAAAGCGAGCTTGCCCTTGCCGCTTTCGCCCGCGAGCAACGCCTCAACACGCTCGACCTTATCGCCCGGCAGCAGCTGCGCGTGGAACTCGTCGAGACTGAGTTGCTTGGCCACAGACGCCGCAACCTCCTCGCGGTCGCCTGTGAGCATGACGGTGCGCTTGACACCGGCGGCGTGCAGATCGCTGATCGTCTGCTCGGCATCGGCCTTGACGGTGTCGGCAATTACAATGTGGCCGGCATAGATGCCATCGACCAGCACGTGAAGGATCGTACCGACGACCTTGCAATCGGGCGCTTCGACTCCGGTCGCGGCGAGCATCTTGGCGTTGCCGACGACGACGTGCCTGCCGTCGATGTTCGCCGTCACGCCATGGCCCGCGTCGTTGGTGGAGTCGCTTACGCGCTTGGGGTCGAGTTCGCCCTGGAAGGCGGCGCGCACCGACTGCGCGATGGGATGGTCGGAGAACGACTCGGCAAGGGCGGCGACCTCGAGCAACGACTGCTCGGTATAGCCGGCTTCGGGGCGTACCGCCACGACCGAAAACGTGCCGTTGGTGAGCGTGCCGGTCTTGTCAAAGACGACGGTGTCCACGTCGGCGAGCGTCTCGAGGTAGTTGGAGCCCTTGATGAGGACGCCCAGCTTGGACGCGCCGCCAATGCCGCCAAAGAAGCTGAGCGGGACGCTAATCACGAGCGCGCACGGGCAGCTGACGACCAGGAAGGTCAGGCCGCGCAGGATCCAGTCGGACCAGGCGCCGGTGACCAAGCCGCCGCCGAGCACGAGTACCGCGGCAGCGCCGGTGACGGCGGGCGTGTAGACGCGGGCGAAGCGCGTGATAAAGTTCTCGGTGCGCGCCTTCTTTTCGCTGGCATTTTCCACGAGCTCCAGGACGCGTGCGACGGTGGACTCGCCATAGGGCTTGGTGGTGCGCACGTGGATGAGGCCCGTCATGTTGATGCAGCCGCTGATGATGTCGTCGCCGGACTTGGCGGGGCGGGGGATTGACTCGCCCGTGAGAGCGGCGGTGTCGAGCTGGGTTTCGCCCTCGACGATGACGCCGTCGATAGGCACGCGCTCACCGGGCTTGACCACGATCACGGTGCCGACGGCGATGTCATCGGGGAAGACCTGCTCGAGTGTGCCGTCGGGCTGCTCGACGTTAGCGTAGTCGGGCGCGATGTCCATCATGGCACTGATCGACTTGCGGCTCTTGCCCACGGCGTACGCCTGAAACAGCTCGCCGACCTGGTAGAACAGCATGACGGCGGCGCCTTCGGCCATGTGCGGGTCGGTATCGGGGAAGAGCACCATGGCAAACGCGCCGATGGTCGCGACGGCCATGAGGAAGCTCTCGTCGAAGGCCTTGCCGCGGCGGATGTTATTGAATGCCTTTTGCAGTACGTCGTAGCCGGCAATCAAAAACGGCACGAGGAACAGCACAAAGCTGGCGTAGATGTCGCCCGGGGTGCCGAATGCGGCAGTGAGGGTGCCGAGCTCATCGAGGGCGTACACCACGGCAAAAATGCCCAGCGCTACCAGGATGCGGTTGCGCTTATGCTCGAGTGATTCTTTTTTCTTGCGCTTCTTCTTTTTCTTCTTGGGGTCGGCGGTGGCCATGACTCGTATCCTCTCATTTGAATGTATGAACACTCGCTCATATAATTTCGCGAGCAAAGGCCGCGGCAAGCGCGGCCTTGCAAGTCGGCGTAACCTGGGCTAGAGAATGATCTCGCAGTCCGGCTCGGCGTCGGCCGTAAACTCTACAACGCGGTTGAGCACCTCGTCGAACTCGGCGTCATCGGCCTCGAGCGTCAACTTCTGGGTCATAAAGTTGACGGACACGGATTTGACGCCCTCGAGCTTGGCCAGCTCGTCCTGGAGCTCGCGCGCACAGTTGGCGCAGTCGATCTCATCGAGCTTAAACTGCTTTTTCATGGTGGGTTCCTTTCCCTGTATTTGCGGCTTGGGTGCAGGCCGCGCTGGTACCGTGGTTGGCTGCTATTCGCAGATGTGGCTCATGCCCTGGTTGAGCATGGTGTAGACGTGGTCGTCGGCGAGCGAGTAGAGGATATTGCGCCCGTCGCGCCGGAATTTAACCAGGTGCGACTGCTTGAGTGTGCGCAGCTGGTGCGATACTGCCGACTGCGAGGTTTCGGTCGCTTCGGCGATGTCTGCCACACAGAGCTCGCGGCCCATGAGGGCATAGAGGATCTTGATGCGCGTGGTGTCGCTGAAGACCTTGAACAGGTCGGCGAGGTCGTAGAGAAGCTCCTCGTCGGGAAGGTCCTCGGGCGAGCAGGTGGTGGGAATCGCGGGTTCGGTGGCCTCGATGTCGGGTTTCGTTTCATCAACGCGGATGCTCATTGCAATATCCTTTCATATGAACATGCGCTCATATAACTTACTTCCGATTATATGAGTGTATGTTCATATGTCAATGACGTTCAGGTAATTCGTTGCACAAAATGATGGGGAATAGTGGACGAGATCCCGGACTGAGCGGTTTTGATAGCCGATGCCGGGGTGGGTGCCCCTGAGCCGTGCAAAAATTGGAGTATTCTGCAACGATAGGGGGTCCGTTAATTTATTGCAGGCCATATAATGCAGTTCAAGAGTTATCTTAGGATGTTAATCCGATGAGTTCTTCCTCAAATGTTGCCTAACGCTCTCACGCAAGAGTGATTTCGCTTCACATTTGGATCCACTCGAGGGTGATAGACACCCGACCCTGCTGAATACTCGCAATTTTGCACATCGCCAGGGTACCCACCTTGTTAGCCGGTCTAGCTTCCTGCACCGAAGACCCTGCCTTCAGGCGTGAGACTGCTTGTTTGGTCGAATGATGGACTGTCGGGTTCGACAGTCTGCATGTCATCGATTGCCGGCGCTTCGTTAATCGTTGGATCATCCAACGTGATGCCTTCGAGTGTTGCTTTTTCGAGGTCGATTCGTTGACGCTCTTCGGAATCTTGGCGAAGCTGCTTCTGAATTCGCTTTTTCTCTTCTATAAACCTTCTGAGCACAAACTGTCTCAGGTCCTCTTGCATGATTTGAAAGTCTTTTGGCAGACGCGAGGGGCGTACGCCCTCTTTCCGCTGGATTGCTTCCATGACCCTAACAAAAGAGCTGGCATGCATAAAGGAATAACGGCTGACGGTGATGATTCCGTACCCCATGGACGCAAGTGCATTCTTGCGCTCCTCATCGATGGCGCGGTCTTCTTCCGCGTCATGATAAAAACCGTTGTATTCAATGTCTGTGCGAGATTTCTTTAGATACGCATCCATAAAGAACTTCTTGCGTCTCGTGAGATTCTTTGCGGCAGCGGTGACCTGCACCTCGTAATCGGTCTCAATTCCCTTAATACCAAGCCCTCCTTCGCTTTTGGGCAGCGTTAGCATCATGACAAATGCCGTTTCCATGGGAGACCGGCATCCGTCGCGTACACATTGGATCGCCTTTCGGGCAAGGGCCAAACCGTCGCATCTGGTAATGGAATTAAAGAACTGCTTTAACCTCTCGGTCGAGGTGAGCGCGAAACGCTCGGTATAGGAGGTGGAAGAGTCGGTTCCAAGGGAATAAGCGCCGCACAGTTCAAAGTAGTACTCCACTAGTTCGCGAAAAGAAAGATAGGTGGCGGCCTGAAGTGCGCAAAGCTCAACGCCAACAATGAAGATGCCATCTTTGAGCTCTATAAAGCGTGAGTTCGAGAATCGTTTTGAAGAAACGTGGCACTGACAGTCCATTGCATAGCGCGCATTCCTGCGATGAAACACCATCACCTCGAGGGAATCATTTGCGTCGAGGGAAACATCATGTTTGGTGAGCCATTCTGCGGCTGCGTCAAGGAGCGTTCCGGTGGGACATGATCCGTAAATCGCGGCAGGGTTACAGGACTCGGTGCCTTTCGCAGACACCGAATGCGCGGCCTGGTAGACCGCTTTTGCAGTGGTATGTGACAATACGATACTCATGGTATATATCGTGTCAGCTAATGCCGTGTTGATGGCGCTGAGTGAAAAAGTCGTTTTAGAGGTCTAACCAAATGCTGTCCAAAAGCTTGACGCAATTATGAGTTGGTATGCCCTAAATAAAAGTTTTCGCAGCTTACCTATAGCATATAACTACTCAATTGCCGCACATTTGATAGTGATGCATCACCATCCGACAACGAATTACGTGTCGGGAATTGGTCGAAATCGTTCAAAATGAGGGTTCAGAATTTGTGATGGCAGATCTATCTGTGGAACGTAGGGCGGTCCCGCTGCGGGGTTTCCCGCTGCGAGGCCGCTCGTGATCTACGCCGGAGTTTGTCGTAGACGTTTCTACTTGGCAAACAGGTTCTTGAGGTTGAACTCGGCCTGAACCGTGCGGAGCATGAGGTCGGTGTCGTCGAGGCCCAGATGCTGCTCGTTGGCGTCGGCGGCGAGGGTTCCACGGCGGCGCGCCCAGTTCTCGAGCGCGGCGGGCGCGGATTCGCGGGGGAGCGAGCGGACGTCGGCATCCAGGCTGCGGCAGATCTGGCGCGAGTCGATGACGATGATCTTGCCGGCGCGGCGTGCCTCGGCGTAACCGTCCAGGTGGATCTTGAACCAACTGTCCTCAAAGGCGGCGTTGTGCGCCATGTACGGGTACTTCTTCATAAGCTTGAGCAGCTGCTTCTGCAGTTCCTTGTTCTCGCGGAACGGCTCCTTTCCGTCGATGTCGTCCCAGGTGATGTGGTGGATATTCGACAACGGCACATCCTCGCCGCGGTAGATATCGGGCAGGCCGCAGTAGTGTGCCTCGGCGTCGTGCGGGACGGCGTCGCTGGTGAGCTCCATGATCTCCCAGCCGACGTTGATGATGTAGCCGCGCTCGGGTGCACGGCCGGTGGTCTCGATGTCGATACCGAGCACGGTGCCCTGGATGGGCTTGCGGGCGTAGGCCACGCCGAGCGCGTCGCGGTCGCCGCGGATTTCGCGCATAACGGACGCGGCGGTGCGCTTTTGCATCTTGCCGATGGCGGCGCAGGTGTCGGCATCGGACAGGCCGCGCGAAAGCGTCGCGGGCGTCACGTTGCGCAGGCGTGCCTCGCCAATCTGGTCGCACAGGTCGCGGTTGCGGTCAGCCAGGTCGCGCACGGTGGCAAAGTCGAAGCTGGGGTCGCCCTCGGCGGTAAAGTACTCGGTTTCGAGCACCTTAAGGGCCTCTTCGCCCTTCTGGCGCTCGGACTCCATGGCGCCGTGATCGCCATAGATAAACATGGGAATAAACGGCTGGCGCTCGTATTCGAGTGCTTGTGAAACGTTCATATAACTGCTCCTTGGACGGGCCGTGTCGCGCGGCTCGGTGGCATTGAGTTATGGCGAGATGATAGTTTACCATGGGCAACTATTGGCACCACGCCTAGGACAACTACAATACCCTAGTTGACCGCTAGGACTTTTACAATGCTGCCGAAAGACACGAAAGGTTCCATCCGTCATGGATTTGCTGATTGATATTCTGCTCGACGCCGGCAAGGACACGCTCTCGCTGGTGCCGTTTTTGTTGGTGACGTATCTGGCCCTCGAGACCTTGGAGCACGTCGCGGGCGACCGCGTTAACGGGGCCATCAAGCGCGCCGGTGCCGCGGGCCCCGTGGTTGGCTCGTTGCTGGGCATGGTGCCGCAGTGCGGCTTTTCGGCAATGGCGGCCACGCTGTATGCCGGTCGTGTCGTGACCTTGGGCACGTTGGTGGCGGTGTTCCTTTCGACCTCCGATGAGATGCTGCCGCTGTTGCTCGCCGAGCAGGTGCCCGTGCAGACCATGGCGATGCTTTTGGCTTCGAAGGCACTGATCGCGCTGGTCACGGGCTTTATCGTGGACGCGGCTATCCGCGGCCTTCGTCGTAACGCTCGCGCGCATGCGGCGATTCGTCGTACCGTGTTGGGGACCACTGTCAATCCGGCGCACGTTAACTGCGCGCATGACGACCACAGCGGCGGTGACATCATCGACGAGGTGGCCGAGGCGGGCGTGAGCGCCGACCACATCCACGAGTTGTGCGAGCGCGACCATTGCGGTTGCGATGATGATGAAGATGAACACGAGCGCGACCACGGACACAGCCATGACCACGGTCACGCAGGCGAGCATGAGCACCACCACGGCCATGGGCACGACCACGGTCACTCCCACGAAGGTGCGCCCGTCCTGTCGATTATCCGCAGCGCGATCTCGCACACCGTGCAGGTTTCGGTTTTTATTTTCCTGGTGACGCTGATTCTAGTTGCCGTGCTCGAGACCTTCGGAGAGTCCGCGATCGAGCAGTTCCTGCGTGGCAACGAGACGCTCGCCGTCTTGGGCTCGGCACTCGTCGGCCTGATCCCCAACTGCTCGGCCAGCGTGGTCATTACGCAGCTGTACCTGGAGGGCGCGCTACAGCTGGCGCCGATGCTCGCCGGCACGCTCATTTCCGCCGGCGTGGGCTATCTTGTCCTGTTCCGCACCAACCGCAGCGCTCGTGAAAACGCCGTGTTCCTGGTCATGATGTACGTCATCGGCGCCGGCTGGGGCCTTATCCTATCCGCCTTCGGCCTCTAAGTAGGCCTAAAAAATGGGCTTCAAATAGCCATGCTCGGCGCCTGCGCAATGCGGCGACGCATGGCATTTTGAAACCCGTTTTTTGTTGAGCCATGGATTCCGAGCGCTCACACCGCTCAAAACAAAAAGGTAGATTTCCGGGCATGTCCCGAAAATCTACCTTGGTTAGCGCAGCAGCTCGGTGAGGTTGCGCTTAAAGCGGGCCCGGTCTTCGCTGGTAAATGCCGCCGGACCGCGAGTGCGACCGCCGGCGCGGCGCACCTTCTTTTCCTCGTGGCGAATAAACAGTTGCATGTCGATGGTCGCCTTATCGTAGACGCGCCCGCGCACGCCGATGGCGGCGGCATCGCGCCCGAGCACCATGCTCGCCAAGCCAATGTCCTGCGTCACGACTACGTCGCCCGCCTGCAGGCGTTCGACAATGGCAAAGTCGGCGCTGTCGGCGCCCACGCTCACATCGAGCGTCGTGACCCAAAATCCGCGTCGCGCATGCTCGACGTCGCGCGGATCGTTGCGGCGAATGTGGCGTTCCAGGTTCTGTGTGCTGTTGCCGGCGATAACGACGGCAACGCCCGCCCGCCGCGCGCAGTCAATCGACTCGCGCGTGACCGGGCAGGCGTCTGCATCAATAAAGAGCGTTCGCGGCATCTAGTGCACCAGTTTGCCAAATTGAATAGCGCGAACAATCAGCGTTACGCCAAACACCAGCAGTGCGGCGCCGCTAAAGATGACGAGCATCTTGGCCGACCACAGCGGATAGATAAACACGAACATGCCGGCGATGATGGAGAGCGCGCCGCTCAGGATGGCGAGGGCACGGTTGGACGAAAGCTCGGACTCCAGAATGGACATGACACCTTCGACGATCCAGCCAAAGCCGGCCACGATAACCACCATCGTGGTGAGCGTCGCGGTCGAGAAGGCTTGGTTGCGCAGGATTATGACGCCGCCCAAGATAATGAGTAGGTTGGAGATGATGCTCGTCACGCGCCAGCCGGTGGGCAGCAGTGGCTCGAAAACAGCGGTAAACAGCCTGATCGCGGCCGTGATCACAAAGTAGAAGCCCAAGACGGTCGTTAGGAAGACGAGGGACTTGGCAGGCGCAAACAGCAGTGCGATGCCGGCGACGAGCGCCAAGACGCCCGTGATGGCGTAAATCCAGCGCACGGCCTTGACGGCCTTGCCTGCCATGCTTTTCTCGTCAAATCCAAACTGGCTCGATTTTTGGTCATCATTCTTAAAGATGCCCATAATGTCTCCTTTCCGTGCGGTGCACGTCGCGTTCATTGCTCTCCGTGCGGCGTACGCCAAAAGTGCTGCAACAAGTATCGCCCAAGGGCGCCGATGCATGGGGCGGGAAGGACGAATTGCCGCCCCACATTCCCGAATTGTTACTTTTGTTCCCGCTCCAGTGAGGATTAATCAACAATTGTAGAACATTACGCCGCTGTATGTAATTGCCTAGGTTTTAGGTTAGATTCTCCTAAGAACAATTGCCCGAAATTGGGGGTCCCTATGAACGAAACAGTTCCCGCGGCGCCGTCGAGCGCGGAGTCGATGGCAAAGCAGGGTTGCGAAAAGCTCGGCTTGGAAGCGTTTGATGCGCTGGTCCGTCGTGCCCGTACGTGCCGCCGTTTTGACGAGTCCATGCGCGTGCCGCGCGAGTTTTTGCTCGAGCTGGCGGAACTGGCGCACCTGGCTCCCTGCGGCGCCAATGCTCAGCGTCTGCGTTTTCATGTGGTAAGCGGTGCAGAGGACTGCGCTCGCGTGTTTGACGAGCTTGCATGGGCCGGCGCGCTTAAGGACTGGCCGGGTCCTGCCGAGGGTGAGCGCCCGACCGGCTACATCGCGATTCTTGCCGAGCGCGCCGTTCCGGGCAAGCCCGCCGCTCCCATTACCGAGGTCGACACGGGCATTGCCGCGCAGACGATGATGCTCGCCGCCCGCAGCGCCACGCCCGAGGTGGCAGCCTGCATGTTCAAGGCCTTTACGCCCCACGCGATCGATGCCATGGGGCTCGATAACGACAAGTATGAGCTCAAGCTGATCATGGCGCTTGGCGTTCCGGCCGAGACGCAGGTGATCGATGCGATCGATTCCAACCCCGACGGCTCCATCAATTATTGGCGCGACGAGGCGCGGGTGCACCACGTACCCAAGCGTCCGCTTGCCGACGTGCTGCTGTAGTTGAGCGTCACCGCGGTGTGATCCGGCGGTAAACCACCACAAAGGTGCCTGTCCCCTTTGTGGTGGTACGAGGGGAGGGTGTGTGGCAGATTTGTATTTGGTGCGGCATGGGCAGACTGAGCTCAATGTGCAGAACATTTTGCAGGGCGGGCACGATTCGCCGCTTACGGCGCGCGGGCGCGAGCAGGCGCTGATGGCGCGTGCGGCGTTTGCGGCGCGCGGCGTGGCCTTTGACCGTGTGTATTCCTCCCCGTTGGGCCGGGCGCGGCGTACGGCTGAGCTAATTGCTGGTGAGGGCCGCTCGATAGAGCTGGTCGATGACCTGCGCGAGTGGCATTTGGGCTCGCTGGAGGGTACATCAAATCGCGAGATGCCGCCGCAGCCCTGGGGTGATTATCCGGTGGCCTTTGGTGGCGAGTCTGAAGGCGAGCTCCAGTCGCGCATGGTCGCGGCGCTGTCCCACATCATGGCCAGGCCGCAGCACGACTGTGTGCTGGCAGTCTCCCACGGCTCTTCCTGCCAGGAGTTTCTTGAGTATGTGACTGGCAGGGGAGAGCTACCCGACAACGGTGCCGTGCTTCATTTTGGCTATTGCGACGGTGCGTTTTCGCTCCTTGATTGGTAACGAACGAAAGGACCCCTATGAATAAAGACCTGTATCTGGTTCGTCATGGGCAGACAATATTCAACCTTAAGCGCATTATTCAGGGTTGGAGTGACTCGCCGCTCACGCAGCTGGGATGCGACCAGGCGGCGCGTGCCGGCATGTTCTTGCGTGCGCGCGGCATTGAACCCGATCATGCCTACACCTCCACACTTCATCGCACCGAGCAGACTATCGCCAACCTGTGGCCGGGCTTGGCGTACGAGCGCCTGGACGGTCTGCGTGAGTGGTTCTTTGGCGACTTTGAGGCCGAGCGCGTGATGCTTATGCCCGAGCGCCCGTGGCGAGATTTCTATCGTCAGTTTGGCGGCGAGGGCCAGATGCAGGTGCGCGAGCGCATGGCGGCGACGATAACCGATCTTATGCGACGTCCGGACCACGAGTGCGTGCTCGCGGTGAGCCACGGTTCGGCTATCAAGGAGTTTTTGGACCACGTGCGGGGCGCGGCGGCCGACGAGCGCGAACGCGTGCCGGGCAACTGCTCAGTGCTGCATTTTGCGTTTGACGATGCGGCCGATACGTTTGAACTGGTCGAAGTCTTTACGCAGGAAGACTACGCGCGCGAGCTGGGGCTTGAACCGCTCGTGGCTACTGCGGGTCCGCAGCGCGGATAACGCGAGCGCGGCGGCACGGGTCGTCGGCATAACTTCTCGACGCAAAAGGGGGCGGAGATGCATGTACCTGCTGCATCTCCGCCCCCTGTTTGTTGGGCTGCCGATTTTTGTGCTGGACGGTCTGGTCTTGCTAGAACCGCGCGACCTGGTGCGTGAGCAGACCCGTCGGAACCTGCGCCGCGCCGCCGCTGACCTGCGCGGCGGGGAAGAGCGCAGCTACGGCAAAGTTGAACGGCTCTTTGCCCGTGTAGGTGCCGGCGGCACGTGCATCGTCGGCCAGGAGCTGTGATGCCTCGACTAGTGCGACAGCGTAGGCAGGGTCGTCGGCCAGTGCCGGCTCCGGCGCCTGGTCGAGCATGGCGCGGATGGCCCCGACGGCGTCCTCGCGCTTGACCTCCCACACGCGGTGCGTAATGCCGGCGGGGTCGGTGACGGCATAGAGTGAAGCGCCCTCTTTTGCGGCGCCGAGGATGATATCCATGACGGAAGAGGCTTCGTAGACAAGCGTTACGGGACGGGGCTGTACCTTGAGGTCGGCGATTGCGCGCGCAGCGGCGGTCGTATCGGCGGCAACCGCGTCGCCGCCCGCCAGCGCACCAACCGGGCAGATCGCCACGACACCCGTCACACGTCCCGGCTCGCCCGAGCATTCGTACACGTAATACGCCGCACCCGGGTCCTTGAGCATCAGACCATCGGCAATGGCTCCGCGCAGAGCATCGTTGCCGCTCAGGATGCTGCCCATTGCAGGCAGCGCCTCAAGCACGCGGTCCTGAGCCGGGCGGATGCAGGGAAACGGAAGTGCTTTCATGGGCGGTCCTAACGCACGAGTCGGTTTGTTCGCGGCTTATTATGCCCCAACTTGGCCGCTCGCGTCCCAGAGCACGTTATCGGCGAGCGCGATTAGCACCTGCTGACAACGAACGATATCGGCGTGGGGCACATATTCGTTGGGCTTGTGCGCGAGCGCGAGCGACCCGGGACCGTAGCTCATGCAATTGCGGTTGTCTGTCTTGCCGGCAATGACGGCGGTGTCGGTGTAGCCGGTAAAGAAGCCGACGGTCGTGTCCACGTCCGTCACGTCATCGGCGGCACGCATGAGCGCTGCTAGAAGGGGAGAATTCGGGTCGCGCTCGATGGCGGGGCGGTCGCCCGTCACGGTGTAGCTGCCATGGCAACCGGGAACGGCGGCTTCGGCGACGGCGATGGCCTGCTCTACCATGCGCGTCGCGGCGGCCGTATCGGTCGGCGGGGTCAGACGCATGTCGACCCAGACTTTGGCGCGGTCGGGCACGACATAGGGGCGATATCCGCCCTCGATTTGGCCAAACGTGATGGTCGAAGGCCCCAGCTCATCGTGCGCGGGCAGCGCCATAAACGCGCGACGGAGCGAACACACGACCTCGGCTATGGCGGCGACGGCATCCGCGCCCTTCCAGGGCTGGCTCGCATGCGCCGTCACGCCAGTCATTTCAATTTCGAACCACGTACGCCCCTTGTGCGCCACCTGGATCTGTCCGTCGGTGGGCTCGGTGTCCAGCACCCATTCACGCGAGCCGACCCAGCCGGCATCGATAGCTGCCTCTGAACCACGCATAAAGTCTTCCTCGTCGACCGAGCAGATGAGTGAAAAGCCGCGGTGGGGCAGCTCGCCTTCTGCCGCCACGCGCTCGAGCGTATGGACCAGTGCGGCAATGGCGCAGGCCAGGCCACCCTTCATATCGCAGGCACCACGGCCGTAGAGTTTATCGTTGCGCACGATCGCTCCGAGCGGCGGAATGTCCGCGTCCCAGCCATCGCCCAAGGTGACGGTATCCAAATGGCAGATGTAGACGAGCCGTGGCTCGTCGCTTTGGCCCGGCACGGTGACCATTAGATTGCGGCGTCCGGGGAGTACTTCGTGCTCTGCAATCTGCACGGCATCGAGTACCGGATAGCTCAGCTGCGCCAACCGTTCCTCAACCAACGCTTTGATATAGCGCTCAATCTCGTCCTCATACGCACCCGGGTCTGAACTGTCGATCCGCACGAGCCCTTGCGTAAGCCGCCAAGCAAAATCTGTATCAACCATAGGCACCTCACAGATAGTTAGGCCAACATACAGATTGTATGCCAAGAAGCGGCTCAGTGCATTTAATGGAGCGCTCACAAAAAAGGGGGCGCCTCTCGTGCGAAAGGCGCCCCCGCGGGCATTCAATGTCAGCGACGGGCAGGCCACATGGGGAACTGCCCGTCAGGTCAGTCGGCGCTACTTGATCACGCGCACGCGATACATCGACGGAATCTGCTTGAGCGCCTCGATGGTGCTGCTGTCTAGGTGTTCGTCGGTGTCGAACATGGTGTAGGCGTTCTCGCCGGCGGACTCGTTGGTCATACGCTGCACGTTGGCGTTGTCCTTGGCCAGGATGGCCGTGATCTGGCCGATCATGTTGGGCACGTTGGCATGCAGGCAGGCAATGCGGCTTGCAGCGCGCGCCTTGCCCATGCTGCAGGCGGGGTAGTTGACGCTGTGTGCGATGTTGCCGTTCTCCAGGTAATCCTTGAGCTCGCTGATGGCCATGTCGGCGCAGTTGGCCTCGGCCTCGCCGGTGCCGGCGCCCGAGTGCGTGGTGATAAACGTATTGGGCATCTTGACCGTCTTGGGCGTGGCGAAGTCGCAGCTAAACCAGCTGAGCTTGCCCTCGCGCAGGGCGGCGTCGACGGCGTCCTCGTCAATGATGGTCTCGCGTGCGTAGTTGATGAGCACGGCTCCCGGGGCCAGCAGGTTAATCTGCTCGGTGCTGATCATGCCGATGGTGTCTGCTTTGCTGGGCACGTGCACGGTAAGGTAGTCGCAGCCGCGGCACAGATCCTCGAGCGTGCCCACGCGCTGCACCTCGCGGCTCAGCACCCACGCGTGCTCAACGGAAATGAACGGGTCGTAGCCGTAGACGTCCATGCCCAGATCGACGCAGGCGTTGGCGACCTTGGAGCCCACGTTGCCCAGACCGATGACGCCGATGCGCTTGCCCTTGAGCTCGCGGCCCACAAAGGCCTTCTTGGCCTTTTCGGCATCGACCTGAATCTCGGGGTCGTCGGCGTTGTCGCGCACCCAGTTCATCGACTGTACTACGCCGCGGCTCGAGAGCACCAGCATGCCCAGGACGAGCTCCTTGACGGCATTGCTATTGGCGCCGGGGGAGTTAAAGACGACGACGCCCTTCTTGGCGTACTCCTCGACGGGGATGTTGTTGACGCCGGCGCCGCAGCGGGCGATGGCGCGGATTCCCTCGGGCAGCTCGTAGCCGTGCAGGTCGGTCGAGCGCATCAGAATGGCGTCGGCCTCTTCGGCGGTGCTCACAAATTCGTAGCCTTCGCCAAACTCGACTTTGCCGTCTTTGGTGATGTCGTCGATGGTCTTAATCTTGCGCATGAAAAACTCCTTAGCTGGTTTGGTTTAAACAGGTGGTTTGAAGTGGCTGGTCGGCCCGCGGGTTGCGGGCTAGTTAGATCGCGGACTCAAACTATGCTGTGCTTCGAAGTCCTTCATGTACGAGGTCAGGGCCTGCACGTCCTCCATGGTTACGGCGTTGTAGACGCTGGCGCGCATGCCGCCCACCAGACGATGGCCCTTGACGTTTTGAATCTGGTGCTCGGCCGCGCCTGCGACAAAGGCCGCGTCGAGTTCGGCGTCGCCGGTGCGGAAGGTGACGTTGGCGATGGAGCGGCTGTCGGCCTGCGTGGTGCCATGGAACAGCTCGCTGTGCTCGAGCAGGTCATAGAGCAGATTGGCCTTGGCCCAGTTTCGCTCGGCCATGGCTGCAAGTCCGCCGGTTTGCTCGACCCAGTGGAACACCTTGCCGCACACGTAGATGCCAAAGGTGTTGGGCGTGTTGAGCATGGAGTCCTTTGCGGCCTGGGTCTTAAGGTCCATGTACTGCGGCGTCTGCGCAAAGGCGGGGCCGTCGGCGATGAGGTCGTCGCGCACGATGACCACGGTCACGCCCGCAGCGCCGGCGTTTTTCTGCGCGCCGGCGTAAATAAGCCCGTAGCGCTCAATGTCGAGCGGCTGCGACAGGAAGCAGCTCGAGACATCGGCGACCAGCGGCACATCGCCACAGTTGGGCAGCTCGTGGTACATGGTGCCAAAGATGGTGTTGTTCTGGCAGATGTAAACGTAGTCGAGCCCGTCGCTCGCGGCCTCGGCGGCAATGCGCGCGTTGATGTCGGCCATGTCGGGGATGCGGTCGAAGTTGGTGTCCTCGGAGCTCGCGAGCAGCACGGCCTCGCCGTACTTGTCGGCTTCTTTGTATGCCTTGTTGGCAAAGTTGCCGGTCACGATGTAGCCGGCGCGGCCGCGGCGCATGAGGTTCATGGGGATGCCCGCAAACTGCAGCGTGGCGCCGCCCTGCAAAAACAGGACGCGGTAGTTGTTGGGGATGCTCAGCAGGCGGCGCAGAGTTGCCTCAGCGTCGTTGATGATCTGCTGGTACATGCTAGATCGATGACTCATCTCGAGCACGGACATACCGCAACCGCGGTAGTCCATCATCTCGTCGGCGATCTCGGCGAGCACACTTGTAGGCAGTGCGGCCGGGCCAGCTGAGAAGTTGTGCACACGTGCCATCTTCTAGTTCCCCCTCGTAGTCGTTTGAACGTTCGGGATACTTTAGCACAGTGGAGCGCCAGGTGCGACCGCATCACGGTAAAACTCGAGTGCGCCGCTATGATTTACAGGATGGTTACATGGGGGAGGGTTGACCTTATCTGATGGCTCGCATCCGATCCGCCTCTGCCTTTGCTTGTTTCCAAGGACGCACGCGGCCGTTGGTGAGGTCATCGTAGCCGCGGGCGATGGAGTGCTGGACTCGTGCTTGCTCGTCGCTCGAGTTGATCTTTTCTGGGCGGCGCCTTGATTTGTCGGAGAATGCGGGCAGTTCGTTCATGAAACAGCCTTTCAAAAAAAATGCCGGGGGGATCCCCCCGGCCCTTGACTGCCCTCCGTAACGGAACGCGGCTCTTTTATACCATGCTGTGGTTATCTAGCTCAAGTATAAAACACGAAAATATGTTCGTGTGTTTAACGTTTGAGTAATGCCTTCGATTTGTGACGTTTGTCCTGCGTCTATATCGCCGGGATATACCGTGACAAATACTCTTTGAGAGCGGGGTCGCACACGTAGAGATACGTTCCTAGCATGCCGCGCGTCATGAGGACGTAGTAGGCGTTGACGATGATTTTTCGCAGATCATCGTCGCTTGCCTTTTTCTTTGCGACGGTATCTTTGAAGTTCGTCTTGTTAACGTAGACTGCATCTTTGTCCGAATCGTAGTAAATGTCGGGACCCAGAATTACGAATCCGTAGTTGAGATCGTAGCCTTGTACCGTATGAATGCATCCGACTTCGTTGACGGCGTTGGCGGAGTTAACCCAATCCTTCTGGGTTGAGTTCCAGCGTTTGGGAATGCCCTCGATGACGATATCGAACGCATCTTCATTGCTCTTGCTATCCCATTTCCAAGCAAAACCGGCTGTCATACGGGACAGCCCAACTTCTTTTTCTTTGGCCTGTTGTAGAGAGCAGAAATCTTCAAACCGGTCGACTATGCCAAACTGGTACCTCGGGATATCACTGTCAGGATCGCCGGCTTGCGAGTCGTAAGGCTGAGAGGCAAAGAGCTCATCAAACTTCATGCCGGCATGCATATACGCTTTGTTATCAAGCAGGTCGTAGACAAAATCGAGGTACTCATCGCCGCCACGCACACGCATTTGGGTGCTCAAGTTGAATTCTTCGGTCTCGATTCCAGCTTCTTCGAGTTGGTTGAGTCGCTGCTCAAGGCCATCTCGGTCGAGTCCCGATGCGCGGACTTGCTGTTTGGAGTCATAGAACAGGTACGCCTTGTCGCAGCATTTGAAAATCCAATCCACCTGGCTGCTCGTGCGCGGTAAGTTGAGTCGTTCGCATGTGTTGTAGAAAGCTCCGATGCCGGCGCCGGCGGTTAAGTAGTTTCCCAGTCGATGCGCCTCGTCGACAAGCAGGATGTCATACCGATCGTTTTTGGTAACATCGCTGGGGCTCAGGATATCGCCGGGCTTTAACCCGGGAAGGAAGTGCGTGAGCTTTTTGAGTGTCTTGCTCAGAGACTCCATGGGTGTCACGAAGCCGACCCGCAGGCCGGAAAGGTTCGGCTCATTTTTGATTTTGAACATGAGACTGATGGCGAGGATTGTTTTGCCTGTTCCCGGCGCGCCGTTCACGACGGTTACGCGCTCTTTCTTGGGACCGCCGTGTTTAATGTCTTCATGCTCTTGCTCGAGCCGCCTGTAAATCGCCTCAATCGTTTCGTATTGATCGGGCGTGAGCGTTTTGAAGGGCGAGAATTTGAACAGGTCAGTGTTCTCGAGCTCTTCGATGGGGTGAATCGCATAGTTTTCTTCGCGTAGTTTTGTCCATAGCGTTCGGAACTTCTGGCGGTACTGAGGCCGCTCAAAGTAATCGAATTGGGCATAGCCATTGTTGGCATTGGTGACTTGGTATTTTTCATCGGCGCAGAACAGCTCGATAAGACGATTCTCGAACTCGAACGTTGCGGATTGGTTGAAGGTGGGATTGTCAATCAGAAGGGTCCGGTCGAAGTCTTTGTCCGCGTTTGCGGCGTGTTGCTTCATGCGGCGTCGATAATTGGTCGTTTGACCGATGTACGCCGTTTTGTTTTTGCTGTTGGTCAGGATGTAGAGAACAGGCCAGCTTTCGTCGTGGTGCGACCCTGGCTTTGGCGTGCCAAAGTCCTGCAGCGATTCGCTTGTCTCGAAGGGCTGGGGCAGGGGGAGCGTGTATTGCCGAAGGGCGAACTCGTTACTCATGGTGGTCCGCCTTTCTGTATTCGTCAGATGATGCGTCGACGGGGTAGCGCTCGCCATTGCGTTTGAGCTTGGACGAAAGCACCGCTGGTAGGTCGATTTCATTTAAATCTGCGAAACGCAGAAGGAAAAGGAGCGTGTCGGCGACTTCGTCTTCGATGGCTTGGCGTTGCTCGGTTTCTTCGAACATTTCTGCAATGCGTTCGTCGCTCATAAAACGAAAGAGCTGAAGGAGCTCGGAGGACTCAGTTGCCATGCCGATGGCAAGCTCTTTTGGCGTGTGATATTTGCGCCAGTCGCGTGCATCACAAAAGTCCCTGACTTGTTCCGTCATGGCATCGAGCTTATCCATCGTCCGTAACCCCCTGATGTTCATTGTTTTATTATGGCCGTATCTGGGATTTATTGCACATCATTTGGGGCGTGCGGTTTTTCGGTCGCGATTGGTCGGTAGGAAGTTTCACCATGAAGATCGAAATTGATGCAGATCGGCTGCGCGAGAGCCTGCTCGACCGCGCGGGGAGTGCGGCGGGCGTGGGCTTTCCGGCCGCCATGCTCGACGTAGTGGATATCGAGGATGAGTCGCCCCAAGAACTCCTAGCTCGAGCCGAACGCGAAGGCCTCGACCTCCGAGACTTTGCCGTCGACGATGAGGGCGACGGTTATGACACGGACGAGGACTGGTAGCCGCGATTGAACTTCAACCCCATCCCCTTAATAACTTGCGGTGAAATAGGGACTGAAAGGGGGTGCGGACGATTTCTTGGACCGCGCCTAGGCGTATCCAAGCTTCCTGCGGTACTCCATCGGGCTCAG
>CAJMEW010000030.1:0-25620 GCA_905212545.1 uncultured Collinsella sp.
GTGGCTGAGCCCGATGGAGTACCGCAGGAAGCTTGGATACGCCTAGGCGCGGTCCAAGAAATCGTCCGCACCCCCTTCTGGGGCGCTAAACAGTCCGTATTTCACCGCAAGTTATGAGGAGTCCTCCGGGATAGAAAAAGGCTCCCAGCCGGATAGCTGGGAGCCTCATCACATGCTATGTCGAGCGAAGAATTAGCAGACGCCCTGGGCGAGCATGGCGTCGGCAACCTTCAGGAAGCCGGCGATGTTGGCGCCCATGACGAAGTTGCCCTCCTGGCCATACTCCTTGGCGGTGTCATCCACGTTGTGGAACATGCCGCGCATGAGCTGCTCGAGCTTGCCGTCAACCTCCTCGAAGGTCCAGGACAGGTGCTCAGCGTTCTGGCTCATCTCCAGGCCGGACACGAGCACGCCGCCGGCGTTGGCAGCCTTACCGGGCATAAAGGCGACGCCGTTCTCCTGGAAGTAGGTCGTAGCCTCGATGGTCGTGGGCATGTTCGCGCCCTCACCGACCACCTTGCAGCCGTTGGCGACGAGCGCCTTGGCGTCCTCGAGCAGCAGCGTGTTCTCGCGAGCGCAGGGCAGCGCGATGTCGCAGGGCAGCTGCCACACGCCGCGGCCGTCGCCCTCGTGCCACACGGCGTTGGGCTTCTCGTCAACGTACATGGCGAGCGTGACACCCTTGTCGTGGCCGGAGCGCTTCTTGTTGTAGACGTGCTCGAGCACGGTGTAGTCGATGCCGTCGGGATCCTCGACCCAGCCGTGGGTGTCGGAGCAGGCCAGCACCTTGCCGCCGAGCTGGGAGACCTTCTGGACCGCGTAGATGGCGACGTTACCGGAGCCGTGAACGACGACGTTCTTGCCCTCGAAGGAGTCGCCGCGGCTCTTGAGGTACTCGTCCACAAAGTAGGCCAGGCCGTAGCCGGTGGCCTCGGTACGGGCGAGCGAGCCGCCAAAGGAGAGACCCTTGCCGGTGAGGACGCCGGTCCACTCGTTGGTCAGGCGCTTGTACTGACCGAACAGGTAGGCAACCTCGCGGCCGCCAACGCCCAGGTCGCCGGCGGGAACGTCGGTGTTGGGGCCGATGTGGCGATAGAGCTCGGTCATGAAGGACTGGCAGAAGTGCATGATCTCGTTGTTGGACTTGCCCTTGGGGTCAAAGTCGGAACCGCCCTTGCCGCCGCCCATGGGAAGGGTGGTCAGGCTGTTCTTGAGGATCTGCTCTAGGCCCAGGAACTTGAGCATGCCCAAGGTGACCGTCGGGTTAAAGCGCAGGCCGCCCTTGTAGGGTCCAATGGCAGAGTTGAACTCGACGCGGTAGCCACGGTTGACCTGGACCTTACCCTGGTCGTCGACCCAGGGAACACGGAACATAACGATGCGCTCGGGCTCGACGAGGCGCTCCAGCAGGGCGGCCTCCTCATACTCGGGGTGGGCGTCGAGCGCCGGCTGGATGGTGCCGAGGATCTCGGTCGCGGCCTGGATAAACTCAGGCTGCTCGGGATAGCGGGCCTTGAGCTCGTCGAGAACTATCTGCGTGTAGCTCATGCTTCCTCCAATTGATGGGAAACGAAAATGTTGGTCGCGGCACCCTATGCGTCGCGAACTTTATCGAGTATGGATAATATCGCACTGTTGCAGCAAAGTTTCGCATAAGCCGACGAGCAGATGTTTCGTTTTGATTACGATGCAGGTAGAAGCGTTTTTGAGTGCCCAACGCGCAAATCGCGTGTTTCGAAGCTGTTTCGTCCACATGTTCCAAACCACCACATTGGGGACAGGCACCTTTGTGGTGATGTTGGTGGTTAGAGGACGAGCTGATGGTAGTCGGCAGGGGTTATGCGGCCCTCGGTGGCGGCGCGGAAGGCGGCGAGCGCATCGCCCGAGAACGGCATGGCCCAGCACAGGCCGCAACCTGCGGTAACGGAGCCGGGCAAAGGCATAATGCGCCCGGGCACGCCGGCATTCAGGCAAAGCTGCTCGCACTCCATCACATCGAAGGTGCTATCGAACGAAACGATGATCTTGCGCTCGTGGTCGAGGGCATCACCGGACGGGCCTTCGCGGTGTGCCTCACGATACGCCGCAGCGGCCGCCTCCTCTTCCGCAGTATGTCCACAGCCACCGCAGCCGCAGGTACAGGGCTCGGAACCATCGCAAGTGCAAGGCTCTCCCGTGTCGGGACAAATATCGTGAGACATGGCAACTCCAATCGTCTAGGCGAGTAACTCGGCCGCCGCAAACTCCTCGGGCGTATTGACGTTTTCGAAGCAGAGCGTCGAGCCCGCGGCCTTAACGATCTGCGGTTCATCCATATAACCAGCCTGAACGCGATTGATCAGGCAGCGAATGCGCTGGCGGTCGCAGGCGAGCAGCTCATGGGCGGCCGGCGCACACGCGTCACGGCGCCAGACGGCGCAAAGCGGCTCAATCCCCCGCTCCTCGCACGGCACGCACACGTCGAGCGCCTCGGCCTCAACACGATCGGCGAGCGCGCCGATGAGTTCCGGCGAGACAAACGGCATATCACAGGCGACGATAGCCGCGAGAGGAAGCCGAGCCGCAGCCAACGAACTCGCGATGCCGCGCATGGCGCCCGCCGACCCTTCAAGGTCCGCCACCACACGCGGCACCAGGCCGCCAAACGCGCGCTCCTCAAGGTAGGCCAACTCGCTGGGACGCGAAGTCGTCACGACCAACTCGCCGGCAACTGGCGCCAGCCGACCCAGCACGCGCTCGATGAGCGGTTCGCCGCAAAACGTCATGCGCGCCTTATCGCGGCCCATGCGTGAGGACAGCCCGCCCGCTTGGACGACGCAAGAAAGATCGACCCGTCTTACGGTAGTCATACGGCAAAACACCTCCATCGGCATGCTCGAAACCCGACACACGAAGCCAGATACCGTCGCCGATAAAGCGGGCGGCACGGCAAACCCACGCAAAAACAAAACAGCGCCTTTGCGGCACGCAGCAAGACCGCGAGCACAAAAGCGCTGGTAGCGTATGGCGGGAACGTATGTGAATCGAACACATCCAAGACGTTTTGCACGCCTCGCAACGGTTTTGAGGACCGCGGAGCCCACCGGAGCCCATCCGTTCCCAAGTGCGGCGGTATTTTACCAAACCGAGCAGCCAATCTAGCGCAGGGAGCGCAGGCCGCCAGAATCCTTGTCGAGCACCGTAAAGCGCACGGCATCTAGATGCTCCAAGATGCTGATTGCACGTTTGCGCGACACACCCAGGGCCTCGCGCAGCACGCTCGTGGTGGCTGCGCCGCCGGCTGCCTCAATGGCAGCGGCGACGAGCTCGCGCGCATGGGCCTCGGCGGTAGCAGACAGGGCAACGTCGCGCTCGACCTTAACGATCGAGCGGCTGAGCGAAAGCTCGCGCAGGGCACGCGTCATGGTGTCGCGACCGAGCTGCAGCTGTTCGCCCACCTCGGGAAGCGCCGGTGCATCCAGGCCAGCCTCGTCAAGCAGCGCGACGATGCGCTCGCAAGCCTCTCGCACCACGCGTGCCGCCGCGGCGGCCGAATGCGGATCGAATACCTCGGCGCCCTCGGCGGCGCACACGCCACGGGAGCAGCCCTCGGCAATCAGGGCCGCGGCAACGCCTTCATCAGCGGCAGGCCACGCAGCATGGGCAACGGCACCAGGCGTAAAGCCCGTCTCCTTGGGAGCCGTCGCGTGCATGGCTGACAAGGTCGCCGCCAGTGCATCCATCGCGGCGTCGAGCACGACGGCGTCCGCAAAGAGGCCCTCATCACCCACGGCAAGCTTGCGAACGGAGTCCTGCGCCACCAACCCGCGCAGTGCAGCATCGACATCGCCGACGCCAAGATCCAAAGCGTCGGCAACATCAACCGCCGTAACCGGCAGCGTCTGCAGCGCCAGCCAAGCGCCCACACCGCCCGCGATATCGCCGGACTCGATCGCCGCATACAGCGCACGCTCCCCTTCGGCAAGCTCGCGCGAGCGACGGCAGCGCGAAAGCAGCACACGCCCGCCACCAATAAGCATCACGGGCGAATAGGACAGCACCACGGCATGGTCCCCGGCACGCAGCGGCAGCGAGTTTTCCAAGCGCACCTGAACAATACGGGTCTCGCCCACCGCCATGGGGGCCTCGCCCTCCATGAACATGATGCGACCAACAACCTCGGCTGTACCCGCCATCACGTGCACACGCGCACCCGACTCGAGCACACGCGGCTTGGCTCCCTCGCGACCCAAATACGTAAACGCCATCATAAATCGCATCGTCTGGCCAAAGCGGCCCGCCACGCCGAGCATCTCACCGCGATCGAGCGCGGCGACGGCATCGCCCACCAAGTTGAGTGCCACGCGTTGCCCAGGCAGCGCGCGCGGCGTATCGCCATGCACCTGAATCCCGCGCACACGACAGACCGTACGCGACGGCAAAGCCATCAGCTCGTCGCCCACCGTAACCGGCGCATCATGCAGCGTTCCCGTCACGACGGTGCCGGCGCCCTTGATCGTAAAGCATCGGTCAATCGGCAGGCGCGGCGCGGCATCGCTCCGCTCGGCACGCTCGCGACAGGTATCCCAGCAGACACCCACCTGCTCGTCGAGCACCGCAAGCAGCCCGTCAATCCCCTCGCCCGTCTTAGACGACACGGGCACAATTGGCGCGCCCGCAAACACAGTACCCAACAAATAGTCATCGACATCGAGCTCGGCCAGATCAACCATCTCGCTATCGGCCAGGTCGCACATCGTCAGCGCGACCACCATATGCGTAACGCCCAGCAGCTCCAGCACATGCACGTGCTCGCGGGTCTGCGGCATCACGCCCTCGACGGCCGAAACCACCAGCACGGCAACGTCGATGCCCGTCGCACCCTGCACCATGGCGCGCAGATAATGGGCATGCCCCGGCACATCGACCAGGCCAACGATCTTGCCGCTCGGCAGCGCCAGCTCGCCAAAGCCCAGCTCCACCGTCATGCCGCGGCGACGCTCGACCTCAAGGCGATCGGGATTCTTGCCGGTCAGCGCCTCGATCAGCGCCGACTTACCGTGGTCGACGTGGCCCGCCGTGCCAACGATAACGGGACACTCCACCAGCGCTTTAACCTCACTCATCGTGCAACCGCCTTCTCAACGCACGCTACGAACGTCGATGCCGCCGTCTCGATATCGCGGTCGCCCACGAGTGTGCGCACATCAAACAAAATGCGGTCGTGCGAGGCGCGCGTGACGACCGGCGTGTCGAAGTCCTGGACAAGCGAGCGCTTGAGCGCGTCGACCGTCAGGCGCTCGTCAACAAGGCGCACGGCAACGCACATCGTGGGCAACTCCACAGTAGGCAGCGAGCCACCACCGGGGGTCGACGATTCCTCGACGATCTCCACCTGAACGGCACACGGGCAACCAGCCTTATCGAGCCCGGCGACCATACGATCGCGCAGCTTGCAGGCACGTCGCTCCAAATGGGCCTGCGGCAGCGTAAGCATGCTGAGCACCGGAATATCGCGATGGGCAACATCGGCGCCGTCCATGTAGATACGCAGTGTGGCCTCGAGCGCCGCCAGCGCGAGCTTGCCCGGGCGCAGGGCACGCATAAGCGGATGCGACCCGCAGGCCTGGACCAGATCGCGACGGCCCATGATAATGCCCGCTTGTGCGGCACCCAGCAGCTTATCGCCCGAGCACGACACGATATCGAGCCCCGCCGAAACCGAAGCCGGCGTGGTTTCTTCGCCGCCGCGCACCAAGATGTCGTCGGGCAACAGCGCGCCCGAGCCCTGGTCCTCGTAGAACAGCAGGCCATGCTTGTGGGCCAGGGCGGCAAGCTCCCGAGAGCCCACCTCTTCGTGAAAACCCTCGATGCGATAGTTGGAAGGATGGACCTTAAGGATCATCGCCGTATCGGGCGTGATGGCTTGCTCATAATCAGCCAGGTGCGTGCGGTTGGTGGCGCCGACCTCGACGAGTTTGGCGCCCGAAGCCGCCATGACATCGGGGATGCGGAAGCTGCCGCCGATCTCGACAAGCTCGCCGCGGCTGACGATGACCTCTTTGCCTGCGGCATGGGTCGCCAGCACCAGCAGCACAGCGGCGGCATTGTTGTTGACCACGAGCGCGTCCTCGGCACCGGTGAGTGAGCGGATCAGCTGCGCGGCGTGGTCCTTGCGCGACCCGCGCGAACAGGTGTCGACGCTGTACTCGAGCGTGCTATACCCGCGCGCGACCTCGGCCACGGCTTTGGCAGCTGATTCCGCGAGCGGGGCGCGACCCAAGTTGGTATGGATAACCACACCCGTGGCGTTGACGGCGGGACGCAGGCTCGGCAGCGCAGAGCGGTGCGCACGCCACTCGATGGCCGAGGCCAGCTCGCGCTTGGAACGCGGGGCGGCACCGGCGCGAATGGCGGCGCGCTCCTCGTCGAGCTCGGCCGTAACGGCGGCATGGACTACCGCGTCGCACGTCTCCCCCGCCGCCTTCACGACCGGCCACTCGGCAAGCAGCTCGTTGACGGAGGGAATGGCACGCAGGCGGGCGCGCACCTCATCGGACATGTTCTGGCTATCGCTCATGTGCGACCTTTCAAAAAATACGTGGATCAATCAAATACATCAGCTGAGTCAATTACTCGTCATTATCCCCGTGCGTGGCAATCTTTTCCACGCGAACTGCGTTTTCCTGGGTAAGCGCGGCGCCCGTAATGGGGTCCCAGCGCAGCGGCGTGTGGTCGAGCGGACCGACGCCAAGTGCCTGGGCTCCATCCGCGCCGGCGCCAAACGAACGCCCGCCCGGAGCCGCCGACGTAAAGATGCACGCCGGATGTAGATAGGGTGTGGTCTCCACGCGTACGCGGTCGCGGCCCATGTCGCTTACCAGCTCGACGACCTCGCCATTGGCGATACCCATGCGCGCAGCGGCATCGGCATTCATCTGCACGGCATCCAGATCCGAGCCCGCCTCGGCGGCACCCGCCGCAGCAAGTCTGCGCGAAGTGTGCGACTCAAAGGGTCGGTTGCCGCTAATGAGGCGAAACATCCCCGGCCCTGGCTCCACCATCGGGGCAATCCAGCCGGGCACACGACCCAGGCCGGCGCGCTCCCACACATCGCTTACCAGCGCAATCTTGCCGCCGTCGAGCGGAATCACAGGCTCGCCCGTACGCGGCGGCAGTTGCACGCCCGTGTCAGCCCAACCGCGCTCCTTGAGCGCAGTGAGGTCGATCCCAAACGGAGCCACCTGGGCTGCCGCCAAGTCGTCGAGCGTAAAGTCAAAATACTCGCCCACGCCGCAGGCAGCAGCCAAGCCGGCAAAAATCTCCCGACCGGGACGTGTGTCGTCATGCTGCACAGGCAGCACGGCGTTGCGGTAGAACACGCGCGCATCGTTGGCGCCCACGACTGCGCCCACACCGCGGTCGGCCTCCAGATACGTCACGTCGGGCAGCACGAAGTCAGAAGCACGCGCCGTCTCGGACCAACGAATATCAATCGTCACAAGCAAGTCGAGCTGCTGCAAAATACTCAACCAAGCCTGTGCATTGCCATAGCCCGCACCGGGGTTACTGGCATAGACGATGAGCCCGCGCAAATCGCCGGCAAGAATCGACTGACCGATGGTCGTACACAGGCCGCGCACCGGATCGACCAGTGGATAGCGCTCGGAACCCAGCTTGGGCCCACACGGCATCGGCGGCGTCGCAAAGCGCGCGGGATCGAGGTCGCCCAACACAAGCGGTGTGGGCGGGTTGAGCGCGCCGCCCGCATGCCCGATGCAGCCCAGCAGCACATCGACCAAGCAGATAGCACGCGCGGTCTGGGTGCTATTGGCATACGCGATACCGATGCCACCATGAAAACCCGCATCCACCACAGCGGCAGGCGCGGCGGCAGCGAGATCGCGCGCCGTGGCGACAATCTCTGCGGCCGGCACGTCGCACATCGACTCGGCCCACTCGGGCGTCCAGGCACGGGCCGCCTGCGCCAACTCGTCAAAACCAGTGGTATAGCGGTCCACGAACTCGTGGTCGTACAGGCCCTCGGCAATCAACACGTGGGCAATACCCAAAAGCAGCGCCAAGTCGCAGCCCGGGCGCACGCGGAGCCAACGGTCGGCAAGCGCAGCCGAGCCACTGCGCCGGGGGTCAACCACGATAATCTTCGCCCCCCGCCGGCGGGCATCGTTGAGTGCATCAACGGCCCCAATCGTCGACGAATCCACCAAGGAACGCCCCAGGTACATGATGCAATCGGTATGTGCCAGGTCGGAGGCGGGACTATAGCCCAAGCTATGCTCCCAACCGGTGAGACGGCTTACCTCGCAGGCGCCGTCGGCACCGTACACGTTGGGCGAACCCAGCGCGTGCATAAAACGATAGGCCCAATAGCGGTCGAACGAGGGCACGCCGAGCGTCATGCCCAGCGCACGAGGCCCGCACTCGCCAACAATCCCCAAAAGGCGCTCGGCAATCTGAGCAAACGCCTCGTCCCACGAAATCACATCGAACCCCGAGCCATCCTGGCGGCGTCGCATGGGGTGCACAATGCGGTCGCGCTCGTCAAACGGCAGGGCCAGGCGATGCCGCCCGCGGGCGCACAGGGCACGCGCCGCGCACGGGTGCCCCGCAACCGGCAGCTCAGCCACCACACCCCCATCCTCAACATGGGCTGCAAAGGCGCAATCGGCATAGCATCCCCCGCATGTGGTCACCACGGCGCGACCGTCACGCTTCACAGCAGATGCCATCTCGATTACCCCTTTCACAAGCCAAACACAACAGGTCAAAAGCCCGGCAACGAGCCCCAGACCCAAAAAGCCTCCCGCACGGCAACGCCCCGCGGGAGGCCCAACGTCAAACAGACGGCACCTTACGCCTCGGACTTCTTGGCGTAGATAAACCAGTAGCCGAGCGCGATCAGGACCGCGCCGCCCACGATGTTGCCCAGCGTGGCGGCGGATAGGTTAAACGCAATGCCCGCGACGTTGAGCGCGTCGGCGCCGGCGACGTCGGCACCATAGCCGCACGCGTGCATCACGGCACCCATGGGCAAAAAGTACATGTTGGCAACGCAGTGCTCAAAACCGCAGGCCACAAAGGCTGCGATGGGCAGCAGAATGCCCACAACCTTATCGACCACGGTCTTGCCGGCAGTACCGATCCACACGGCCAGGCACACAAAGATGTTGCACAGGATGCCGCGGAAGAAGATCGTCACCCAGTCGATCGTCACCTTGCCGGCGGCGACGCTCACCATGGAGTTGGCGACCGCCTCGCCGTTGAGCTTATAGATGCCGGCCATGTACACCAAAAAGACGATGAACAGGGCACCGACAAAATTGCCGACCCACACGACGACCCAGGCCTTGAGCATCTGGGCCAGAGTGATCTTTTTGCTCTTGAGCGCGCAGACCATAAGCGAATTGCCGGTAAACAGCTCGGCGCCACACACCAGCACCAGCACCAGGCCCAGGCAAAAGCACAGGCCGCCCACGACGCGCTGGGCACCCCAGCCCAGCGTGCTGTCGCTCAAAAACACCGTAAAGAACAGGCCGCCGAAGGCGATAAACGCACCGGCGAACATTGCCAACAGAAAGGCCTTAGCGACCGGCAGGTTAGCCTTGGTCACGCCGGCGGTCTCGGTCTTGGCCTCGATCGCGGCGGGCGCCAGGCAATCGGGAGCGGGGTACTCCACCTTGGAATCTGCCATGTCAATCACTTCTTTCCTATTCAGCAGAGGCAAGCGCTCCTACAGCTCCTGCCCCAAGCGGACAAAGTGGGAAAAGTCGTTGGCGGCCACGGCGTCGTACACGGCGTCGACGGCCTCAAAGACCTCCGGGGACATGGGGTTATAGAACTCCGTATCGCCCGGCTGAATCCCTATGAAGACGATATCTTCGCACGATTGCTCGATTTCCTCGATCAGAATCGACAAAGGGAGCGAATGCGTGGTGAACATCGACTTGCGGGCCACATCGCGCTTATCGAGCAAGCGGATGGCGCCGACGGGCAGCGCCATGTCGGCGGCATCGACCAAAACCAAACGCGGCGGACGCTCGCGCTTGACCTCGATGATGTCATCCTCGGGCGTTTGCCCGCCGTCGATGGTGTACCAACCGGCGATGGGCGCGTCTTCCATCTTTTTGGAGAGCACGGGGCCGGCGGCATCGTCGGCACGCAGCACGCTTCCCGCCGTGAGCACGATACCCGCAAACGGGGCGCCGTTCACGCGTCCATCCACAACGCGACCCATTACTGCAACCTCCCCGTCAGATACACGCCCGACACGTCGCGCACGCGCTCAACCAGATCGCGGAACTTCATCAGAAACGCGACCTGCTGGGCATGCAGGCCAAAGTCGTCGTCGAACACTGAAATGCCGGCCTTGGCCGACCCGCGAAAACCGCGCTCGTCGAGCAGCGTGTCGCAGGCCTCGAGCAGCGACGGCACCGCCGCCTTGTCGAGCTGGCACTCGCCAAAGGAGCGGATGGCCTCGAACTTGGTCTTGGCCTCCCCCTCTGGTAGCACGTCGACGAGCGAATAGAACACGTTCACCGGCACCGACAGGCGCGGCTCAAAGCAGTCGAGCACGCCGGTGTGGTGGCCCACGGCGAGCGTGTAGTACAGCACGTCGCAGGCCTCCTGGGGAACGTCTTCCTCGGTCTCCACAAACTTACGCGTGAGCTCATAGAAGACCACCTGGTCGGGCGCATGGCCCAGGCAGGGGTCGGCGACGCCTTCGGCGGCCTCGTCGCTTGCGCGCGAGGCATCGCCAAAGGAGCCGCCGAGCATGCCGGGGCCCGCAAAGTAACCAGAGCGGTCCGTGAGCTCCATCTAACGACCTCCGGCCAGCACCAGATCCTGCAGCGCCGAGTAGACCTCAACGCGGCGCGGATCGTCCTGCTTGTCGATGAGCAGCGCCATGGCACCGCGGATATCGCCCTTGGGCGCGCCCTCGAGCGTATCCATAAACTCATTGGCCAGGTCGCGGCCGTAACGGTAGCCGCTCATGGCGCGAGCCTCGCGCTCGATGGCAACGCGCAGCTTGTACGGCACGCCGGGGTGCAGGATATCGGCCTGCTCGCCGGCGGCCTCCACCGTGCTCTCGGCATGGAGCTTTTGGTCCAGCAGGCCAAGCGCCATGGCAAAGCCGTAGATGGTCTGCGCGGGGCTGGGCGGGCAGCCGGGGATGTAGACGTCGACCGGCAGAATCTTGTCCGTGCCGCCCCAGACGCAGTAGTTGTCGTAGAAGATGCCGCCGGTGCAGCCGCACGCGCCATAGGACACCACGATCTTGGGATCGGGTGCGGCCTCAAAGGCGCGCAGGGCCGGCATGCGCATGGCACGCGTCACTGCACCGGTGTACAGCAGCACATCGGCGTGACGGGGCGAGGGCACGACCTTGATGCCAAAACGCTCGACGTCGAAGACGGGCGTGATGGAACCGAAGATCTCGATCTCGCAGCCGTTGCAGCCGCCGCAGTCAACACGGTAGACGTACACCGAGCGCTTAATCTTCTTAAGAAGGGTCGCCTTGGCCTTCTCGATGCTCTCGTCGAGCTCGATCTTGGTCGGGCGGTACTGGAGCCGCTCGGGTAAAAGCGTGGGTTCGGCCATGGTTACTCCTCCTTCGTATCAAAATCCATGATGATGCCCTCGACCGGCGCAGGACCGGCGGGAATCTCGGGCGCATCGGGGTTGAGCTCACGGTCGATATACTCCGGGTTCACGCCGTGGCCGCCCAGATACTCCATGCCGGGGCCCTGGGGCTCACCGGACGCAAGCGTCTCGTTGGCAGCCATGCCGGCAGCGTTGCCGGTCTTTACGGCCGAAGCGGCGCGCAGGGCGTCGAGCTCGCGCTTACACTCCTGGCACATACCGACGGTACGGGCGGCCTGCTCGGCCTCCATGCCGCCGGCCTTTTGCAGCAGGCGTTTAGCGTAGTCGATCTCCTTGTGCGGGGCAAACGGCTTGCCGCAACGCGAGCAGTGCTCGAGCGTGTAGACGCTCTTGCTGGTGAGGTCGTCCTTGCTCATGACGGCCAGCTCAAACTCCTCGGTGAGCTTGATGGCCTCCATGGGGCAGGCTTCCTCGCAGCGGCCGCAAAAGATGCAGCGACCGTAGTCGATCGACCAGGTGATGGTATCGGCCGCAAGGTCGGTGTCCATGCGAATGGCATCGGCCGGGCACGCCACGCCGCAGGCACCGCAGGCGATGCAGAGCTCGGCGTTGTGCTCGGGCTTGCCGCGCATGTCCTTGTTGGTGGGGAACGGCGCAAACGGGTACTTGACCGTCGCGTCGCCGGCCTTGGCGTTGACCTTCCAAAGCTTCAGCATATTAGAGCGCCTCCTCATCGAGCGGAGCGGCCATGGTGCCCTCGCCCGCAAGCGGAGACTTGTCGCGCCAGACGTTCTCGAACTGCTCCTTGTCGAGCACGTGGTCGCGCTTGGCGGCGACATCGGTCACCGTCACGCGGTCGGTGCAGGAATAGCACGGATCGAGCGAGCCGACGATCAGCGCAGCGTCGCCCACGGTGTTGCCGCGGAACATGTAGCGCAGAACCGGCCAGTTGCTGTACGTGGCGGCCTTGGCGCGCCAGCGATAGCACTTCTGGTTATTGCCGAGCATGGCCCAGTGCACGTCCTCGCCGCGCGGCGCCTCGGTGGCGCCGATAGCGTACTTGTGCGGGGTGTACTCCCAATCCGTGGTGAGGATGGGGCCCGACGGGCAGTTCTCGAGCATGGTCTCGATCATGTCGATCGAATCGTAGACCTCCTGGATACGCACGGCGGTACGGCCGAAGGCGTCGCAGGTGTCGGCCGTGGCGGCATGCATCTTCATGACGTCCGGATCGAGGTAGCCGTCGAAGGGATGGTCGAAGCGCACGTCGCGGGCATAGCCCGAACCACGCATGAGCGGGCCGACCGGCGAGAAGTCGCGGGCGATCTTACGGTCGAGAATGCCGATGCCGCTCGTGCGCTCAATAAAGTTGGGCGTGGAGAGCAAGACGTCGACGAGCTCCTGGACCTCGGAGCGCAGCTGGTGGATGGTCGTGAGCGTGGAGAGTTTCTGCTCGGCCAAGATGTCGCGACGCACGCCACCGATCACATTGAGGCCGTAGGTCTTGCGGTGGCCGGAGAGTTTCTCGGCCAGGTCCATGGACTTCTCGCGGACGCGGAAGAACTGCTGGAAGCCGGAATCGAAGCCGGTGTAGTGCGATGCGAGGCCAATGTTGAGCAGGTGCGAGTGCAGGCGCTCGACCTCGAGCATGATGGCGCGGATGTACTGCGCGCGCGGCGGGACGTGAATGCCCTGGGCGCGCTCGACAGCCTCGGCGTAGGCCACCGAGTGGGCGCAGCCGCAGATACCGCAGATACGGTCGGCAAGGAACGTCACGGCATCATAGTTCAGGCGCGTCTCGGCGACCTTCTCCATACCGCGATGCACGTAGAACAGGCGGTAGTCGGCATCGACGATCGTCTCGCCCTCCACGAACAGGCGGAAGTGGCCGGGCTCGTCGGAGGTGATGTGCAGCGGTCCCATGGGGACGAGCGTAGTCTCCTTGCCCTTGGTGTCGGCCAGGAATTCGTAGTTTTCCATGTCGCTCGCGGGGGCGGGGCGGAAACGGTAATCCATCGAATCCTTGCGCAACGGGTACAGCCCGCTGGGCCAATCGTCGGGAAGCACAAGGCGACGGCGGTCGGGCAGACCCTCGGGAATCAGGCCAAACATATCGCGCAGCTCGCGCTCGCCCCACACGCAGGCGGGGACGAACGGCGTCACGGACGGGAACGTCATCTTGGCGGGGTCGACCTCGGCACGCACGGTAACCCAGCCGGGGTCCTCCCCCTCCATGGAGATGACGTAGTACACGGCGTAACGGCCGCACAGGCTGCGCTCGTCGTTGCCGACAATCACAGGAATCCAGCCGTAGCGCTCGTAATACAGGTAGTGGACGGCCTCGGGCAGACGGTCCAGCTTGACGGTGATCGTCAGCTGGTCCTCGCACTGCCAGTCGACCTTCTCGATAGCGCCCGGCACTGCAGCACGCAGGGCCTCGACGTGGCTTTCGCAGCGACGAGCGTAGTCCTTCTTTTCAGGTTCTGCCATGGTGCTAATTCACCTCACTTGTCTTGGTCTGGGAACTGAACACCATGCGGTAGAGAGGGGCCTCGTGGAGCTCTTCGACGCTCTGGTTCAAAACGACGGACGTTGCATCCTCGACGCCGCTCGTGATGGCGACCGGGGTGGCGATACCGAACCACATGACCACGATCGCGAGGGCGATCTCGGGGATGATCATGAGGGCGGGCACCTCGTGGCGCTTCATGCCCTCGGGCGCCTTGCCGAAGATGGACTTGAGCGCGATGCCGGTAAGGGCAAAGTACACGCCGGTGAGGCCGATGGCCACGAGCACGACCACCCAGATGGGACCGGACTGAACGCCGGCCACGAAGGTGAGGAACTCGGAGATGAACAGGGCGAACGGCGGGAAGGCGGCGAGCGCGAGCAGGGCGATGATGGTGAGCGCTGCCGTGACGGGAGCGATCTCGACGACGCCCTTGATCTTGTTCAGGTCGCGGGTGTGGTAGATGTGCTGGATGTTACCGGCCATGCAGAAGGCGAGCGCCTTCGTGAAGCCGTGGAAGATGCAGTGCAGCAGGCAGGCGGCGATACCGAGCGGGCCACCGATACCCAGGCACAGCGCGACCACGCCGACGTTGTCGACGGAGGAGTACGCGAAGCGGCGCTTGATATCGTCCTGCTTGAAGATGCACAGGGCGGCCACCAGGATGGACAGCGTGCCCAGGATGAGCAGGAGCGTTCGCGGATAGGTGTCGCCCACCGTGATGATGGACAGGGAGTAGAAGCGGATGATCACCAGCATGGCGCACTTGAGCAGCACGCCCGAGAGCAGCGCGGAGACCGGGCTCGGAGCCTGGGAGTGCGCGTCGGGCAGCCAGGTGTGCATGGGGAACAGGCCCGCCTTGGTGCCGAAGCCGATGACGATGAACGCGAACGCGAGGCGCACGAGCATCGGGTCGAACTGGTCGGCGTAGGGCATGATGGAGGTGAGGAAGGCGGCCTCATGCGCGTTGGGCATGATATCGGCGGCGTTCGCGTAGATGAGCAGCGTGCCGAACAGGCCGAAGGCCACACCGGCGGTGCAGACCATCGCGTACTTCCAAGACGCCTCGAGCGCCTGCTTGTTCTTGTAGATGCCCACGAGGAACACGGTCGACAGCGTAGTGGCCTCGACCGCCGCCCAGGTGAGGATGATGTTGTTGGACAGGCAGGCGAGCAGCATCGTGAAAACGAACAGGCTGAACAGCGCGTAGTACTGCTTGGTGCGCTCGGCCGGCATGGTCTTCTCCTCGATATCGATCTTGATATAGGAGATGGAGTACACGCCGGTGATGAACCCGATGATGCCTACCAGAAGGACGAAGATCGACGAGAGCGAATCGAGATGGAGCCACAGGCCCAAAGCGTCGATATTCTGCCCGCTCGAGAGCATGGCTCCCGCGGTGACGACCGAAAGGACAAGGGTCGCCGCGACGGAGATGGTGTTGAGCCCCGCGAAGACGTTGTAGGACGTCGTCTTGGGGAGCGCAGCCATAATCAGGGAGAACACGAGAGGACAAGCGAGCAGGGCGACCGTCAGCATTGAAACATCCATGGCCTACCCCTTCAATTCGGTCAGGTCGTGGGAGTCGAGCGACTTGGTGTCGTTCCAGATCCTCACGACGACGGCGGACATGATGATGACGGCGAAGATGGCGTCGGTGGCGATGCCGATCTCGATGATCTCGGGGGCCGTGGGCGCGAGCAGAGCGAGCGTCACGTGGCTACCGTTCTCCATAAGGCAGTACCCGAAGATCTGCTTGAGGATGTTGCGCTGGGAGATGATGCACGTGAGGCCGACGAAGAAGTGCGCGAAGCTGATGGCGAGGGCCGGAGTGGCCACCTCGGCGGTGGGCAGGCTCAGGCGCGTGACCACCGCGAAGCAGACGGCCACCTCCAGACCGGTGAGGATGATGGTCCAGGCCGGCTTGATGGAGGAGGTCAGCGTGCTATCGGCAGGCGAACCCATCTTCTTGTAGGCACGGTTGAGAATGAACGGAACGAGGATCACCTTGGTGACGAAGGCCGACGCGGCCCACATGAGAAGCTCGGTGGCACCGGTGGTGAGGCCCAGGGTGAGCAGCACGCCCACCAGGACAACCGACTGGATCGCGTACCACTTGATGGCGGACGGGGTGGTCTTCGAGACGACCACCATGGTGGAGGTCACGATCAGAAGACCGCCCAGGATATTGACTAACGAATAACCCATGTCCTACCTCCTAACCCATCCAACTAGAGGACAGAGGACCGGCGACGACGACCATGATCATGAGGACGACGAACACGAACGCCATGGCGCGCGGAAGGGGCTGGCCGGCGGCCACGGTCTCGCTCGGCTCACCGGGCAGGACCTTACCCATCCAACGCAGGAACCATGCGAAGGTGGCGACGGTCTCGACGACCATGACGCACACGAGGACGAAGATGACCGTGTTGGTAGCACCAACCGCGAAGCCACCGGAAATGATCTGGAACTTGGAAAAGAACGTGCTCATGGGGGGCACGCCGGCGATAGCGGTCGCGGCGACCGCAAAGCCCACGCCCGTGACCGGGTACTTCTTCATGAGGCCCTGAATCTTGGGCAGCATACGGGTTCCCAGCGTGAAGCTGAGGGAGCCAGCGATGAGGAAGAACAGGGTCTTGGTGAACGCGTGGTTGAAGATGTGCTCGACGGCGCCGTTAAACGCCATCTGGCTTCCGAACACGGAGAGGCCCAGGCCAAAGAACACGTAGGCGAGCTGCGCGATCGTCGAGAAGGCGAGCAGGCGCTTCATATCCTTCTGGGGCAGGTACATGAGGAAGCCGAAGAGCATGGTCACGACGGCGTCGATGATGGCGACCCAACCGACGATCTCGGGGATATCGCCGGCGCTCGCAAGAGCGCGGGCGAACACGCACACGCCGACCTTAACCATGGACGCGCCATGAAGGTAGGCGGAAACGGGCGTGGGGGCCTCCATTGCGGAGGGCAGCCACATGTAGAGCGGGAACTGGGCGGACTTGGCCCAAGCAGCGAACAGGATGAGCAGCAGCACGACGGTCTTCATACCGGAATCGAGCTGGGAGATCGCGCTCAGCGCGAACGTGCCGGTTCCGGCGAACAGGAAGGCCGCGCCGATGTAGAGTCCCAGAGCGCCGATATGGGTGATGATGAGCGCCTTCATACCGGCCTTCTTGGCCGTGGGCGTCATGTAGTAGCTGATGAGGCCCCAGGAGCACACACCGGTGATCTCGAAGAAAACGAGCTGGCCGACGATGGTGGAGCTGTAGGCGAGACCGGCCATGGCGCCGATGAACGTGGAGAAGTACACGTAGAAGCGACGACGGGGCGCGTCGGGATGCTCCTTGTTCTTATCGCTCATGTACGGGAACGAATAGATGACGACGAGCAGGCCGATAGCGACGAACGCTGGTGCGAGCAGCGTGCTCATCCGGTCGAATATGAAGCCCATGACCAAGGTCTGGCCCATACTCGCCCAGGTTACATCGACCGCGTTCATGCCGTTTCCGGCAAACGTCGCGGCCAAGCCAACGGAAGCGACCGTGGCGATGCCGCCGGCCAAGGCGCAGATCCATTTAGCGTAGGGACGCGGCAGCATGACGATGAGCAGGGAGCCCAGCATGGGGACGGCGATCGCCACCATGGCAAAGAGGGACAAGCTCGATTCGATTGACATAGTTTCTCCCTTCTCCCTACACGCCTACGACGACGAAGACGAACGCGAGGACCGCGATGCCGACGACGGCCCAGGTCTGGTTACCGAGCACCTTGAAGCGCGAACGGGAAACGGAGTTCTCGAGCACGCCGCAGACGACGAAATCGACCAGGCACTTGACGAGGAAGACGACGGCGCCCACGAGAGCGGTGACGCCGATGGTCGCGGGCTCTCCCCAGGGGATGAAGATGGAGGTGAACCAAGCGACGACCACGACCTGCTTCATGCCCATGGCGAGCTTCATCATGGCCAGGGACGGGCCGGAGAGCTCGGCGAGCGGGCCCTCCTGGAGCTCCTGCTCGGCTTCGGCCTGATCGAACGGAAGCTTGCCGAGCTCCATGTAACAGGCGGCCGCGAAGGCGACGCCGGCGAGGATAACGGCGACGACGCTCGAGACGTTGCCCGTAACGATGTGCTGACCCATGGTCGCAATGTCCGTGGAGCCGCACACGATGGCGACGGTGAACAGCGCGATGAGCATGGACGGCTCGATGAGCACGCTCATGAGGAGCTCGCGGATACCGCCGAAGCCCGCGTAGGCGTTGGAGGAATCCACGCCGGACAGCGCGAAGAAGAAGCGGGACAGCGCGAGCGCGTACATGATGGTGATGGCGTCACCAAAGACGGGCATGGGGCTCTGGAGCGTGAACATGGGCAGGCCCATGGCGAGCATAAACGACACCGCGAGGAACAGCGGCGGCATGATGCGCAGCACGAAGCTCGAGTCGGAACTCACGGACTCGGGACGCGCCATGAGCTTCGCGAGGTCCCGGTAATCCTGAAGGATGGACGGACCGCGGCGATTGTGCATCTTCGCGCGAATCACACGGGCGAGGCCGGAGAAGAAGGGCGCGACCAGCATGACCACGAGGCCCTGCGCCATCGCAAGAACGATGTTCATAATATCCTCTCCCCTCTCTAGACCATGACCACGGCGAGCACGAGGAAGACCACGAGCGCCGCGACGATGTAGCAGATGTATACGGAGTAGTTGCCGCCCTCGATCTTGGAGGCGAGGCCGGCCAGCTTGTCGGCACCCTCGCTCGGTGCATCGACCAGGAAGCGGTCGGGCAGGGGCTCGACGCCCTGGGCGACACCGGTGAGCTTCTGGAACACGTGCGCGATGGACCAGCAAATCTTGGTGCATACCTCGCGCAGGGTGTAGAGCGGGCCCATGAAGAGTTCGACGTCGGACGCGAAGCTCGTGGCGACGACGGGCATGTGCTCGTTGGGCTCGTAGCCGCACGCCCAAGGGTCGGTCTTCTTAGCGGGGGCCTTGGCGCCGAGGCAGGACCTCAACGCGAACGCGAGGCCGGTGAGGACCACGAGCGCGATGGCGATCGCGGGGGTGGAGGTGGCGGCACCGGAGATCTCGTTCACGAGAGACACGCCCGAGGTGGCTGTGACGGCAGAGCCGGCAAGCACGCTCTGGGCGACGTCGCCCAGAACCGGGGCGATGACCGGGGAGCCGATTCCCAGTACCACGCAGATGGCCGCGAGGAGCATCTGCGAGAACAACATCGGAGCCGGGGACTCCTTGGCGTTCGCGGCCTCCTGGGAACGAGGGCTGCTCGCGAACGAGACGCCGTAGGCCTTCACGAAGCACGTGACGGCCAGGGCACCGGTGATGGCGAGGGCGGCCGCGGAGGCGACGGCGAACACCATGACGACCGGGTCGGAGAGCGTCGAGATGTTGAACAGGGACTGGTAGGTGAACCACTCGGAAACGAAGCCGTTGAGCGGCGGGATGGCCGAGATGGCAAGGGCACCGATGAGGAAGCAGACGGCCGTGACCGGCATGCGGCGGAACAGACCGCCCATCTTCTCCATGTTGCGCGTACCCGTGGCATAGAGCAGGGAGCCCGCGCCGAGGAACAGCTCGCCCTTGAACATGGCGTGGTTGAGCGTGTGGTAGAGGGCGGCCATGAGCGCGATCGTCGCGATGACGTCGTTGCCCAGGGCGTGCGCCGTCATGGACGCGCCGACACCGAGCAAGATGATGCCGATGTTCTCGACGGAGTGATAGGCAAGCAGGCGCTTGATGTCGTGCTCGTGGAGGGCGTAGACGACACCCAGGACCGACGAGATGGATCCGAAGACCAGGACCATGAGGCCCCACCAGAGCTGGACGCCCGAACCCGCGAGCAGGTCGAGACCGACCTTGAGAATTCCCAGGATGCCGATCTTGATCATGCCGCCGGACATGAGGGCGGACACGTTGGACGGCGCCTCGGGGTGCGCCTGGGGCAGCCAGGAGTGCAGCGGGATGATACCGGCCTTCGCGCCAAATCCGAAGAACGCGAGGACGAAGCACGCGGAGGAGACGGCGGGTCCAAAGTCATGCGTACGGAAATCACTGAAGCTGAAGGAACCGCCCACGCCGTTGGTCATGAGCAGGAAGCTCGCCATGATGAGAACGAAGCCCACGTGCGCGATGACGAAGTAGAGCCAACCGCCCCTAATGGAGTTCTTGTTCTCCTCGATAACGACAAGGAAGTAGCTCGTAAGGGACATGAGCTCAAAGGCGACCAGGAACCAGAACACGTTGTCGGCGGTGATGACGAGCATCATCGAGGCGACGAAGGTGTTCATGAAGAAGCCGGCGCGCCCGACCTTGCCCGGGTACTCGTCGAAGTAGGACAGACCGTAGATGAAGCCCGCAAAGGCGAGAATCGAGATGAGGACCACGATCAGGCCCGCAAGGCCGTTGAGCAAGAGCTCGAGACGGGCGAACGGGAAGAAGAAGACCGTGTTGAGGGACGAAACGTCGCCAAGCACGGCCTCGAGGCCCGCGATGAACGACAGCACGGCCGCGACGGCGCCGATAAGGCAGCCGGCGGTCTTGGCGGCGTTGTCGGCCTTAATCAGCAGAACCGAGGCGAGCGCACCGATGCACGAGACGGCAAGCGATGCGATAAACAGCGTCATGCTATCCATTGTTTACGCTCCCTTCTGCTTTCTCGGACAGACCCTGGGCCACAGCCGCCACGTCGACGGCAGGGCCGTTCTGAATCGAACGCAGGCGCTTGGCCTCGTCGAGTTCGCGATCTGCCGCGCCGCCCATGACGGTGAGCGCCTTGGTGGGGCAAGCCGCTACGCAGTGCGGACCCTCGGGGTCGAAGGCGCACAGGTCGCACTTGACGGCACAGGTGTACTGGCCGGGCGCCCACGTCAGCAGGCTGCTCAGGGACTTAGGATACGAAGGCGTCGGGTCGCACATGCCTGCGACACCGGCGATAGACGTGCCATCGGGATGGATGGCTCCGAAGGGGCACGCGATGGCGCACAGCCTGCACCCGATGCACTCCTGTTCCTTGACGTGGATGCGGTCGCCATCGTGCTCGATGGCATTCACCGGGCAGACCTCGGCGCAGGGGGCACCCTCGCAATGGTGGCAGGCAAGGGCGGCCGAAATACCGCCGGTCTTCACGAGCGCCAGACGCGGCGTGTCCTGAAGACCCTGCATCCGGTGGGCGTCGGCACAGGCGGACTGGCATGTTCCGCAGCCGATGCACCTCTCCGGGTTGATGTCGATGAAGCGGTTCATCCCCACTTCCTTTCAAAATAACGGGCCGGGCTCCCGAACGTACGGGACGCCCGGCCCAAAAAGCCAACGAGAACGGGACTACACGATTTGGTTCACGTGCGTCTCATCGTCGAACTTGGCGGCGCCGGGCTCAACGTCCTGGGGAGCGGCGGCGTCCACCAGAGCCTGCTTGAGCTCGGTGTACTGACGCTCGACCTCGCCCTCGGCCCAGACCTGGTCGGCGATAGCGTCGACCTGGCAGGCGGAGAACTTGTCCTCGGGCGTATGCGAGACCGGGTCGACCTTGTGAATGGTCAGCTCGTTGCACTTGCCGATCCACCACTGGTAGGTCATATAGACCGTGCCCTTGTTGATACGGTCGCTCACGTCGGCACGGCTGTATACCTGGCCGCGGCGGCTGTGAATCGAGACGATGTCGCCGTTCTTGATGCCGCGCGCCTGGGCGTCCGCGGGATTCATGCGGACAAAGCCGGGCTCGTCGGCGAGCAGCGCCAGCGTCTTGCAGTTGCCGGTCATCGAACGGCAGCTGTAGTGGCCGACCTCGCGGACGGTGCACAGGATGAGCGGGTACTCATCGTCGGGAAGCTCGGAGGGCGCCTCCCAGTCGTGCGCCATCAGGTTGGCGCGGCCGTCCTTGGTGGTGAACTTGCCACCAGCGAACATGTCGGGCGTACCGTGGTCGTTCACATCGGTGCTCTTGACCGGCCACTGGGCGTAACCGCCCTCGGGAGCCATCTTCTCGTAGGTCGCGCCCACAAAGTTGGGGCACAGGCTAATGCACTCGTTCCAGATCTGCTCGGTGTTGTCGTAGTGCATGGGATAGCCCATACGCGTGGACAGGTCCGCGAAGATCTCCCAGTCGTGGCGGCACTCGCCCTTGGGCGGAACGGCCGCGTCAAAGTGCTGGAAGCTACGGTCGGATGCGGTAAAGACACCCTCGTGCTCGCCCCAAGAGGTAGCGGGCAGGATGACGTCGGCGAGCATGGTCGTCTGCGTCATAAAGATGTCCTGACAAATAAACAGATCCAGCTCGGAGAGCGTCTTGCGCATACCGGCCGAATCGGGCTCGGTCTGCACCGGGTCCTCGCCGTAGTTGTAGAAGCAGTGCACCTTGCCCTCGTCGACCAGGTGGCCCAGGTCGGTGAGCTTGTAGCCCTCCTCGAGCGGGAGCTTTTCCTCGGGCACGCCCCAAGCCTTGGCAAACTTGGCACGCACTGCCGGGTCGGTGACCTTCTGGTAGCCAGGGTACAGGTTGGGCAGCATGCCCATATCGCAGGAGCCCTGGACGTTGTTCTGGCCACGCACGGGCGCGAGGCCGGAATTGGGTTTGCCGATCTGGCCGGCAACGCAGGCGATGGAGGCGATGGTGTGCACCGTCTTCAGGTTCTGCTTCTGCTGGCATACGCCCATACCCCAGCCAATGATGGCAGAGGGCTTCGCCGTGGCGTACATCTCGGCAGCTTGGTGGATCAACGCGGGCTCGACACCCGTGATGTCCTGTACGGATTCGGGAGTGTAGTTCTTGATGGTCTCCCACCATTCGTCAAAGCCGTTCGTGTGCTCGGCGACGAATTCCTTGTCGTAGAGGCCATCGTTGACCAAGCAGTTGGCAAAGGCGTTGAGGAACGCAGCGTTGCAACCGTTCTTGATCGGAAGGTAGAGATCGGCGATACGCGCGGTTTCGATATGGCGCGGATCGGCGACGATGATCTTGCAACCCTTTTCTTTGGCTCGCACGATACGCCTTGCGACGATGGGGTGCGAATCGGCAGGGTTATAGCCGAAGAGGAAAATGCAGCCCGCATCCTCCATACCGGGGATGGAGCATGACATGCAACCTGAACCAACCGTGTCCATCAGACCGAGGACAGTAGGGCCGTGTCAAGTACGGGCGCAGTTGTCCACGCTGTGGGTGCCGATGCACGCACGCGTAAACTTCTGCATGACGTAGTTCGCCTCATTGCCGCCGCCTCGCGAAGAGCCGGTGGTCATGACAGCGTTAGGACCATATTCGTCAATTATGGCCTGCATCTTAGATGCGGTGAAATCCAGTGCCTCGTCCCAGCTTACGCGCTCAAGATCCGCGCCCTTGGTGCGGCGGATCATCGGGTGCAGTACGCGAGGAGTCAAGATCTTGGTGTCGTTGATGAAGTCGTAGCCGCTCATGCCCTTAAGGCACAGCTCGCTCTGGTTGGTGATGCCGTTGAGCGGTTCGGTACCCACGACCTGGCCGTTTTGGACCAAGAGGTTAAACTGGCAACCGGCGCCGCAATACGGGCAGATCACTTTATGCTTCTCCATGACACCCTCCTTCCTTTCTCTGCTACCGAATACTCGGTACTTATTTGACAATCATTGGGCCTGTCGCCCGACGCTTACGCCTCGTTTTCGATGGTGGCGCGGGCACGCTCGGCAGTCAGTTCTGCCAGACGCTCCTCGTCCACCAGGGTGAGGCCCTTGGTCGGGCACGCCTCGGCACACGCCGGACCGCCGGGACGGTCCACGCACAGGTCGCACTTGAGCACGAAGCTCTTAGTCTGCGAACCCACGCGAACGTCACCCATCAAGACGGGGACCTGCGTGGTCGCCACGCTCACGGCGCCAAAGGGGCATGCCATGACGCAGCTCTTGCAGCCAATGCAGTTGTCCTCGTTGACGCCGATACGATGGTTCTTTGGATCAAAGAACAAGGCGCCCGTAGGACAGGCCTTCGCGCACGGAGCGTCCTCGCAGTGGTGACATGCCACCGGCGCGGAGATCTCGTAGGTGCGCGTTACGCGCAAGCGAGGTGCGGCGATGTTGCCGGGAATATCGTGTGCCTCGATGCACGCCGCCATACAGGTTTGGCACCCAATGCAGCGTGAAGAATCAGCCACGACTCGTTTATTGCCCATGTTGTTCACTCCCTCCTGAATCCCATGCCGGAGAGACCCTGCCGACGTTGTCCCGGACCGCCCGTGGTCCGGCATCGGCGTATCGAGCGCATGCGGCGAAACAGGCACTTCGATAGAATTCCTCCAACGATATACAGGTTAAATATACGCAGTTGCAGGGGGCAAACTTGAGCATAGGCCCTGCAATACGGGTGTATTGCAGGGGTTTTGGCAGGTTGGAATTATTCTCTAGAAGCTATAAAGGTGAGTGTATTACATGCGTACAACCAGGGGAGATTTCACGCTCGTTTATAAAGGATGTAATACGTTTGATATATATTTCGCGCTCATTAACTTGAGTGCAATAAAGCAGTGGTTATAACATTGGCTATTATTAGCTAATGCTGTATTTGACCATTCATATTGCACGCTCATTAAGGGGGCCAGTGATGTCATCGACTCAAAAAAGAGCCATCCTGCAGGTGCGCATTCGCGAGGAAGACAAGCAGCATGCCGAGCGTCTCTACGACGCCATGGGCACATCGCTCGCCGAGGCTGTCCGTTTATTTGTCGCGCAAAGCATTTTGATGCGCAAGCTCCCCTTTCAGCCGGTCGCCGTGCGCTCAAAGGACGGCACCGCCGCCTATGGATCGCTCAAAGCATATGGTGACCCCAATCGCCGCGCCGAGGAGCGCAATGCCTGGATTGAATACCTTGCTACAGAAAGTGACGATTCGATTTTGGGCCCCGAGGAAGTAGATATCCATGAGTAGCACCATCATCGACGAGACCGTCATCCTTCGCTATCTGCTCGACGACGAGGTCCTGTCACCGCGCGCCGCCAAGGTCATCGCCACGCGCACCGCTCGTGTCTACCCCGAAATCATCACGCGCGTCGTGGTCACGCTGCGCGACGTCTATAAGGTTCCCCGCGTTGAGATTGCTGCGGCCATGAAAAGGTTGCTCGATGACGTCATGGTCGACGAGCCCACCGTTGTCGCCCTTGCCGTCAAACTCTTTGGCAAGACCCATATGGACTTTTCCGACTGCCTCCTCGCAGCCCGAACCGCCATCTACAACGATGATGTCGTGAGCTTTGGCAAGCCCATCATCCAAGGCATGATCGATTACCGCCGCAAGCGCCAAACCGCGGCCGACGCTCGCGACCGCGCCGCCGAAGCCCGCAGTCACAGCACCGACTCCACCATCGACAAGCTCCGCCACCGCCCCCGCAGCTAACCCCATCCCCTCCTAAGTTGCGGTGAAATACGGACTGTTTCATGCCTTTAAAGGCCTCAACGGGGGTGCGGACGATTTCTTGGACCGCGCCTAGGCGTATCCAAGCTTCCTGCGGTACTCCATCGGGCTCAGCCAC
>CAJMEW010000031.1:0-22806 GCA_905212545.1 uncultured Collinsella sp.
TGCTGGCGGCCGCCCCTTTCCCCCGCTCTGGGCCCGCCCCCCCCCCGGTCGCGGGCGGCCTTACCCAAGGTTTATCGCGAGTTCCGCACGAGCCGGAGAGCACTTAATGTGCTCTCCGTGCGAGCAGGACTGTAGAGCAGGAAACCTTGTATACGCCCGCCCGCTCCCGAGGGACATCTCTCATGCAAAAACTGTCGCTGGGTAAAGTCCGAGGTCAGTGGCGTTTTATACCGAGAAATCCAAAAAAGTTGAAAATTCATTACAAATTTGCGTTGACTTTAGGTAACTAAAGTTTCATACTCCTTTTCAACCACTGGGGGATGTGAACACGCACGGATCGTTCACATCATGATCGAAGAGGATTTCTTAGACATGTTCACGCATCAGCTAAACATTATCAGCGTAGTAATTATCTGATGCGGGTTAGCACATACAGCTGGCCCGTACGATAACGGGCGGCTGATGAAGATGAGGGCCGTCGAGCGCAACCGACGGCCCTCATTTTTTATGTCTAGGAAGTTCTTTTTAGAGGAGGAAATGTAATGAACGGAGTTTTGCTCATGGTTGTGGCTGCGGCGGTGCTTGCCTGCGGCTATCTGGGCTATGGCCGATGGCTGGCCAACAAGTGGGGCGTTGACAAGGAGGCCCTCACGCCGGCCAAGCGCATGAAGGACGGCAAGAGCTTCTCGCCCGTCTCCGCCTTCACCGCGTTCTCGCACCAGTTCAGCTCGATCTGCGGTGCTGGCCCTGTCACGGGTACGATCGTCGCCATGGCCTTTGGCTGGCTGCCCGTCGTGCTCTGGGTCCTCGTCGGCGGCATCTTCTTTGGTGCCGTCCACGACTTTGGTGCCCTGTACGCTTCGATGAAGAACAACGGCAAGTCGCTCGCTCAGCTCATCGAGAAGTACATCGGCAAGACCGGCCGTCGCCTGTTCCTGCTGTTCTGCTGGCTGTTCTGCATCATCGTCATCGCCGCTTTCACCGACATGGTCTGCAAGACGTTCATGTTCACCCCGGCCGTTGACGCTTCTGGTGCTGCTACCGGTGCCATCGACTTCACCAAGTCCTATGCCGCCGGCTGCGCTGGTACCATCTCCATCCTGTTCACCTTCGTCGCTATCGCCTTTGGTTGGGCCCAGAAGAAGTTCAACCTCACCGGCGCTGCCGAGTTCGTCACCGGCGTGGTCCTCATGGTTCTCATGTTCGCCGTCGGTATGCAGTTCCCGGTCTACCTGGATAAGTTCCAGTGGTTCGCCGTCGTCATGGTCTACCTGGTCTTCGCTGGCGCTATGCCCATCCAGATGCTCAAGACCCCGCGTGACTACCTCACTTCCATCATGATGATCGTCATGATCGTCTGCGCTGTCCTCGGCATCGTCGTCCTGGGCGTCAACGGTCAGGCCACTATCACCGCTCCGGTCTTCACCGGCTTCTCCACTGCCTCCGGCATGATGTTCCCGGTCCTGTTCGTCTCCGTCGCTTGCGGTGCTCTCTCCGGTTTCCACAGCCTCGTTTCTTCCGGCACCTCTTCTAAGCAGGTCGAGAAGGAGCAGGACGCCGTCAAGGTCGGTTACGGCGCCATGATCGTCGAGTCCTTCGTCGGCATCCTTGCCATCATCGTCGCCGGCATCATGTTCTCCGACATGAACACCGCCGGTACCGGCGCCCTCAACGCCGGTGTCGCTTCCACCCCGTTCCAGATCTTCGCCGCTGGCATCTCCCGCGGTATGCAGGCCTTCGGTGTTGACGGCACGCTCGCTACCGTCTTTATGACCATGAACGTCTCCGCTCTGGCCCTGACCTCGCTCGACGCCGTCGCCCGCATCGCCCGCACTTCGTTCTCCGAGTTCTTTGCCCAGACCAACGATGCCCTGGCCATCGAGTCCAAGGCCGGCTACATGAAGGTCCTCGGCAACCCCTGGTTCGCCACGGTCGTTACCCTGCTTCCCGGTCTCGCCCTCGCTTTTGGTGGCTATGCCAACATCTGGCCGCTCTTTGGTGCTTCCAACCAGCTGCTCGGCGGCATGACCATGATCACCCTCGCCGTGTTCTGCAAGTGCACCGGCCGCAAGGGCTGGATGCTCTACGTGCCCGTCGTCTTCCTGCTCTGCTGCACCTTCACCTCGCTGGTCCAGAGCGCCATGGGCTGCATGGCCGCTGTCCAGGCTTACGGCTTCTTCGGCACCATCCCGGCTACCGCCACCACGGCCGCCGTCTCCGTCGCCGCCACCAAGGGCCTGCAGCTTGTCTTCGCCGTCCTGCTGATGGTCCTGGGCCTCATCGTTGCCGTTAACTGCCTCAAGGAGTTCTTCGGCAAGGAGGCCGGTTCCATGCCTGACGAGGATCCCGAGTGGTCCGAGATGGGCAAGGCCGAGTATGGCCGCACTGCTGCTGCCGAGGCTCCCGTCGACGCCGAGGCCGCCAAGGCTTAGTCGACCTGACGCGTTGAACGTCACATCTATATGACTCGGAAAGACCGGGTCCGCGACTTCGCGGGCTCGGTCTTTTTTTCATGCAAAAGCGGGTGACGCTCGAGTGTTCTCGCAGATGTTTTGCATGGATAAGGGCGCGCGTTGTACCATATGGACGTATATGTGTGCATATGAAAGGGGCCCCGTGGCCAAGACGGTATATTCCGATAACCAAAATAATGTCGATGCCCTGGCTGAGCGTCTGAGCAGCCAGACGTCGCTTTCTGCCGAGCGTGCCAAGCTGGTTGCCTACGACCTGCTTTGCCGCAAGGCGCTCAAGATTAAGTCGAGTGCGCTGGCGCAAATTTTTCGCTCCGTCGATAAGGAATGTGACACCAAGGCAATGCGCGATGAGCTTATCGCGGCAAATATTGTGACCAAGATCGAGGGTAGCGGCATTAACGGGCGCCCGGCGTTCTATACCATCAATGCCGAGATCCGCGATGCCCAGGAGCAGCCTGCCGAGTCCGTCGAGGATTTTGTCGTCGAGGATTCCGCTGACGTGCCTGCTGTGGAAGAAGCTGCTCCGCGTGAGCATGTCGATACCGATGAGTTGCTCGATGAGAACGTCGTGCGTGCCTTTACGGCCAAGGCAGGACGCGGCGGTTTTGGCGGGGGCGGCAAGCGCGATGCGCAGCGCCGCGCCCAGCAGGAGCGCTTCCGTCGCGCCGTTGCTCAAAAGGGTGAGACGGATGCTGAGGCCGTCGAGGAAAAGCCCGTTGGGATGCAGGAGCCGACTCGCACTCAAGAGCATGCTGGGATCCAGGAGCCCAAGCGTCGCCGCGGTGCCCATTTTAAGGCCGAGCTGCGAGGTATTGCATGCGAGGTCCAGGATTCCGCCGAGGCTGCTGACGCGTCCGATGAACCGGCCAAGAAGGCTCCGGGTTCATGCCGTCCCGGACGTGGTTTTGCGGGGCGCGCGTATCCCGTAAGGCGTCAGGAGAAGAGCGAACCGGCTTCGACCACTCAGGACGAGAAGGACGAGAAGGCCGTTGAGCCGGCGGCTCGCGAACAGAAGCCTGTTGAGCCGCAGCTTGAGGTCGATGCCGAGGCCAAGGGCCAGCAGCCTACTGATGAGCAGGCGGAGCAGGGCGCGTCGAGCAAGCCTCGCCGCCGTCGCCATCGTGGGGGCCGCAGTTCCCATGCCGAGACTGCAGCCGAGAAGACCACGCCGCAGGACGAAGATGCGAAGGTCGAGGTTTCTTCGGGGCAGCCTAAGCGCCAGCCGGCGAAGGAGAGCAAGTCCAATCGTCCGCAGAAGCAGGCGCCTATGCCGAAGCGCGAGCGCAATTCCCAAGGCGATTCTAAGCGCAAGTCTCAGAAGAAGCCGGAGTCTACCGCAGCAGATACTGCTGCCCAGCAGCCCAAGTCGGCAGTCCACGGCGAGGTCTCGGCGTTTGCCCTTGCCCGCGTTTTAGGCAGGCAGCTGCTCAAAGTTGTCCCTACGCCTACGGCGCTCTCTAAGATCAAGGAGCAGCAGACACAGATCGTAAAGGTCGAGGGCAAGGACGGCAAAAAGGCTCCGCAGCGCACTCAGCACAACGAGATGTCCAACCGCAAGATTGCCGAGGAAATCGCAATCATCCAGGCTTGGATCGAGCAGAACCGAGGTGCCGATACGCCGGTTGCCTCGCGCCGCCAGCGTGCCTACCAGATCTTTAACGACGAGAAGGCTTTTGACGGCAAGCACGGTGAGCGCCTGATCAGACGCATGACCGAAAAGGGCATCAGCATGCAGGCGATCAAGGTCGCCCCCAATCGCCCCGTGCACTTTACGGGCTTCTTTACGCTGGGCGCCGACAAGCCGTTCATTATGGTCGAGAACCTGGACACCTACGACGAGATCGTCAAGCTGCTGCGTGGCCGCAAGCACGCCAAGCTCTTTGGCATCAAGGTGGGCGGCGTGATTTTTGGCGGCGGATGCAAGGCGAGCGTCTCGCATGCCCTGGACGATTATCTGGCCGAGATTGGCTATCGCTTTAACTACGTCTACTACGTAGGCGATATCGATCGCGAGGGCGCGCGCATTGTCGAGCAGACTCGCAATGCCAATGTGGTTGAGATTCGCCTGCATGCCGGCATGTACCGCGCCATGCTCGCCGAGCATAAGCGTCGCGTGAAGGCTGGCGGCGAGTGCGAGCCCGCGGCTGCCAACCAGGGCGTGCCACAGAACCTGGCAGCGACGATCAAGGATCTGCCCATGGTCACGCGCGTGCAGTTCCGCAACGTGCTGCGTGAAGGCGGGCGCATTCCGCAGGAGATTCTGATGACCGCAGACTATCGGGATGGCGACTCGGGAAGCTTCGACCGCATGCTGAACAACTAAAATTCCGCCGTTCTACCGAACGGCGGACTTCTTGACGCTGCGAGGGGCCCTGGCACGGCAATCTGACGTTCAACTTCGGCGGCGCGACCAGAAGGTCAGCGCCGCCTTGTTTCACGTCACCTTGCCATACCAGGGCCCCTCTCGCTGTCACGTCCAAAACATCGAGGTTAAGTGGCCTCCTGTTCGTGCGGAACTCGCGATAAACCTAAGCCGGTGTCCCCGCTCTCCCGGGGCCTGTGGTTACCTGGTTGTTGCATGCGGCTCGCTTTTCGGAACTGGGCTGATATTTTCTTGATGTTAGGCGCTCTTGGTCCTAATGGGCTTGGGGCGCCTTCGCGTTTCCTCGGCTTCGCACCCTTGCGGGTTCGAATCCCTCCGCTTGCCCACAAGAAAGCGCCCTGGGCCGTTATGGGCTCAGGGCGCTCAATTTTAATGGCTGGGACGGAGGGACTCGAACCCCCAACAGCCGGCACCAAAAACCGGAGTTCTACCGTTGAACTACGTCCCAATGTGTGGTGTTGCCCAAAAGCAACTCGTTTAGTTTACCTAATCTGCGAGGGCATCGCAAACGCCGTCGAGCAGGCGTACGGCGAGTGTCTGCGCGTCGCTGGCCGTGAAGGTGCCGTTGTAGCGCGTCATGCCCGTGAGCTCAATGCGAATGCGTGCCGGCTTCTGCTGCGCGGCAACATTGGCAGTGCGGATGCGCTGGGCCAGGTTGTGGCACTCGGCGAGGGCTATCGTGGCGCGCGGTGCGGCGTCGGCGGGCAGCTCGTCGCTTGCGATCTCGAGTACCAGGTCAACGTCGGTTGGGACCTCGGAGTCGCAGAGCATCATGCCGCTGTTGTCGGTCGTTGCCGTGGCGATATTCCACATGCGCGACGCAACACTGCGTGCGATGGGGTCCTCGCCGATAACGGCAATCTGGAAGCGCTCGAGCACGTTGGCGGCGCGAGCAAAACCGATGCGGGACTCGGCTTCGGTGACCGAGGGCTTGCCCTCCCACACATGGTGCAGGCGGTTGATGTAGGCGTAGGTGTCCTGGAAGGCCATACCGTCGGCAAACAGGCCGACATTTTCCTGGAACTGCTGCAGGGCGGCCTCGGTATGCGGACCAAAGTAGCCGTCGTCTTCGCCACAGGCAAAGCCCAAAACGTTGAGAGCGCGCTGCAGGGCCTGCACATCGGCGCCATGGAAATTGGGCATGCGCAGATAGAGGGTGCGGTCGCCCAGCTTATACGAAGCGTCTACAAGGGCGCTCCAACAGGGGATATCGACGGCATGACCGGCAGCAAGGCCGCTGTCGAGCCTGAAGGTGCTGACGGCCTGCTCAGTGGTGGCTCCAAAGTACTTGTCGGTGACTTCGGCGGCATCAATCGTGTAGCCGAGCTGCAGGAGACGAGACTGCACGTCCTCGACGGCTGCTCCTTGCATGCCCGTTGTAATAGGTTCCATGAACGAACCCCTTTCGGCGTACCATTCGTACTATTTGAGCGTCTGTCGGATAGACAACGCAAAGGGATGCATCAACATGCACTCAACAGTGTAGCAAGTTGTGCCTAAATACGCTGCTGACAGGTTTTATAACCCCCGTTAGTTAAGGCGCTCCACAAAGAAATCTGCCATGGAGAGGAACAGCTCGCGTGCGTGCGGATCAAGCTCAACGTTCTCGATGGCCGCTTTGGCCTTAGCGGTCAGGTCGAGCGCGTAAGTGCGGGCATAATCGATGGAGCCGGTCTCTTGGAAGATATCCACGGCGCGTGCGAGCTGCGCGGGATCATCGGTGCCCGAGGAAAGAAGCTCCTCGACCTCGTCGTGGTGGCGCTCATCAGAGAGGGCATGAACGGCGACAAGCGTGCGCTTGCCCTCGGTGATGTCGGTGCGGAAGTCCTTGTTGGCGGCTTCCTTAGTGCCGACAAGGTTGAGCAGGTCGTCCTGAATCTGAAAGGCAAGGCCCGTGTGCAGGCCAAAGGCGCGCAGCGCTTCGATTTGCTCATCGCTGCCGCCGCCGATAATGGCTCCGGCGGCAAGCGGCGTGGCTCCGCTGTAAAACGCGGTCTTGTGCGTCGCCATGTCCAGGTAGTCATCAACCGAGATATCAAAGCGCCCGTCACGGACCCAACCCAGGTCGAGCGCTTGACCCTCGATGGTGCGGACGATCATCTCGGTAAGCTCGTGGAGCACGCGCAGCTTCACGTCGGACTCCAGCGTGGGGTCGTCGAGAACCGTCTTGGTGACCATGGTGAGCGCCAGGTCGCCACAATTGATGGCAAGGCCCGTGCCCTCGGTAAGGTGCATGCAGGGCTTGCCTCGACGAAGCTGTCCGTTGTCGGCGATGTCGTCGTGGATCAGCGCGCCCGACTGGAAGTGCTCGATGGCTGCCGCGGCGCTGCGGGCGCTCTCAAAGCTACCGCCCACTGCGGTTGCGGCGAGCATACAGATAAGCGGGCGGTGGCGCTTGCCGGCGTTGGCCGTAAAAGCCGAGAGCGGCGCGTACAGGTAGCGCTCGATATCGGCAGAGGTCGCCTGTCCGTCAAAGAACGTGGCCAGATAGTCGTTAATCTGGTCAAAGTGCTGGGCTAAAAAGCTGGTAAACGGACTGGACACGGGTTCTCGCATTCTTTCTTGGGTTACATCGTTGCGGTGTGCAGATACCATATTGCCACATTGGAGTTGCCGGCGCGTCTGTTTTGGCGATTTGGAGAAACGGGACGCGTGCGCGTGCCGGCTGCTTATATAAGCCTAAAGTGCTCGAGCGCCTTGACGACGCCATCTTTGTCGACCGAGTCGGTGATGTAGTCGGCGCGCTTTTTGAGATAGTCCGGCGCATTGCCCATGGCGATACCGACATCGACGGCGTTCATCAGCGAGACGTCATTGCTGGCGTCGCCGATGCCGTATACGGTTCCGTGGTGGGGATCGAGGGCGTCGAGTACAGACTGGATGCCCCTGCGCTTCGTGCATTCGCGGGGCGAGATTTCGGTTACCTCGAGTTCGAGCTCGTTAAAGCACAGCAGCGGCTCAAGTGCCTTATCTTGAGCGATGTGGTTGGCGAGCGATGTAGACATCAAGATCTTGTAGACACTGTAATGTTGCAGCTGCGTGACTGCGTCGCCCAGGGTGCGCGCGTATCCGGGAGCATCGGGGGCATCGGCACTCATGCGCACGACGCCGTTGAGGCCCTCAAAGCGGATGACCTCGCCCGATTGCTCAAGGTAGGGGGCAAGACGCTGCAGCATACCGGGCGTCATCGACAGATCGCGAATTGCGTGTCCGTTGATCTCGGCGTAACCGCCCGCAAGACAGACGATGCCGGTCCAGGGCAGCTCAAGAAGTTTGGGGTGGATGCAGCTGAGGGTACGTCCCGTGCAGATAAAGGCCATGTTGCCGTTGGCGACAAACTCGCGGATTGCCTGCGAAACCGCCTCGTTGGGATAAGGGGACAGGTCACGCTCGCTCTCGGGAAGCTCTTGTGCCACTCGAGGGTCTTGCCAGGCGAGCGTTCCGTCGATATCGAAGAAGCAGATGTCGCCGCGCTTATAGGCTGCGCTGGCGGCAGGGGAGGCCGAGGTGGTGGGCACAAATCCCGGCTCGAGGCCCATGATCTGGTCAAAATGCTCTTTAACGCGGGGAACGGAGATGCCGATGATCACCTGGGCGGTCTTGCCCGTAATGATGAGGCCCTTGGCGCCCGCCGCGACAAACGACGCGTTATCTGCAACGATGGAAGGGTCTGCGACCTCGACGCGCAGGCGCGTGGCGCAGTTGGTTGCGCCCACGATATTGCCAACGCCACCTAAAAGCTGAATTACCCGCTCAGCGAGGACGTGATCTTGATCGAATCGACTATCGACCTCGTCATTGGGAGATTGCTCTTTGGCAAAGCCGCTTTCCGTTAAACGATCGATTGCCGCGCGATTGGCGACATGATCCTCCCGGCCCGGCGTCTTAAGGTCATAGACCAAGATGAGTGCTCGAAAACTAACAAAAAAGATGAGGCTAAAGGCAAGGCCGATACCGAGCGCCAAAAGATAGGCACCGGCATGTGTGCGCATGAGCGGAATAAAGTTAAAGGCTGCCATCTCCATGAGGCCGCCCGAGAAGATGCCGACGATGCCAAAGAGATTCATGGTTGTGGCAAGGCAAGACGATAAGACGGCGTAGAGCAAAAAGAGCCCGGGGTGGGTGAACATAAAGAGAAACTCGAGTGGCTCGGTAACGCCGCAAACCACCGAGGCGATGATGGCGGGAGCAAGGATGACCCTGAGGCCGGCGCGGCGCTCGGGTTTTGCGGTGGAGTAGAACGCAGCTGCGATGGCAGGAAGGCCAAAGAGCTTGACCCAGCCGGTGGCGGTAAAACCGGCCCACGGCGCAAGCTCATTAAGGGGGCGCGTGCTATGGGAGAGGATGGGGAGCAAACTGCTCCACGTGGCGTAGATGCCGTCGTTAATGACCAGGTTGTCGTAGTAGATCGGCATGTAGAGCAGGTGGTGCAGGCCAAAGGGCTCGAGTGCTCGTTCTAAAAAGACAAAGATGCCCACGCCAAAGGGACCGACGCCTGCAAGCGCGTGACGCAGCGTATCGGTTACATCGTATACGTAGGGCACGATGGCGGCCGAGATGGCGGCAAGGGCAAACACGGCAAAAAAGCTGATGAGGTAGACCAGCGAGGAGCCCGAGAAGGTGCCGAGCCAATCGGGAATCTTGGCATCGTAGAAGCGGTCATGGATGGTGACGACGGTTGCCGATACCGCCAGCGGGCCGATAATGCCGGTGTCGAGCGTCTTGATGCCGTCGATGACGGTGATACCGCTGGCGGTGGTCAAAGATGACGGGTACTCAAGTCCAAGGTTGTCTCCGCTCAGCTTAATGATCTCGCTCAAAAAGAAGCAGTAGGCAAAATAGGCGACGAGAGCCTCGAGGCAGCAACGAGCCGGTTGTTTTTGGGCAAGACCGATGGGCAGCGCTACGGCAAAAAGGAGCGGGAGGCGTTTAAAGACCGTCCACGAGCCGCGCTGGATGATGGTCCAAAAAACGTACCAAGGGGTTCCGTATACGGCGAGATCGCCGACGATGTCCGCAGTCGTTGCGAGAGCGGAGACGCCGACCATGAGGCCTGATATAGAAAACAGCATAGCGGGCGCGAACATTGCCCCGCCAAAGCGTTGGATTTTTTGCAGCATGTTCTGCCTTCCGAATATCGAGGCGCGTTGCGCGTGGGGAAACGTTTAAACAATGGATTCATTGTAGAGGACCAGACGATTGTCGTACCGGCAGTTTTGAGCGAAACCGATTTGGGCATGACAGAAACCGTCAACGGTTAAATCCTGTCGCTTTACCGATATTCGGTTTAAACAACTTTAAGAAATGCTATCGTGCCTAGCCGGAAATGAATAATGTAGAGGTGAAACAATGCCAAAAGCGATATACGAAGGAATCTACCGAGAAATACGCTCGCGCATCATTAATGGGACCTATGCGTTTCAGGAGATGCTGCCAACCGAAGCCGAGCTGACCGCGGAGTTCGGATGCACTCGCAATACCGTCCGTCGCGCCTTGGGTATGCTGGCCGACGGGATGTTTGTGCAGCCCATACACGGCAAGGGCGTGCGCGTCATTTGGCTTAAAGGCGAAACCGATATGCTGGGCGCGCTCGAGGAAGTCGAGTCGTTTGGCGAGTTTGCAAAGCGCAACAATGCCGTTGCATCGACGGACGTTAAGTCTTTTGAACATCTGGTCTGCACCGAGCAACTCTCTCGTCGCCTGGGCTTTAAGGTGGGCGAGGAGTTGATTCGCGTGGTGCGTGTCCGAAGCCTTAACGGCAATGCGCGCCAAGTAGACCATGGTTACTTTTTGGAGTCGATCGCCAAGGGTCTGACGCCCGAGATCGCCGCAAAGTCAATTTACGACTATCTGGAGCACAAACGCGGCGTCAAGGTGATGGCGAGTCGCCGTACAGTGAGCGTCGAGCTTGCCAACGATGAGGACTGCAGCTACTTGGACCTTGGCAAATACAACTGTGTCGCCGTCATGGAGAGCCAGTCGTACACCTCGGACGGCATCTTGTTCGAGGTCACGCATGCCCGCACGCATCCTGAGATCTTCCACTACCGCGTCAACTCCAAGCGATAGCCGGCTAGCTCGCAGCCTGACGAGACTCATGCCCTCAAAGAGAAAACGCCCGGTCAAACCGACGATGCATCGGCTTGACCGGGCGTTTTCTCCGCATTCGATAACAAATAATTGTTTATACAAAACTTGTCAAGTATCAAGTTGAAATTACCGTTCACCGATGTTTTTCTACCGCTCTAGTAATACTTGTTCAAACAACTAGCCAAATAGCGTATTGTACAAATCAGCAAAAGGGGCAAAGTCCCCGAGCCAATCTCCGAAGGCGGCGGCAAAGGGTGCCGCCACGGTGTGAAAGGGTGGATTGTAATGAAGAACGAAATGAGCAGAAGGCAGTTCCTGGGCTTCGCTGGTTCCGCGGCTGCGGTTCTGGGCCTTGGTCTTGTAGGCTGCGGCGGCTCCGCCGGCTCCGGCTCCTCTGCTTCTGGTGACGCTGCCGAGGTCTATTTCCTCCAATTCAAGCCCGAGGTCGACAAGGAGTGGAAGGAGATCGCCAAGGCCTATAAGAAGGAGAAGGGCGTCGAGGTCAAGATCGTGACCGCTGCCTCCAACACCTACGAGGAGAAGCTCAAGTCCGAGATGTCCAAGAGCTCCGCTCCGACCCTGTTCCAGGTCAACGGCCCCACCGGCCTTAAGAACTGGAAGGATTACTGCGCCGACCTGTCCGATACCAAGCTCCGCGGTGAGCTCATTGACGACTCCCTGGCTCTGCAGTCCGATGGCAAGGATCTGGGTATCGACTGGGTCCAGGAGAGCTACGGCATCATCTACAACAAGCAGCTGCTCGAGAAGGCTGGCTACAAGGCCGAGGACATCAACTCCTTCGACAAGCTGAAGGCTTGTGCCGACGACATCCAGGCCCGCAAGGACGAGCTTGGCATTGAGGGTGCCTTCACTTCTGCTGGCATGGATGACTCCTCCAGCTGGCGCTACACCACCCACCTCGCCAACCTCCCGCTCTACTACGAGTTCGAGAAGGAGCACAACCAGGAGGACGACGAGATCAAGGGCGAGTATCTCGACAACTTCAAGCAGATTTTCGACCTGTACATCACCGACTCCACCTGCGATCCTTCGCAGCTTGCCTCCAAGACCGGCGACGACGCCACCAACGAGTTCGCAACCGGCAAGGCCGTCTTCTATCAGAACGGCTCCTGGGCCTACGCTGACCTCACCAAGGCCGGCATGACCGACGATCAGATTGGCATGATGCCCATCTACATCGGTGTCGACGGCGAGGAGAACCAGGGCCTGTGCTCCGGCGGCGAGAACTACTGGTGCGTCAGCTCCCAGGCTTCCGAGGATGCCCAGAAGGCCACCGAGGACTTCATGTATTGGTGCGTCACTTCTGACACCGCCACCAGCATCATCGCTGACAAGATGGGTCTGACTGCCCCGTTCAAGAGCGCCAAGGAAACCACCAACGTCTTCTCGCAGCAGGCCGTCGCCATGGCCAAGGACGGCAAGAAGACCGTCGCTTGGGACTTCGTCTACATCCCCTCTGAGGAGTGGAAGAAGAACCTCAAGCAGGCTCTGATCGCCTATGCTGCCGACAACAGCAAGTGGGACGGCGTCAAGAATGCCTTCGTCGATGGCTGGAAGACCGAGAAGGCTGCTTCCGAGTAAGTAGTTGCTGCCCAAGCTATCTGATTAGCGACAGGGGGCGGGCAGACGTTGGTTTGCCCGCCCCCTGCATATTGAAAGGACCCTTCTATGGGCAAAGCACTCAAGCGCTGGTGGCCGCTCTTTATGCTGCCCACGTGCCTGGCGTTTATGATCGGGTTCGTGATTCCCTTTATCCAGGGCTTCTATCTCTCGTTCTGCCAGTTTATTACCATCAACAATACGCACTTTGTCGGTATCGAGAACTACGTGCGCGCACTGTCCGATCCGCAGTTTGCCACGTCGTTCTTCTTTACCGTGGCGTTTGCCTTCCTGTCGACGGTGCTCATCAACGTGATCGCCCTCGCCATTGCGCAGGCGCTCACCCGCAAAGCGCTCAAGGGCACCAATATCTTCCGTACGATCTTCTTTATGCCTAACCTGATCGGCGGCATCGTGCTGGGCTACATCTGGCAGATTCTGATCAACTGCCTGCTCTCCAACGTGGGCGCCCAGCTCATCGCCCTTAACTCTGCTGCTGGCTTCTGGGGCCTTATCATCCTGACCCTGTGGCAGCAGGTCGGCTACATGATGATTATCTACATCGCTGGTCTGCAGTCCATTCCGTCCGACTACATCGAGGCCGCCAAGGTCGACGGTGCCACGGCATGGCAGACGTTTTGGAAGGTTAAGATCCCTAACCTGATGCCGACCATCACCATCTGCCTGTTCCTGTCCATCACCAACGGCTTTAAGCTGTTCGACCAGAACCTCGCCCTTACCGGCGGCGCCCCCGCGCACTCCACCGAGATGCTCGCCCTGAACATCTACAACACGTTCTATTCGCGTGCCGGTATCGCATGGCAGGGCATCGGTCAGGCCAAGGCGGTTATCTTCTGCATCCTGGTCGTAGCCATCTCCATGATTCAGCTTAAGGCCACGAGGTCCAAGGAGGTGCAGCAGTAATGAAACGCGATAAGGTTATCAACCGCGCGCTCTCGATTTTCTTTACGATTCTGTCGCTCGCGTGGATCTACCCCGTGTTCATGATTGCGCTCAATTCCTTTAAAAAGGCAACTGCAATCAGCACCACCACGGCATTCGATCTGCTCACGCCCGAGACGTTCAACGGCCTCGCAAACTACATGCATGCCCTTAACGAGCAGGGCTTTGCCTCGGCATTTATGTACTCGCTCATCATCACGGTCACGTCGGTCGTGCTGATTCTGGTGTGCTGCTCCATGTGTGCTTGGTACGTAGTGCGCGTCAACAGCAAGATCTCGAACTTCTTCTATTACCTGTTCGTCTTCTCGATGGTCGTGCCCTTCCAGATGCTCATGTTCACGCTGTCCAATTTGGCGGACCGCATCGGCTTCAACACGCCGTTCAACATCTGCTTTATCTACCTCGGCTTTGGCGCGGGCCTGGCGGTCTTTATGTTCGCCGGCTTTGTAAAGAACATTCCGCTCGAGATCGAAGAAGCGGCCATGATCGACGGCTGCAACCCGGTCCAGGTGTTCTTTAAGATCGTCCTTCCCATCATGAAGCCCACCTATCTTTCGGTTGGCATCCTCGAGACCATGTGGGTCTGGAACGACTACCTGCTGCCCTACCTTACGCTCGACTCCACCAAGTACAAGACCATTCCTATCTTGATCCAGTACTTCCGCGGCGGCTACGGCCACGTCGAGCTCGGCCCCATGATGGCCTGCATCATGATGGTCGTTGTCCCCATCGTCATCATGTACATCCTCTGCCAGAAATACATCATCGACGGCGTGGTGGCAGGTGCCGTCAAGGGCTGATGCCGTAACTGTTTTGCAAGTTTTAGCGGCGCCCCTCAGCGCGGCGCCGCGTATCGAAAGGTAGAGACATGGCCGAGATCGTTCTCAAACATGTTCAGAAGGTGTATCCCAACAACGAGTCCAAAAAGAAGGGCTTCTTTGGCAAAAAGAAGAAGACCGAGGAGAAGAAGCACAACCTCAAGGTTACCGAAGACGGCGTGCTCGCGGTGGAGGACTTTAACCTCACCGTGCATGACCAGGAGTTCATCGTTCTCGTTGGCCCCTCTGGCTGCGGTAAGTCCACGACGATGCGCATGGTCGCCGGCCTGGAGGACATTACCTCGGGCGACGTGCTCATCGACGGCAAGCGCGTCAACGACGTGGCGCCCAAGGACCGCGACATCGCCATGGTGTTCCAGAGCTACGCTCTGTACCCCAACATGACGGTATACGAGAACATGGCGTTTACGCTTGAGCTCAAGAAAGTCCCCAAAGACGAGATCGACCGCAAGGTTCGCTCCGCTGCCGAGATCTTGGGTATCACCGAGTACCTCGACCGCAAGCCTAAGGCGCTTTCGGGCGGCCAGCGCCAGCGTGTCGCTATCGGCCGCGCCATCGTGCGTGACCCCAAGGTCTTCCTGATGGACGAGCCACTGTCCAACCTGGACGCCAAGCTTCGTAACCAGATGCGTGCCGAGCTCATTAAGCTGCGCCACGAGATCAAGGGCACGTTCATTTATGTTACTCACGACCAGACCGAGGCTATGACCCTTGGTGACCGTATCGTGGTCATGAAGGACGGCGTCGTCCAGCAGATCGCCACCCCGCAGGAGGTCTTCAACCATCCCGCGAACATCTTCGTCGCCGGCTTTATCGGCGTGCCGCAGATGAACTTCTTCGATGCCCAGCTGGTGCGCTCGGGCAACGGCTTTACCGTCAAGACCGAGGATATGAACGTGGCGCTCGCCCCCGAGACTTGCGCTCAGCTTGCCCTCAACTGGGACGGCGGCGACGTGAAGGAGATTACGGCCGGCGTGCGTCCCGAGCAGATCCTGCTTGCCGACAAGGGCGAGGAGGGCGCGCTCCAGGGTACCGTCGAGGTGACCGAGCTCATGGGCTCGACCGAGCATGTCCACGTGACCGCTCCCGACGGCCAGTTTGTCCTGATTATCCCCGTCGTCGACCTCGAGGCCAAGGGCGCGCTCAAGGCTGGCGACACCATCTGGTTCAAGTTCGAGAAGAACGCGACCCACCTCTTCGATAAGGTCTCTGGCAAGAACCTTATCTAGGCCCGGTGCATCCAGGCCCTCCCTTTGGGCGGCTGCGGTATTGCCATCCTTTTGCCGCGGTCACATATAAGGCTCCCCTCCCGTCCACTGGGCGAGAGGGGAGCCTTTCTTTGTGTTGGGGTTGTCTGACCGGTCGTTTGTCTCGATCTGTAACGGGTAGGGCCGATTTCGGACGTTAGATGTTACAGATCGAGACGGTTTCGCTGAGCTAACCATTTCATCTAAATCTGTAACACCAAAGGTGAATTTCAGCTGCTAGATGTTACAGATTGAGATAAACCCAAGGGGAGGGGCTGGTATGTCTCAATCTGTAACAGCTGGGACCGTTTTTACCGAGTAGTTGTTACAGATCGAGATTGTTTGGCCGAGTCGGGTCACAGGGTAACGTGCGGGCACAAAAAGCGGAGCCGTGTCGCCACGACTCCGTTTCTCAAGAGGATGGGTAAGGGAAGTGAAATTAGTTCAGGTGCCAGATCTCGTCGTTGTACTGGGAGATGGTGCGGTCGGACGAGAAGGTGCCGGCGTTGGCGATATTGATGAGCGCCTTGCGCATCCAGGCGTCCTGGTCCTCATAGTCGGCCAGCACGCGCTCCTTGGTCTGGATATACTCCTCAATGTCGAGCAGGGCCATAAACCAGTCCTTGCCCTTAATGTCGTCGTGCAGGCGCTGCAGGCGCTCGGCGTTGCCGGTCGCCATAAAGGCGGGGTTGGTGATAAAGTCCACCAGCAGCTTGATACCGGGCTTGCGGTAGAGCGCACCGGCGTTGTAGGTGCCGTCGGCGTAGAGCTGCTCGACCTGTTTGGACGAGGCGCCAAAGGTATAGATGTTCTCGTCGCCCACGAGCTCGGCAATCTCCACGTTGGCACCGTCGAGCGTGCACAGGGTTAGGGCGCCGTTGAGCATGAACTTCATGTTGGAGGTGCCGCTCGCCTCCTTGGAGGCCAGGCTGATCTGCTCGGAGATATCAGCGGCGGGGATCACGCGCTCGGCGGCGGTGACGTTGTAGTTCTCGATCATGACAACCTGCAGGTAGGGAGCCACGTCGGGGTCGTTTGCAATCCACTGCGACAGCGTCAAGATCAGATGGATGATGTCCTGCGCGATAGTGTAGGCAGGCGCCGCCTTGCCGCCAAAGATGATGGTGACGGGGTGCTTAGGTCTGTTGCCGTTCTTGATATCGAGGTACTTCCAGATGATGTAGAGCGCGAGCATCTGCTGGCGCTTGTACTCGTGGATGCGCTTGACCTGGACGTCGATGATGGCGTTGGAGGGAATGGTCACGCCCTGCTCGAGCGCCATGAACTGGCGCATGATGGCCTTGGCCTCGACCTTGGTGGCGGCCAGGCGCTCAAGAACGTCCTTGTCGTCGGCGAACTTGGCGAGTTTGCTCAGATCGCCGGTGCTGCGCCAGTCGGTGCCGATCACATCGTCGAGCAGGCTGGCGAGCGCGGGGTTGGCCCCATGGATCCAGCGGCGGAAGGTGATGCCGTTGGTCTTGTTGGAGAACTTCTCGGGATAGATCTCGTAGAACGGATGAAGCTCGGTGTCCTCCAGGATCTTGGTGTGGAGGGCGGCTACGCCGTTGATGGAGAAGCCAAAGTGGATGTCCATGTGGGCCATGTGGACGGTGTCGTGCTCGTCGATGATGGCGACGCGCGGGTCATCGTGCTCGGCCTTCGCGATCTCATCGAGCTTGACGATAATGTCGGCGATGGCAGGGGAGACCTTCCGCAGGCTGGTGAGCGGCCACTTCTCGAGCGCCTCGGCAAGAATCGTGTGGTTAGTGTAAGCGACCATGGAGCGTACGATGGTCACGGCCTCGTCAAACTCGATGCCATGCTCAGTGGTGAGCAAGCGAATGAGCTCGGGGATGACCATGGTGGGGTGCGTGTCGTTGATCTGGACCACGGCGTAGTCGGCCAGATCGTGCAGGTTGCTGCCGCGCTCGACGGCCTCGTCGATCAGGAGCTGGGCGGCGTTGCTCACCATGAAGTACTCCTGATAGATGCGAAGTAGGCGGCCCTGCTCGTCGGAATCGTCGGGGTAGAGGAACAAGGTGAGGTTCTTGGCGATCTCGGTCTTGTCGAAGTCGATGGAGCTGCCGGGGACCAGGCCGTCGTCGACGCTCGCCAGGTCGAACAGGCGCAGGCGGTTTTTGGTGGGCTGGCCGTAACCGGGCACATCGATGTTGACGAGCTTAGAGGTAACGGCAAAATCGCCGAACTCGACGGTGTAGGAGCGGCCATCGTCGACTAGGATGTCCTGCTCACCGAGCCACTCGTCGGGGACGGCCTTCTGCTGGTTGTCGACAAAGCGCTGACGGAACAGACCGTAGTGATAGTTGAGGCCCACGCCATCGCCGGTCAAGCCCAGCGTGGCGATGGAATCCAGGAAGCACGCGGCCAGGCGACCCAGGCCACCGTTGCCGAGCGACGGCTCGACCTCGAATTCCTCGATCTTGTTGAGGTCGTGGCCTGCGGCGGTGAGCTGGTCCTTAACCTCGTCGTAGATGCCGAGGTCGATCATGTTGTTGATGAGCAGCTTGCCGATCAAAAATTCGGCGGAAATGTAATAGAGCTTTTTCTTGCCGTTGTTGAGCGGGCAGGTGGCGGAGCGCTCCTGCACGAGTTTGACCAGCAGCTTGTAAATGCGACGGTCGTCGAGCTGCTCGAGCGAGGTGCCAAAAGACTGCTCGGCGAGTTCCATGAGGTTAATTCGGGGCATGTTTTCTCCTGTGATGGGTTGTTTCATGTCTGCAATTCATAAGAAGCCCGCGCGAGGGGATTGGGGTGGCCTCGCGCGGGAAAAGCAAGCGCGTCCGCACGGTGGGGAGGGGTCGGGCGCGGTAACTCCTATTGAGGAAGCTCGATTTCGGCTTCCGACGGGATGCGGAAGTAGGTCTCGGTCCAGTCGGTGAGTTTGTGCTCGAGCTCGCGGGTGATGGCGCCGTCGAGCATGCGCCAGGTCCAGTTGCCGCCCAGCGTGGCAGGGGTGTTGATGCGCGCCTCGTTGCCCAAGTTGAGCAGGTCCTGCATGGTGTAGATGCAGGTGTCGCTCACACTGGCGGCGATGGTGCGGTTGAGTGCGTCGGCCATGGGTTCGCCGGCCTGCTGATGGGTGTACAGGGCTGCCTGCTCGCGCTGACGCGGGGTGGCCGTTCCCTCAAACCAACCGCGCGCCGTCTCGTTATCGTGGGTGCCCACATAGGCGACGGTGTTGGCGATGTAGTTATGCGGCAGGTAGTACGAGTTGGTGCCCTCAAAGGCAAACTGCAGGATCTTCATGCCGGGGAAGCCCGAGTTGTCGCGCATGTCGATGACGCCGGGGGTGAGGAAGCCCAAGTCCTCGGCGATGATGGGCAGCGTGCCGAGCTTTTCCTCGAGTGTCTTGAAGAACTTGAGGCCGGGTCCCTGCGTCCATGAACCATATGACGAATCGGGAGAGGAGAACGGCACCTCCCAAAATGCCTCGAAACCGCGGAAGTGGTCCAGACGGATGATGTCGTACATGTCGAGGGCGGCTCGGATGCGGCCTTCCCACCAGGAGAAACCGTCTGCTTCCATGGCATCCCAGTCATAGATGGGGTTGCCCCAGTACTGGCCGGTGGCCGAGAACTGATCGGGCGGCGTTCCCGCGACGCTGACGGGATTGCCGGCGGCGTCGATCTTAAAGAGCTCGGGCGTGGCCCACATCTCGACGGAGTCGCGCGAGACGTAGATGGGCAGGTCGCCGATGATCAGGATGTCGCGCTCGTTGGCATAGGCCTTGAGGCGGCTCCACTGGCGATCGAAGAAGTACTGCGTCATCTGGTGGTAGAGCATGCGCTCGGGATGGGCGGCGCAGATCTTGTTGGATGCCTCGCCGCGGCGGCGGAGCTCCTCGGGCCACTCCCAAAAGGCCTTGAGCCCGCACTCCTCCTTTACGGTCATAAACTCGCAGTAGGGAATGAGCCAGTCCTCGTTTGCCTGGATAAAGTCGTCGAAATCGGCTGGTTTATTCGCGGCGAAGCGCTCGGCGGCGCGGTCGAGGATTTGGCGGCGGCCAGCAAAGATAGCACCGTAGTCGACATTGCTGGGATCGGAGCCCAGGTACACGCCGTCGATATCGCGCTGCTCCAGATACCCTGCCTCGATAAGCTCGGCAAAGTCAATGAAGTTAGGGTTGCCCGCGCGGGCCGAGAACGACTGGTAAGGCGAATCGCCGTAACTAGTCGTCGTAAGGGGCAGAATCTGCCAATAATGTTGTTTGCACGAGGCGAGGAAATCGACAAAGTCGTAGGCATTCCAGCCAAAGCCGCCGATTCCGTATGGTCCGGGCAGAGATGAGACGGGCATGAGGACGCCGCTTGCACGCTCCATGAATGCGCTCACCAACCTTCTTGTTGTGGGGTCGGTCTGCCGATGGGTGCGCAGTCCGCCTCCGATGTTCTGATTCGATATGCCTATTGTAAAACATGTTGTTTAAACATGTACAGGCAAGATAAAAAAGTTGGTCGATTTTCGGCGAATGGTTACATGCCATGAAAAAGCCCCGACCTCACAACGTGAGATCGGGGCAAGAGCGGTATGTAGGTTTTTGCTACTCGGCGTCGGCGAAGCCGTTGGGGTTGTGGCTCTGCCAGTTCCAGCTATCGCGGCACATATCCGCGATGTCGTACTGAGCCTTCCAGCCCATCATGCGCTCGGCCTTGGAGGCATCGCACCAGTTGGCAGCGATGTCGCCGGCGCGGCGCTCGCGGATCACGTAGGGCAGCTCCTTGCCGCAGGCCTTGGAGAAGGCGGCGACGACCTCGAGTACCGAGGTACCGGTGCCGGTGCCCAGGTTAAAGATCTCGACGCCGGTCTTGCCGTTCATCCAGTTAAGGGCGGCAACGTGACCGGAGGCCAGATCGCACACGTGGATGTAGTCGCGCACACCGGTGCCGTCGGGTGTGGGGTAGTCGTTGCCAAAGACCTGAACGGCCTCGAGCTTGCCCACGGCAACCTGCGCGACATAGGGCACCAGGTTGTTGGGGATGCCCTTGGGATCCTCGCCGATCAGGCCCGACGGATGGGCGCCGATGGGATTGAAATAACGGAGCAGCACAACGTCCCACTCGGGGTCGGCGGTGTGGACGTCCATAAGGATCTGCTCGATCATCCACTTGGTCCAGCCATAGGGGTTGGTTGCGGGCTTCTTAGGATCCTCCTCGGTGACGGGCGGGTTGTCCGGGTCGCCGTAGACGGTCGAGGAGCTCGAGAAGATGATGGACTTGCAGCCATGGTTGCGCATGACGTCGATGAGCACCAGGGTGTTCTCGATGTTGTTGTGGTAGTACTCGACGGGCTTGCTCACCGACTCGCCGACGGCCTTAAAGCCGGCAAAGTGGATGACGCGGTCGATCTGATGGGTATCGAAGATCTTGTTCATCGCATCGCGGTCGAGCACGTTGGCCTCGTAGAAGGTGAGGTTCTTGGCGGCCTCGTCGCCCACGATGGTCTTGACGCGGTCGACGGCGACGGCGCTGGAGTTGGAGAGATCATCGACGATGACGACCTGGTAGCCACCCTCGAGCAGCTGAACGACGGTGTGCGAGCCGATAAAGCCGGCGCCGCCGGTAACGAGGACACAGGTGTCTTTGGGGTCGAGTGCTTTGGACATGTAGTCTCCTATCGAATCAGGAACACTTCTAGAGGGGAGTATAGCGCAGGCAGGGACGCCCAAATCGTGCGCTGTAGGAAAAGCAGAGGATTGTGCTAACGTACTCATAGAAGAGCTTGCGTACGCATAACCTGATCTTTGGCATTTGTTTACGAGCCGCTGACCTTGCAGTTTCCTGCCGTTCGTGGAAATCGTTGGGACGCGCCATATGTACGCTAATATGTATGAGTTGAGCGACATATAAATAAGCATGTAACGGAGTACATATGTCACCAAACAGCGATTCCATCCTTTCCCAGGAGCTCTCGCGCCGCACTGCCCTCAAGGCCCTGTTCGGCGCCGCTTCTGCGGCAGTTCTTTTTGGCCTGCCCGCTCGCGCCCATGCGGCGGAGGCTTCCAAAGAAACCACCGATAAACTGAATGCCGCCCAGGCCCAGCTCGACGAGGTTCAGGCCCAGCTCGACAGCATCGCAAATGAGTATGCGGCGCTGGCCAACAAGAATGCCCAGACCCTCAACGACATCGAGAATGTCCAGGGCAAGATTGACGACACGCAGGCCCAGATCGATGAAAAGAAGGCCGAGCTCAAGAAGAAGCGCAACGACCTTTCCGATCGCGTGGCCGCCAGCTACAAGTCCGGCGGCACGAACATCCTGTCGCTGCTGCTGGCCTCTGGCTCGTTTGAGGAACTCGTCGCCAACGCGCATTACGTTGAGAAGATCAACAAGAGCGACCGCGACGCCATCGAGGACATTCAGACCATCCAGGAAGAGCTCGATGCGCAAAAGACCGAGCTCGAGTCGCAGAAGGCCGACTTAGAGAAGCTCAAGGACCAGCAGACTGCCCAGATGCAGGACATGCAGGCCAAGCAGCAAGAAGTCCAGACCGTGCTGAACGGTCTTTCCGACGACGTCAAGGAGCTCATGGCTCAGCGCGATTCCGAGATCCTCGCTGCCGCCCAGGCTGAGGAGGCCGCTAGGAAGGCTGCCGCTGCCGCGGCTGCCGCGAACAAGAACAATTCCTACTCGGGTGGTTCGAGCTCGGGTGGTGGATCGTACGCGCCCGGAACTCCGCAGCAGAATGCCGGCTCGGGCAAGCAGCAGGCTGTCGTCAACGCGTGCTACTCCACGCCTTCGCCGGGTCAGAACTGGTGCGCGGCGTGGGTCACCAATGTCTTCCGTAACGCCGGCGTTGGCTACTTTGGAGGCAATGCGTGCGACATGTTTAACGCCTGGTGCTATAGCTCCGACCGCTCGGCGCTGCAGGTGGGCATGATCGTGGCCGATTCCTCGCACAGCGGCACGGGTGCTCCGGGCCTTATCTACGGTCATGTGGGTATCTACGTTGGCGGCGGCATCGTTATGAGCAACGAGGGTGCCATTACATCGAAGTCGCTTGATTCGTTTATTAGCTTCTATGGCACTGGCTCTGGCGTGCGTTGGGGCTGGCTTGGCGGTATTGCGCTGTCGTAGCTGCGGTTTGAAGTAAGTTGGTCCGTGGCAGCCCGCAAGGCAATAAGATGACAGCAAGGAAACTACAGAACGCACGGAGAGCACAAATAAGAAAA
>CAJMEW010000032.1:0-22486 GCA_905212545.1 uncultured Collinsella sp.
TCAGTTCCAGATCGTTGTTTTCGCCCGCTGAGCTGGGCCTATGCCGGAATCTCTCCCACAGAAACCACCGAAGAGCCCTATTTTGACGCCGAGGATTCCGAGCAGGCGCCTTTGAAAAGCGGAAAGCGCTGAACGCACAGCACACCGAGGACTATAAAAACGGCAGCTATGCGCTGGCGGGCGGCGTGGTCGACCCACTACCGGAGGATGCGCCGCAGTTTGTAGCGGACTATTACGCCTACTACAAAACTCCGCGAGGCTATCATCCCCGCAACCTGAACTCTAACGGTGGCTGGAATGTGACGTCCTCGCTGTCGTTCCTGAATATGCCGATTTTGCAATACAGCAGCGAAATTCGCTCTGCGGTACTGCTGGTGCATGGCGAGAAGGCGCACTCCCGTTATTTCAGCGAAACCGCGTACAACAAACTGACGGGGGACAACAAGGAATTGCTCATTATCCCTGGTGCCAGCCACACCGACCTCTACGATCAGATGGACGTCATTCCGTTTGGAAAGCTGAAAGCGTTCTTTGAGGAGTATCTGAAATAAGCGTGTGTTGATTTAATGCCAAGTCTCCAGCAACGATTCTTCTAAAGAGTGGGAGTAGCTGAAACGAGGCGATTGAATAGCTCCATCCGTTTTGGTTAAAACAAAAAAATATGCCGCGTGCCTGCGGCATGAAGAAGGGAGATTCTTATGAATATCGTTGTGTTGAGCGGTAGCCCTCGCAAGGGCGCCAATACCGACACCATGGTCGAGGCGTTTGCCGAGACCGCGCGCGAGGGCGGCCATACGGTCGAGGTCGTTCGCGTTGCCAGCAAGAAGATCGCTGGTTGCCTGGGGTGCCAGTATTGCTTTACCCATGAGGGCGCTTGCGTGCAGAAGGATGACATGGCCGACGTGATCGAGTCGCTGAAAGGCGCCGATATGGTTGTCTTCGCTTCGCCTATCTACTGGTTCGATATCACTGCGCAGGAGAAGGCCGCCATCGACCGTCTGTACGCCTTCGGTGCCACGGGCTTCCCGTTCACCAAGACGGCCCTTTTGCTCGATAGCCACAGCGAGGGTGTCTATGACGCGGCGATCGCTATGTACAAGTCAACTTGCGCATACTGCAAGTGGGAGGACCAGGGCATTGTCACCATCAACGGTATGACCGAGTGCGACAGCATGGCATCGTCGCCCAAGTTGAAAGAGGTGCGAGAGCTCGCTCGCAAGCTCGCCTAAGGACAAGAAGAACGCATGGCAATCAGCGTTGGCGGAAAGCCTACTTCCCTTACCAAGAGGATTACTGATTGCCATGCGTTGATGTCCTTATGGACAATCTCCGCATGCTAGGAGACTTTCTCGTTCAGGAACTCCCTGAATGCGGGGATGTCAAAGCCAACGAGACCACGCCCACGTTCTCCGATGACGCCGTCCTCGAGAAGGCGGCGTTTGTACTGGCTTGCGTAGTTGCTGGCGACACCCATGCGTTTGGCTATCTCCGAGACCCTGCTAGGGCCAGAATCGGGCAGCATCGCGAGTAAAAACTCAATGTCTTTATCGGAAAGCTCTCGATAGGTCGTTTCGAGAATGCGATCACGCAGCTCCATGCGTGCGAGCAGGGAACCCTGCTGGACATCGGATGCACTGATTTGGGGCGAGTTCTCCGAAACATCCCAAGTGCGATATCCGACGAGCTGCATCATGTAGGGGAATCCGTCGACGGCCTTCACAGCATTCTCGAGCGCTTCTGGTGTGATTGAACGTCCTCCGGCCTCAACGGTTTTGCGAAACGCGTTTGCAATTTCAACGTCAGTGATTCGTCCTAACTGATGATATTGGGAACGCCTGAGGAACGAGACGGAATCGTTACGCAGCAACGCCGATACTTTGTAGGGCAGTCCTGCCATGAGTAGGGCAACTTTTTTACCTTCGCGTACAAAGTGCTGGTAAACAGAGGCAAATTGAAGCATTTCTTCGAGATCGACGGTGACTTCATCGATGGTGATGAGAAGTCCGATGTCATGTTTTCCGAGTTGCTTAAAGATACCATTCATGCGTGTGCGCCAGTTGCCCTGGGCCTCTTGAGCATATGTCCAATCGATGCCCACTGGACCAATTTGAACGCCGTTTATGCGCGCGTGAGGCTGTGAGAGGTAGCTATCTGCGGCTTCTTTGGTTCGCTCGATAATATCTTCGAGCATGCCTGGCATAGCGGAGACATTTGCTGCAATCCAGCCGTGTTCAAGCGCCGTTTCTGAAAGGAGCGAGAGAAGCGCCGTCTTGCCCGTTCCCCTTGCGCCCGTAAAAATAGTCGACAGGTTTGGATCTCCCGGGCCGTTGATAAAGCCACGGTTGATGTCACGCAGAATATGCTCGCGACCCGCTAGAAAGGGAGGGACGCTTCCGAACGTCGGGGTAAAGGGGTTCTTGCTGTACTCCATAGTGGCTCCTTTGCAAGTTTTGCTAATTTTTGCAACTTTTGCTAAATTTTGCAAGTTTTGCTAATGGCTTAACATGCCTTGTACCGTGGGATTGTAGGAGTGAAAAACGGGGATTCCTATTATTCCGACTACGTTACAGCGAGCGGGGCCCGGAGCGCGATGTTGCTGCGCTCCGGGCCCCACCGTTTTAAGAGCTTATGGCGGTTCTGCCGTCGTCCTAGTCAAACAAGCTCGGCATGTCGTTTTCCTTCATGAGGGCACCGGCGGAGGGCAGACTCTGCGCGGTGAACTTCTCGGCCGAGACGCCGGCGCCAAGAATCTCCTCGGTCGTGCCGACGGTGGTGACCGAGCGGCCCTTCTTGGCCGTGAAAGCTTGGACGCCCTGCGTGTTGGTGGTCGTCTTGGTCTTGAGCAGCGACGTGTTGAAGTTCATCAGGCGGTAGTCGCTCGACACCAGCGCGATGTCGCGATCTTCCTTGAGCACCTGGGCATACAGCAGCTTGCTGCCACCGTAGATGGCGTTTTTGAGGCGCTTGCGGTTGGTCTTGGTGACGTATCCAGAAAGCGCGACGCGCACCACGCGGCCGTTCTCAAAGACGAACAGCACGTCGGCCTTGTAGTCCTCGGGGTCGATGACCCAGATGACGCTCTCGTCGGGCTCCATCTCAAGGTCGGTGGGCAGGTACGAGCCCAGCTGTGCCGACTTGGTATCCTCAAACGCCGCAACCTTGCACTTGTATACCTGGCTCTTGTTGGTAAAGACCAGCAGCTCGTGGGTGTTGGAGGACGGGAACTCGATAAAGGGCTTGTCGCCGTCTTTGTACTTGAGCGTGGTGGCCTTCTTGAGCACGCGGTCGGTCATCTTTTTGAGGTAGCCGTCGCGCGAGAGCATGATGGTAACGGGGTATTCCTCGACCTCGGGCTCCAGGCTCACCTCAATGACCTCGTGCGGCTCAATCCTGCCCGTGCGGCGCGGCATCACGTACTTCTTGTTGACCGCGGCCAGCTCGTCGCTGATGACCTTCTTGATGTTATCCTCGCTGGAGAGAATCTCCTCAAGCTCAGCAATCTCGCCCTCGAGCTTGGCGATGTCCTTGGTGCGATTGAGGATGTACTCCTCGTTGATGTTGCGGAGCTTGAGTTCGGCAACAAACTCGGCCTGGGTCTCGTCGATGTCGAAACCCTTCATAAGGTTGGGCACGACCTCGGCCTCGAGCTTGGTGCCGCGGATGATGGCGATGGCCTTGTCGATGTCGAGCAGGATTGCCTCGAGGCCGTGCAGCAGGTGCAGGCGCTCGGACTTTTTGCCCAGGTCAAAGTTAATGCGGCGACGCGTGGACTCAATACGCCACTTGACCCACTCGTGCAAGATCTGGCGCACGCCCATAACGCGGGGGTAACCATCGACCAGCACGTTGAAGTTGCACGAGAACGAATCCTGCAGCGTGGTCGAGCGATAGAGCTTGGCCATGAGCTTGTCGGGGTCGACGCCGCGCTTAAGGTCGATGGCGATGCGCAGGCCCGAAAGGTCGGTTTCGTCGCGGATGTCGGCAATCTCCTTGACCTTGCCCTCTTTGGAGAGCTTGACGATGCGCTCGATGATGACATCGGTCTTGGTGGTGTAGGGGATCTCGTAGACCTCGATGATGCGCTCTTCGGGAATCCAACGCCAGCGGGAGCGGATTTGGAAGCTGCCAAGGCCGGTCTCGATAATCTTTTCCATCTCCTCGCGGCGGTAGATGATCTCGCCGCCGGTCGAGAAGTCGGGCATGGGCATATATTCGAGCAGGTCGCAGTCGGGATCCTGCAGGTAGTGCATGGTGGCGGTGCAGACCTCGTTGAGGTTAAAGCCGCAGATGTCGGACGCCATGGCGACGCCGATGCCCTTGTTGGCCGAGACGAGGATGTTAGGAAACGTGGTGGGCAGCAGACGCGGCTCCTTCATGGCGCCGTCGTAGCTGTCGACGAAGTCGACCGGGTCCTTGTCGATGTCCTTGAAGATCTCGGCGCTGATGGGGGAGAGCTTGGCCTCGGTATAACGCGAGGCGGCGTAGCTCAGGTCGCCCGAATAGTACTTGCCAAAGTTGCCCTTCGACTCCACGAAGGGGGCGAGCAGTGCCTCGTTGCCGGTGGCCAGGCGCACCATCGTCTCGTAGATCGCGGCGTCGCCGTGCGGGTTGAGCTTCATGGTCTGGCCCACGATGTTGGCGCTCTTCTGGCGCTCTCCCTTGAGCAGGCCCATCTTGTACATGGTGTAGAGCAACTTGCGGTGCGAGGGCTTAAAGCCGTCGATCTCGGGGAACGCACGCGAGACGTTGACGCTCATGGCGTAGGGCATGTAGTTGACCTCGAGCGTCTGCGTGATCGGCTGGTCGGTGACCTCGGAGTGCAGGCCGATGACGTTCTCGGCGTTGACCTGCTTTTTCTTTGGCTGGTTCTTCGTCTTCTTCTTTGCCACGATTTCCTCTTGAACTTCTTATGGGCCGTCGTTGTCGATTTGCTGCTATTGCAGGTCCAGCTGGTCCAGGTATTCCTTGCCGTGCTCGGAGATATGGCGCTTGCGGCCCGCCTCGTCGTTGCCCAGCAGCAGGTTGAACATGGTTTCCATCTTGGTGACGTCCTCGGGCTCCACCTTGATCAGACGACGCGTCTCGGGGTTCATGGTGGTGAGCCACATCATGTCCGGGTCGTTCTCACCAAGACCCTTGGAGCGGTTGATCGAGCACTTTTGGTCGCCGATCTCTTTGAGGATGCCGTTCTTCTCGAGTTCGGTGTAGGCAAAGTAGGTCTTTTCTTTGCAGTTGATCTCGTAGAGCGGCGACTCGGCGATATACACGTAGCCTTCGTCGATAAGCGTGGGCACCAGGCGATAGAGCATGGTGAGCACGAGCGTGCGGATGTGATAACCGTCGACGTCGGCGTCCGTACAGATGATGACCTTGTTCCAGTTGAGGTTGTCCAGGTCGAAGGCGCCAAGGTTTTTGATGCGCTTGTCTTTGATCTCCACGCCGCAACCCAGCACGCGCATGAGGTCCATGATGATGTCGGACTTAAAGATGCGCGGGTAGTCCTCTTTCAGGCAGTTGAGGATCTTGCCGCGGACGGGCATAACGCCCTGGAACTCGGCATCGCGCGAGGTGCGGATGGCACCTGCTGCCGAGTCGCCCTCTACGATGTAGATCTCGCGACGGTTCTTATCTTTGGAGCGGCAGTCGATGAACTTCTGCACGCGGTTGGCCATGTCGGTCTTCTGCTGCAGGTTGGTTTTGATGCTCTGGCGCGTCTTCTCGGCATTCTCGCGCGAGCGCTTGTTGATGAGCACCTGCTCCATGATCTTGTTGGCGGCGTCTTTGTTCTCGATCAAGTAGGTCGAGAGGCGCTCCTTAAAGAAGGCCGTCATGGCCTGCTGGATAAAGCGGTTATTGATGGCCTTCTTAGTTTGGTTTTCGTAGGACGTCTGGGTGGAGAAGCAGTTGGTCACCAGCACCAGGCAGTCCTGGACGTCCTGCCATTTGATGCCGCTCTCGTTTTTGTTGTACTTGCCCTGTTGCTTAATATAAGCATCGATGGCGCTGGTCAGAGCGCTACGGGCGGCCTTTTCGGGTGAACCGCCGTTCTCGAGCCACGATGAGTTGTGGTAGTACTCCTGCATCATGAAGGTGCGCGAGAAACACATGCACGCGGTGATCTTTACGTTGTAGTCGGGCAGGTCCTCGCGGTCGCGACCGCGACGGTCGGCCTCGATAAAGAAGGGCTCGGTGAGGTAGTCGGTACCGACCTTCTCGAGCACGTAGTCTTCGATGCCCTTGGGATAGCAAAAGTCCTCTTCGGAAAATTCGCCATCGTCGCCCTCAATGCGCAGGCGGAAGGTCACGTTGGCGTTGACCACGGCCTGGCGGCGCATGGTCTCGCGATACCACTCGTGGGGGATGCTGATGGAGGTAAAGACCTCAAGATCGGGGCGCCACTTGATGGTGGTGCCGGTGCGTTCCTCGTCGCTGGGCTCAATCTCGAGTGCCTTCTTTTTGGCGCCGACGACCTTGCCCTTTTTAAAGTGCAGGGAGTACTTGTTGCCGTCGCGCCAAACTGTGACGTCCATGTACTCGGAGGCGTACTGGGTCGCGCACGAACCCAGGCCGTTGGTGCCGAGCGAGAAGTCGTAGTCGCCGCCCTGGTTATTGTTGTATTTGCCGCCGGCGTAGAGCTCGCAAAAGACGAGTTCCCAGTTAAAGCGCTTCTCGGAGGGGTTCCAGTCGAGCGGGCAGCCGCGGCCGTTGTCCTCTACCTGAATGGAACCATCGCGAAAGGCGGTAAGGGTGATGAGCTTGCCGTAGCCCTGGCGCGCCTCGTCAACGGCGTTGGACAGGATCTCGAAGGCGGCATGCGCGCAGCCGTCGAGTCCGTCCGAGCCAAAGATGACGGCGGGGCGCAGGCGTACGCGCTCCTCGTCCTTGAGCTGGCGGATACTGTCGTTACCATAGTTTGCGGTGTTTTTTGCCATACTCGCTCTCTCGGTGCTCCTTTGCTGCGTTTAAGTCATATAGATAGTCAAGTTAGCATAGCCCAGGCCATGGGCGATTCCACCTAACACGAAATCCATCGAACGCGCGTTCGTTATCGGTATGGAAACTGACGGCTTATCAAATGATAGAATTGCCGCCACAAATGTTTTTATTAAGGGGGGCTCACGGTGACCGAGAAAGAGAAGATGGAGCGCGGGGAGTGGCATGATGCCAACTTTGACGAGGAACTCCTGGCAAAACGGGCGAGGGCAGAGGCGCTCTGCTATGACTTCAATATGGGAAAACCCGGAAGCGACGCGCAGCTTGACGCCCTAAAAACCTTGCTCGATACCGATCTTCCGGCGGGGCTGACGGTCCTTTCGCCTGCCTACTTTGACTACGGGGACAAGACAACCTTTGGCGACGGCTGCTTTGTGAACCATGGCTGCTACTTTATGGACGGTGGTTCTATTACCTTTGGTGACAACGTGTTTATTGGGCCGTTTTGCGGCTTCTACACCGCTTCGCATCCCCTTGGAGCAAAAGGGCGCAACTTGGGTCTCGAGAGGGCTCTGCCCATTGTTGTTGGCGATAACTGCTGGTTTGGCGCGAACGTGTCCGTACTCCAGGGGGTTACCATCGGCAGCGGCTGCGTTATCGCTGCGGGAAGTGTTGTGACGGAAGACCTTCCAGACAACGTGATGGCGGCAGGCGTTCCCGCGGTCGTCAAGAAGATCATCGAACAATAACGGAGCTATTAAACGATGGGGCACGCATGGTTCCGGCAAATCCGGTTATTGGCGTGCGCGTTGGACATGCCGCGGGCATCGATTATGAGTAGCCATGTGCGAGAGCCCCGAATACTTCGCTGGCGTTGGTCATCTTTGAGGTCTCGGCGCTGAGATAGGACGGCGCTTCGCTTTCTAGGCGGGCGCCTTGAGCGTCTTCTTAATGCGGGCGAGTTCACGCTCCCTGCCGAAGTCCCACTTACTCGGTTCCTTCCGACTCGGTTCTGCCCGAGTAAGATTGAAAAGCGAATCGAAATCGCTGTGCCGTATGGCGATGACGAACATGATTTCCATAATGACAGATATAATTGACATCTTTTGATTGATGCAATATATTTCTGTTATGTTGCAACGGATATCTGTCCACATTTACGAAAGGAACTCCATGCCGGGCAAAAAGAACCTACGCATGAAGGCGGCACGCGCGGCGGCTGGCCTTTCGCAAGCTGACTTAGCCCAAGCCGTGGGCGTTACGCGCCAAACCATCGGCCTTATCGAGGCGGGTGGCTACAACCCCACGCTCAATTTGTGCGTGGCAATCTGTAAGGCGCTGCGCGTTACGTTGAACGACTTGTTTTGGGAGGACGAGAGCGACGTCGACCCTGACGCTCTTTAGGAGTTCGCTATGAAATTTGAAGATTTAAAACTCGTGCAAAAGTGGCGTGAATATGCCGGCCCAAAGGATGAGCGCCTGGAGGCTGAGAGCGCGAAGGTCTACAAGGTTGGTTTCGTGCTGCTTTCGTTTGGCATGTTGATGATCTTTTTCTACCAGTTTATAGCTCGACAGGTTGCGTGGGTTCACAGCGACGCCAGTGAAATGCCGCATGGCTTTGCAACGCCGTTTGAGGCAGCCATGTATTTGTGGCTCGTTCTCGTGATGTTGATTTGCGCAGGACTGCAAACACGGAAGGGCTATGTCGATACCAATCGTTTTGGGCAAACCGAGCATCTTCCTGTTGGATATTTCCTGCTTGTCAGCGGTCTTAGCGGCGCCGCGCTCGCGCTTGTTATTGCCGCAATGCGCTGTATCGCTGAGGCGCAGATCGTACCGCTCGAGAGCGTCTTTTGGTTGGCGAACCTGGCCACGGGCGTGTTCTGCGGTGCGACGATTTTCGCGGCCACGTTTGCTGCCCTGTGCGCAACGTTTTTCACGGCGAAAAGACGCCGTGCCAAGCTCGAGGCAGAACTCGACTCCTCTGACGACATCTAATGCGTAATGGGCCGGCTCTGGGTATCCAGAACCAGCCCCTTTTGGTGTTCGATGAGCCGAATCGGCGTCTCTTGCAAAGGTAACTGGGAGCTAGTGAGGCTTATCAGAATTGACCTCATCGGCGGTGTCGTTTTCGAGCGCCGTGCGGCGGGCGCTGTAGGCGACAAGGCCGGCACCAGCTGCGGCGAGTGCTGCTGCGGCTGCCGTAAGGGGAGCGTTGACATCGCCCGTGCCCGCAAGCGCGCCCGCTTTTCCGGGGCGCTTGCTATTGCCGTGATCCTTGCCGCTGCCAGAGCCACTGCCGCCACCGGAGCTGCTTCCGCCGGAGCCACCTCCGCTCGCGCCGCCATCGCCGTCGACCGTCATCGGGGCGTCGTGAAGTCCCGTCGTATCCGCGCTGTCGCATACGCCGACCTGAACTTCTGAGCGTTCGCATGCCGCGTCGGGCACATGAAGCTCGTGCAGTACGGCATCCAGCGCCGAGTTTGCGCCCGGTCGAATTTCCTCGAGCGTTACGGGATCGAGCGCCACCAGATTACGTGCCTTCGCATACAGCGTTACGCGTTTGCCCACTTCGTCGCTCCAACTCTCGGGAATGGCGAAGCCCATGCGGAACTGTGCCGTGCAGCCTGGTGCCAGCACGGCGTTGCCATTGTCAGCAACCAGCGGGTGCGTCGCAAAACGTGCGCCCAGCGTCTCGAGCGCGTACTTCACGTGTGCCATGTCGTTGGCCGAAGCATCCTCGGCGAGCTCCGGATCGTAGATCGATGCCATGCGTGCGTTCACTCCGAACCCGATGGATGCGCTGGAGAACGGCTGGCTGGAGCCCTCTCGGTACAGATCGATCGTGCCGGCGGTCAGCAAGGTGTTGCCGTCGTTTCGCACCGTGACCATAAAGGATTCACCTGCTGCTCCGGGCACCACCGCGCCCGAGGTAGCGACCGCGCCCGTCGGAGTGGCACACGCCACCAAGGGCACTTCGATGCCGTGCAGCTCTGCCTCGCTCTTCTCTGCGCTCACAATGTGCGTGGCGAGCGCAGAGAGCATGCCTCCCGACGTCAAAAATGTCGTTATCTGATCGACGGGATGGTCCAGCTCGCACATCACGAACGGCTCCGTGAACAGATCGCCTGCCAAGGTGCTGGCGAAGATGCGGAAGTGCTTGCCCATCACTGCTGCCGGGTTGCCTTCTTCGTCGTAGGTTTGTCCCACCTTGCCATCGGTGTTCTCTACATAGAGCACGCACCTGCCGTTGTTGCTTACGCTAAACGATGCCGGGCCACAGTTTGCGGCGCCCACGGGCTGCGTTGCAAATGCCGATGCGCCTCGCGTCCAAGTAATATGCTGCAGTTGCTCGTTGACGGTTGCCAAAAAGCCCGTGTGCTGCGGCCACGGCACCGCGTGGGGTACTGTGGCATCTGGCGACATAACGCCCCAACCCGCGATGGACTGGCCGATCACGGCGTACGATGCACAGCCACAACCGCCTGCAGTCTCGTATGCAACGGGCACCACCATTTTGCCGTTGATATTCTCGGGCGTGCCGAGCTCGATGCTCGACGGTGCCTGCGGAAAGCGGAGGACCTGACGGAACGTGAGACTGTCGCCCAAATCATCCGACCACAGGGTAAAGCATTCCAGTGCAACCTCGGCCTCGCTGCCGAGCGCCTTCTCTGCGGTGGTTCCGCGGCGGTGGAGGTAAGCGCCCGACAGGCGCCCGTCGACCAGCGTCTTGCCCACCGTGATGCGTGGGCACTGCAGGCAATGGTAGCCATCCTCCTGAAGGCGGCCGCGCGAGATGCTGCGCCACGACGTGTGCGATATCACGCGGGCTCCGTCGTTGCTTATGCGCAGGCGCACAACGGACAGTATGCCGGATGTGCTCGCCGTATCGAAATGGGTGTTGTCGCCGGCGGGGCGCTCACCCGAGACCAGCAGCACGTAGGCGTCCTGGTTTCCTCTTCCGTCCGTATATTCCACCACGTCGAAGTCGTAATCGTATACGCTGTCGCGCTCCACGTCGTTCTCGCCAAACCCAAGGGGAAAGTCCACGGGCGTGGGAGCGGACCACGTGCCGTTTGCCTTTGTGTGCACCACCAGGCGCGAGCGACCATTGTCGCCGTAGCGCACCGAGGCGATACGGAACAGGCATTCTACGCCGGCAATCATTGCCAGCTTCATGTGGGCTTCGCTGAGCACGCCAGCAAACAGCACGTTGTCGCTCGAGGGCTTGATGCCGCCACGCTCGTCCTCCGACACGCCGGCAGAATTGGCGTTCGGGTCCGCAACGGCGTTTGTTGCCTGACCGATATAGGTGTACTCATACATCGGCGCGGCGTTTTCGTCGTTCTCTATCAGTGCATGGACGAAATACTCGATCTGTCCCGTGTCGTCGCTTTCTGCATCCGCCTCGAGCTCAATGCGCGTGACCGCTTGATCCCAATCGCGCACGACAGGCGCGGCGTTTACGGCAGTGGCCTTAACCTCGGCGCGTGCGAGCAGTTCGGCGTTGGTGACGATGGTGGCCGATGCGATAAATTGCGGCACGCCGCCCGCCTCGATGTTGCCGGGCGTGCCGAAGCAGGCATCCAGCGTGTAAGGCGTATCTCCACCCAATGCGAGCTCAGAGCGCTGGAGTACATACTGGTCGCCATTGTCCACCGACATATTCCACGAATCGATGAGTGTGGGCCACGACCCCGACCAAGCCTTGGTGGTCCACTTGAACATTACGAACTGGAGTATCACGTCGACATCGACGTCTGCACCTACGCGCAGCCGCGGAAGCTGGTGTCCATCTGCCTTCTCGTACCCAATGAACAGCGTGAGGGATGCGGCGCCGCGCACGGCAGACGAAGCGACGCCTGCAACGCCGGCGCCAAAGGTGACGGCAAGCCCGATCTGGATGGTGAACGAGCCCGACGTGTTTGAATAGTCGAGCGAAATGTTCTTGAAAAACGCCGCGCCGCTGCCGTGCGTGCGGGCGCCCACGGCGAGCGCCAGCTTCGCCAGCACCCAGGGGTTGACGTTTAGGAAAAACGGCACCGGTCCTAGGGTAAACTGCTCGGTCCAATTGAGGTCGGTTCTTACCTGGAAGAGGGCCTTAATATTGCCGTATGCGGGGTCGTTGTTGTTACCCCAGGTTTTGCCCACCCAATCGTAGGCGAGCGAGCCGTACAGCTGTGTGGCGATATCCATCGTGAACAGCGGCGTGCAATGGTGACGAAGGAGCTTGGTGTTTCTTGGATCGGTGCCCGAACCGGCACTCATACTTTTGTACTGATTCCACTTCCCCTCCATCTCGTCGAGGTAGCGGTTTGCCTGCTTGGCGCCCGACTCACGCGGCGATTTCTTCCAGTATTCCGGATCAGGGTTGCCCGAATCGTTCATATAGCTGGCTGGTTTGTATCCTCCGCCAAACAGCACGTATCCAGCAAACGAGAAATCGAAGAGGATCGGAAATGTGGGCATCCAACACGTGAACTTATTGCCGCCGATGCCGGGAAACGCCGCGGGGAAATCAAACGGAGTGATCTCTTGGTCCATGGTGGTGGGGACGATAGTGGTCGATCCGGATTCCGCCTTTGCCGCCGGCGCAGTGACAACGGCCATGGGGGAGGAGAGCGTGTAGGTTTTGCCCTGGTAGTCGAGGACAAAGCGCAGCTTGCATCCTTCTTCCAGAAGGCTCGATGCCGCGTCGAGGAACTTGTCTTCGAGCGTGAACGTCGCCAGATTATCCGCGCCCGATGCGCTGGCCTTGACTTGGCCAATCTGCGTGACGGTTTCGGATGAGCTGCCCGCAGCGGGCATCACTTTATTGATATGCAACGTTGCCTGCCCGCCCTGCGGCAGATGGGCCTGCACGGTAAAAGCGTGCGTGTCGGGCTGATCGTTTGCTGCTTCGTCCGCTGGCATTGCCATAAACGTGGCGTCGGCGTACTGGATGTCCCATTCGTCGAATGTGAGCTGGCGAAAGTACGGCTCGCCATCGGAGAGCGGACGTGTGGGTGCGGTAATGGCGGTGCCGCCTTGGACACGCGCGAGGGGAATCTCGACATCGCGGTAGCCCGCCATGCTAATGGAGATGCCGCCGTTAAAGTCGTACGCGTCGAGAAGCGTCGCCTCGTCCACGTAGCCTTCTGAAAGCGGCGCGACCTCAAAGATGGCCGTGCCTTCGTCATCGGTAGTGGCGGTGAGCTGCTTGCCTGCGGCATAGCGCGATGTGAGTGTGACCTGGGCACCCGTGATGGGCGTATTCTTGTTGGCGACGTCGCCCACGACCACACCGAACATGGTGCGCGAGAGAACGAGCACCCTGAAGGGGTCTTTTTCGTCGGCATGGGCTTCGGTGGGTGCGAACGGCAATATGAAGGCGTTTGCGCTTCCCGGCACGCGCGGCAACATAATGCTCGCCAGCGAGGACGCTCCGGCAACAAGTAGCGAACGGCGATCAAGCATTTTGGGCTCCCATCCCGCAAATATCGGAGGAAATAATCCAATTTTGCGAGAAGGTGCCCCGTGGTGGTAGTGCCGTTCAAGGGTCAAAATGTCCAAATTGATCGAGCGAAGCGCTGGGTTCCGGAACGCGTTCGATGCGCTTGGCAGTCCGGTCGCTAACGTAACATATGCGCGACCAGCTCGGCGCGTGTGCCGATGCCAAGCTTTGCGTATACGCCGGATAGGCGGTTTTTGACGGTGCCCGGCGATACTCCCATATGGCGTGCGATTTCGGCGTTGGTCCACCCACGACAGGCGAGCATGGCCATGGTGAATTCCGTGGTCGTTAGATCGTCGGCCACGTCCTCGCCCGAATCGGGGTTGTGGATGCGCCGCCAACCGTAGCTGAATCGATACGTGATCTCGATGATGCGCGCGAAGTCGTCAGGGTATTGCGATTTTAGGCATGCCTCGATGAGTCCCTGCAAAAGGCCGTGGTGTTCGCCGATGAGCTCGATAAGGCCGTCGGGACGCGCAATGTCCCAAGCGGTTCCGAAGTGTGCCTTTGCGGCGTCGACGTCTTTGAGGCTCATGCATGCCATGGAAGCCGACAGGTGCAGGAACAGCTCCGAGATCGGATAGCTTCCCTGTTTCATGATTAGGGCGTTTTCCGCCATGCCCAGGCTGCGTCCGTATTCGCCGCGCAGGTACAGGGCGTGCGCCATCACGTAGCTGGCGAACAGGCGCAGGCCTTCGGGCAGATGCGCCGCAAGCGGATAAAACTCTTCGGCGGAATGCGGGGAAGGCAAGTGCAGCAGGACGCTCGCAGCGGAGGCGAACAGGATATGCGTGGCGTGGACGGCGGACGATTCCTCGTCAGTTGGCGTATCGAGGATGCCTGCAAGGCAACGGCGGGCATCGGCGATACGGTTGAGCGACAGACTGGCATATCCGCAGATAAGGCATGCGGAATAGCGCAGTGCGGGGTCGGTGGCGTCAAGATAGGGGCGTGCCGTCTTGGCAGCGAGGGTGGCCTGTCCGCGAAAGTACAGCGCTTCTGCCGTGGCGATGGTGCGTGAATCGGGGTCGGAAATGCCTGCAACCGCAGCGTCAATCTGCCCCGGCACAAAGGCAGTGCACATCAACGGCATGGGAATGCGCGGGTAGCCATCGCAGTCCATCTTCCATCTCCCATCAGGTGGCAACAATGCAACAATTGTACCCCTGTTGCTCGGGACCCCTTTCGTTTTACTGTTCGGTTAACGCTGCGGATCGTTTTGGAAGGCTTACGAGCATGGTAGTCCCGTTCTCGGAACTTGCTTCGACCTCTACCGTGCCACCGTGAAGCGCTGCAATCTCCCAAACAAGCGCTAGTCCGAGTCCTGCGCCGCCGTATGCCCTGCTGCGGGATTTGTCTAGACGAAAGAACGGCTGGAAGATGCTCTCACGGTACTGCTTGGGTATTCCCGGACCCTGGTCCTCGACTCGCAGGAACACGTGGCTGTCGTTGTCGCAGATGGAGACGTTGACAGTTGAGCCGGGGCGGCTGTAACGGATGGCGTTTTCGACCAGATTAAACACCAACCGATAGAGGAGCGTATCACTTCCGATTGCCAAAGCGTCTCCGGCGCAATCGAGGGTTACGTCCTTATTTTCGGCAAGTGGCGCAAGGTCGGTGAGGACCTCTTCGGACAGGGGACCGAGTTCCACATCGTCATCGCAAGGAACGCTGCGGAGCTCACTCATCTCGAGCAATACCTTGGTCATCCGCGACATGCGCTCGGTTTGTTCTTGTAGCAGGCCGAGCAGCTCGGCTGTTTCGGGTCGTAAACCGGAGTGCTCGGAGATGAATAGTTCAATCTGTGCTTGCATAAGGGCGAGCGGGGTGCGCAGCTCGTGTGCGGCGTTACCGGTAAACTGACGCTGTGCAGAGAACCCTTCGCCAAGACGGGCGATCATGTCGTTGAAAGAGGCGCTACATCGTTGTAGCTCGGTGGGCACATCTTCACTGAGTCTGATTTCGCTTAGGTTGTCAGGCTGCACGCGTTCAACCTGGGCTGCAAAAGCCCGTAGCGGTTTGAGTGCACGGCCGCTCACAAAGTATGCCAACACGCCGCCAAGGAGTGTGACTCCAGCCGTGATGTACCAGGTTGTCGTGCCAAAAGACTCCTGCGCGTCGTTTACGACGATCGTGACCTTGTCATCGGGGGTCGCTTTCGTTGGGTCGAACGCCTGGGGCGAATCTTCGCCGGTTGCGTTAAAGGCCGAGATGTTACTGCCGATGGCATCCATGTAGCGCATGCCCGTATAGCCGACCAGGCAGTTCGTCAGCACGCATGCCGCACACGTGAGCAGCGCCGTCATAATCGTTATGCGCCATTGCAGCGAAAGCCTTTTCATTCGCCATCCTCCATAACGTAGCCCTCTCCAATCCGATTGCGAATTGGGTCGTATCCCAAAGCGCTGCGTAGCTTTTTGCGGAGTGACGAGATGTGAACGCGGGTTGCGTTGCTAAAGCTGTTTACGCTGCTATCCCAAACGTGCTCGATAAGCTCCTCTTGACTTACCGGACGCCCCTGATTAAGCATCAGGTATTCCAAGATTCCCGTTTCCTTGCGCGTAAGAGATAAGGCCTCGCTGTCCGCGGAAGCGATGCGCGCCTTGGTGTCAAAGCGGAGCTTTCCGCAGGTTAAAACTATGTCGCTTTGTGTAAAGCGTCTGAGGGTAAGGCTGCGAATCCTTGCCGCAAGCTCGTCCAGATGAAACGGCTTGGTGAGGTGATCGTTGGCGCCGGCATCGAGTCCGTCGACTTTATCGGATACCTCGCCACGCGCGGACAGAATCAGCACCCTGGTCTCGCAGTCAGTTTTCCTAAGTTCCCTGAGCACGGTCATACCATCGATACGGGGAAGGTTGAGGTCGAGTACCACGAGGTCAAAAACTTCGACGCCCAGCAGGTCGAGCGCCTCCTGCCCGTCGTGACAGCAGTCGACGCTGTACGCCAAGTTTCGCAAGCTGCGCGCGATTGCGTCACACAGCGCCTGCTCGTCCTCGACGATCAAAATACGCATAACGGTCTCCTTGCACATTCCAAATCGCGCTTAACACGGATTTTATAGTCGATATGGTCCAATGGTCGCGTAACGAAAGGAGTGGTCAGGTTGTTCAAAGCGGTAAAGCCCGTGGTACAGGTCGCTTTGTTGATCGTCGGAATTGCCATGGTGTGCTTTGGTGTTATGCGTGGCGAGGCGGATGCCGTGCTGGCCAAAGCGATTAGGCTGTGCTTGGAGTGTATCGGAATTGGATAAAAGAGAAAACACTGCGTCGCATGTTTTGGCCCGATTTCGCGGATTCATTCAGGCGGCGGCGACGCTGGTCACCAACATTCACCTGCCAAACTTTGCCAAAGGCGGCATCTATCAGGGCGCGGGAAAAACAGTCTGCGTACCTGGACTTAATTGCTATTCGTGCCCCGCGGCATCGGGTGCGTGCCCCATCGGGTCGTTCCAGTCGGTGGTAGGTTCATCCAAGTTCAACTTTTCTTACTATGTTACCGGTACGCTCATTTTGCTCGGCGTGCTGCTGGGACGCTTTGTATGCGGCTTTCTGTGCCCGTTTGGCTGGCTGCAGGAGCTGCTTCATAAGATTCCCGGCAAAAAGTTCTCCACGAAAAAGCTCAAGCCGCTCACGTACATCAAGTACGTCGTGCTGCTGTTTGCCGTGGTGCTGCTGCCCGTCTTGGTGGTTAACGACGTGGGCATGGGCGACCCGTTCTTTTGTAAGTACATCTGTCCACAGGGTGTGCTCGAGGGCGCCATTCCGCTGGCCATTGCCAACGCCGGCATTCGATCTGCGCTGGGGCAGCTCTTTACCTGGAAACTTGCCGTTCTCATTGCCGTGGTAGTGCTGAGCGTTTTGTTCTATCGCCCCTTCTGCAAATGGATTTGTCCACTTGGCGCATTCTATGCGCTCATGAATAGGGTGTCCCTACTGGGGATTCGGGTTGACGCATGCAAATGTGTCTCGTGCGGCAAGTGTTCAAGGGTTTGTCAGATGGACGTTGATGTGGTCCGCGCGCCCAATCATGCCGAATGTATCCGGTGCGGAAAGTGCATCGGGGCCTGTCCCGTCGATGCCATCAGCTATCGCTATGGCCTGGATGTGTCGGCGGAAAAGCTTCCCTTGACCGCTGATAAAAAGTAAACAAGCTTCGACAAAACGGAGGAATGACTATGAAGCTTTCTAAGATTGCGGCCCTGTTTATGGTGCCGGTATTGGCCTTGTGCCTTGTGGCATGTTCGGCGCCCGGTGGCAATGCGAGCGAATCTGCGAGCTCCGATCCTAAGATCGCAGAACTCACTGCGCAGAAGCCGGCCAATGCCGACGAGGCCGCCGAGTTGTATGCAAAACTCATGCAGAAGGAGAACGAGATCTTTTCGAGTGATAACGCGCTGTGGGAAAAGGTATTTAATGCGGCAAATAAAGACTCGGCAATGATTGAGGACGGCAGCAATTACGGCGATTTTCTGCTCAAGACCATCGACGGCGCCAAGGATGAGTTTACGGCGGATGAGCTTAAGACGCTCAAGGCCGGTGCGCAGCAGATCAAGGAAATCGAGGACAAGCTCGAGAGCTTGGAGAAGGAGTTCCCCGGCTGTGGAAGCACGCCGAGCGCAGGCGAGAGCGTCGATGCTTCGACCGCTGGCATGACGGCTGGTGCCAATGCTTCGAGCGAGGCGACGAAGTTCCCCAGCTTTACGGGCAAGGACCTGGACGGCAACGACGTGAGCAGCGACGAGCTGTTCTCTAAGAACAAGGTTACCGTCATGAACTTCTGGTTCACCACTTGCAAGCCGTGCGTGGGTGAGTTGGGCGATCTTGAGAAACTGAATCAGGAGCTTGCCGAGAAGGGCGGCCAGGTCGTGGGCGTCAATTCCTTTACGCTCGATGGCAACAAGGACGAGATTGCAGATGCCAAGGACGTGCTGAGCAAGAAGGGCGTGACATATAAGAACATCTGGTTCAAGTCGGATAGCGAGGCCGGTAAGTTTACGTCAAATTTGTTCTCGTTCCCGACGACGTATGTCATCGATCAGAATGGCAACATCGTAGGGGATCCAATCGTGGGAGCCATCAGCTCCGCCGAGCAGCGCGCAGCACTCAACAAACTTATCGACCAGGCGATTGCGAATAGCGAGCAGTAGAAAACGCGTAAAGCATAGCGAGGATCGTGTGTCGCTGTGCGAAGTAGTTCGCTCCCTTTCAAGATAAACTCCACCATATAGAGGTCCCGCTCGGGGCCTCTTCTTTTAGGCGCCGTCCCGTTCGTTTTTTGATGCGGTTCCCTACATTCCTCACTGGTGTCGGTGAAAAATGGGGATAGAGTAGGACAAACGCGTCGAATACGAACGGCGGAGGAGAGCGGGTGAACGTGCCCGCGCGGGAGAGGTTGCCGTCCATGCTGGAGCTCAAAGGTATTTGCAAAAGGTACGTTACCCAGTCGTTTACGCAGGTGGCGCTCGACAGCGTAAGCCTGGCTTTTCGCGATAACGAGTTCGTGGCCATTCTGGGTCCCTCGGGCTCGGGCAAAACTACGATGCTCAACGTTATCGGCGGGCTCGATCATTTCGATTCCGGCGACCTGTTGATCGACGGTATTTCGACCAAGGACTTCCGTGACCGCGATTGGGACGCCTATCGTAACAATCGTATCGGCTTTGTGTTCCAGAGCTATAACCTTATCCCACATCAGACCATCTTGGAAAACGTGGAGTTGGCGCTTACGCTCACGGGCGTGGGGCATGCCGAGCGCCGCCAGCGTGCGCGCGAGGCGTTGGAGAAAGTCGGCCTGGGCGAGCATGTTAACAAGCGCCCGAGCCAGCTTTCGGGCGGACAGATGCAGCGCGTGGCCATCGCCCGCGCCCTAATCAACGATCCCGAGATCGTCCTTGCCGACGAGCCGACCGGCGCCTTGGACTCAACGACATCCGTGCAGGTCATGGATTTGCTCAAAGACGTGGCGCGCGACCGCCTGGTTATCATGGTCACGCACAATCCCGAGCTGGCGTACCAATATGCCACGCGCATTGTCAACCTGGCGGACGGCAAGATCACCGACGATTCCGATCCCTTCGATGTCGCTGACGCCACGCGCCGCGAGGCCAAGCCTACGCGCAAAACCTCGATGAGCTTTGTGACGGCGCTGGGGCTTTCTGCCCGCAACCTTATGACCAAGAAGGGCCGTACGGCCATGACGGCCTTTGCGGGGTCGATTGGCATTATCGGCATCGCGGCGATTCTTGCGCTGTCCAACGGCGTAAACGGCTACATCAAAAAGGTCGAGGAGGATACGCTCTCGAGCTACCCGCTCACCATTTCCAAGCAGGATTACGACCTGTCGTCCATGATGGGCGGACAGGGGGCCACGGATGACGAGGCGTCCAACGGCGAGGATTCGTCCGACGACGGTACCGACGGCAAGGCTCAGGGAACCGATAAGATTCCCGTGGTCACGGCCGTAAAGGATATGTTTGCGAGCGTTAAGTCCAACGACATGACGAGCTTTAAGGCATGGCTCGATGCCGGTGGCGATGGCATCGATAAAGAAGTCAACGCCATCCAGTACGGCTATGGCGTGACGCCGGTTGTCTATCGTGCGGGTAGGGGCGACGAGAAGCTTGTCCGGCTGGTGCCCAACGCCATGACCGAGGCCATGAGCGGAGGCGCGAGCTCGGCGGCAACGGTGAGCATGGAATCCATGGGAACCTCGGTCTTTAACGAGATGATCGACGATCAGAGCCTGCTCGACAGCCAGTACGATGTCGTCGCCGGTCATTGGCCCACGTCCGCAAACGAAGCCGTGATGGTGCTTTCGAGCCGCGGCACGGTGGGCGACTACACGCTCTACAGCATCGGCGCGCTGGATATCAATGAGCTCAACGATCTGGTAAACAGCGCCATGACGGCTGACGGTAAGATCGAGACGCCCGAGACCGGCGCCGACTTTACCTACGACGATGCGCTGTCCACGACGTTTAAGGTGCTGTCGCCGGCCGATGCCTATCGCAAAAACGAAGAGACTGGCATGTGGACCGACATGTCTGACGACGCCGACTTTATGGCTGCCAAGGTTGCCGACGGTATTGACGTGCACATTGTGGGCGTGGTGCGACCTAACGAGACGGCCAATGCGAGCGCGTTGTCCCCGGGCATTGCCTATACGCATGCGCTGACCCGCCAGCTTATGGAGCGCGCCGCCGATTCGCAGATTGTGCAAGAGCAGCTTGCCCACCCCGAGACGGATGTCTTTACGGGTAAGTCTTTCGATGAGCTGCAAGGCGAGGCCAAACAAGGCGTGGACCTGGGCAGCATGTTCAGTGTGGACGAGGCGGCGCTCAAGAGCGCGTTCTCGTTCGATACGTCTGCGCTCTCGGGTGCGGCTGGCGGTATGGACCTTTCTGGTATCGATCTGTCGGGGCTGGACATTGACCTTTCGGGCGTTGGCAAGGACATCGACTTCAGCGGCATCATGGCAAAAGCGCCAACCCCAGATTTCTCGGGCATCTTTGACGGTCTGGAACTCACGCCCGAGCAAATGCAGCAGGTGGGAACGCTTGCCAACCAGCTGTTTGAGGGCTTTTTGCGGTCTGATCAGTTTAAGGCCCTGACGCCCGAAGACCTTAAGGACGCGTCAAAGCTCGCCGCCGCATTCTCGACATATCTTGAGAGTGATGCCACGGCGCAGCAATACCTGACTCAGCTCAAGGCACTCGGTGGCGATGCCCTGGCCGAGCGCCTGCAACAGACGATGACCGACTATGTGCAAAAGCAGCTGGCTCCGTATCTGCAGCAGGCTATGGATCAGGTGATGAAGTCGATCAGCGATCAGATTGCGGCGACGGTGTCAACTCAGCTCAAGGCAGGCGCGGCAGGGCTTATGGACCAGATGGCGACGCAGATGTCTTCGAGTTTTGCCAACCTGGCGAGCGCCATGCACGTGGATGCGAGTGCCTTTACTCGTGCCATCCATTTCAACATGGACGCCGAGGACCTGAGTTCGCTCATGATGAGTTACGCCAAGGCGTCGAAGCTCACCTACGACAACAATCTGACCACGTTGGGCTATGCGGATGAGGCGGACCCCATCTCGGTCAAGATTTTCCCGCGCGACTTTGAGGCCAAGGAGCGCGTACTCGATCACATCGATGCGTACAACAAGCAGGTCAAAGTCGCCGGTCACGATGAGCAGGCAATCTCGTATACAGACTACATGGGCATCATCATGGGCTCGGTGACCGACATTGTGAACACCATCAGTTTGGTGCTCATCGCATTCGTGAGTATCAGCCTGGTGGTGAGCTCCATCATGATCGGCATCATCACCTACATCAGCGTGCTGGAGCGCAAAAAGGAGATTGGCATTCTGCGTGCGATTGGCGCGTCGAAGCGTAACGTGGCCAACGTATTCAATGCCGAGACCTTTATCGAAGGCCTCATCGCCGGCGTCTTTGCCATTGTCGTCGTGGTGCTCGTGAGCTTTCCGGTTAATGCCTGGGCGCTTGCGGCTAAACAGGTTCCCAACCTGATGAGCTTGCCCGTACAGGATGCGCTGGTGCTCATTGCAATTTCGGTGCTGCTGACGGTCGTTGCCGGCCTGCTGCCGGCCCGTAGCGCATCCAAAAAGGATCCCGTGGAAGCCCTGCGCTCCGAATAATGTGACAAAGGGACAGTCCCTTTGTCACATTGAGACCCTTGCGAAAACGGGGTCTAATTACCGTTCGGCAGGTTAAGAACTCCCTCTCCCCGCTTAATGCTTGACGAAGAGTCCTCTGGTTTATATACCTATCGGTAGGCATATAGGATGTATTGCCGATAGAAATGGAGCAACCATGACTCTCACCACACCAGCCAAAAAAGATTGTCTCCGTGAAAGCGGCGCATTTGCTTGGGTCGTCGTTATTGCGCTCGGCTTAATGTCCGCCGGAACAACTGGCACATATAGCATTATTGCCGGCTCATTCGTTGCTCCAGTATGTGAAGATCGGGGGTGCGGACGATTTCTTGGACCGCGCCTAGGCGTATCCAAGCTTCCTGCGGTACTCCATCGGGCTCAGCCACC
>CAJMEW010000033.1:0-22060 GCA_905212545.1 uncultured Collinsella sp.
TCGACCTTCTCCCTGCTGTACATGCGAACCTCCAGTCCGGACCGCCCCGCGGTCCAACTTTCTGTCCGCACCCCCGAACGGCTAATCAGTCCGTATATCACCGCAAGTTATGTATGGGTGGGTGGATTTTGTCCTAAAACGGTGTGCGGCCCCTCGTTTGGTACACTTAAACGTACTGGACAAGTGGAGAGATGGGGGAGAACGTGCTCAAGTTCGGTACCTACGTCCGTGTTGGAAACGCGGCCGAAGCCTATGAGCTCTTACAGAAGAACCGCAACAACAAGATTGTGGGCGGCGGCATCTGGATGCGCCTTGGTTCGCGTCGCGTGGCGACGGCGATTGACCTTTCGGCCTGCGGACTCGATCAGATCGAGGAGACCGAGACCGAGTTTCGCATCGGTGCCATGTGTACCCTGCGCCAGCTCGAGCGCCATGCCGAGCTCAACGCGCTTGTCAACCATGTCTTTGAGTTCGCCGTCCACGATATCGTGGGCGTGCAGCTGCGCAATACCGCCACGGTGGGCGGCAGCATCTACGGTCGCTTTGGCTTCTCGGACGTCCTCTCCGCCTTTCTCGCGCTCGATTCCTATGTTGAGCTGACGGGCGCCGGCCGCGTGCCGCTCGCGGAGTTCGTGGACATGGGCTACGTGCGTGACGTGATCGAGCACGTCGTAGTCGTCAAGCACGATTACCGTGCGAGCTACGAGGCCGTGCGCAAGGCCGCGACGGACTTCCCCTCGCTGAACGTCACCGCCGCCTGGTGGGACAACAGCTGGCATGTCACCGTGGGCGCCCGCCCGCTGCGCGCGACCTTGCTGCAGGGCGAGTCGTGTGGCCTGGTGAACGAGCGGCCTTCCGAGGACGAGCTTCGCGCCCTGGCCGCGTCCGTACGCGCACTGAGCTATGGCACCAACCTGTGGGGCTCGGCTGACTACCGCCGCCGCATCTCGGCACCGTTGGCGATTCAGGCCGTGCGCCGCGCCGCCGGCATCGAGCTTTCTGCCGCGCTTGCCCGCGAGCTCGAGACCGTGCAGATCCCTAAGTTCGCCACGGACGAGTATTCCTGCCGCCGCGTGCCCGGCGTCGATTCTAGCGAGGTGCGCTAATGGCTGCCAAACTCATCGATCTTTCCTTTACGCTCAACGGCCGTAAGGTCAAGGTTCAGATTGCCCCCGACACCATGCTCTTTGCGCTGTTGCGCGAGCAGGGTTGCGCGTCGGTGCGCTGCGCCTGCGAGACCACCAACTGCGGCCTGTGCACGGTGTGGCTCGACGGCGACCCGGTGCTGAGCTGCTCGGTTCCCGCCGCCCGTGTTGAGGGCCGCTCCATCACCACACTCGAGGGTCTCAAGGCCGAGTCTGAGGCGCTGACCCGCGCAATGGCTGCCGAAGGCGCCGAGCAGTGCGGTTTTTGCGCTCCCGGCCTCATCATGAACGTGCTGGCGCTTGCCCGCGCTGCCAAGGAGGACCCGAGCCTCGTCGCCACGCGCGAGGAGCTCTCGCGCCAGCTCGCCGGCAACCTCTGCCGTTGCAGCGGCTACGAGAGCCAGCTGCGCGCCATCGTGCGCTTCCTCAACGAGTCCGGCGTGCAGGTGGGCTTTGAGATGCCCGAGCTGCCGGTCAACGACACCAGTTCTGACGGCGTCTCCTATAAGCAGATCACTCATAAGCAGCCCAAGAAGGACTCGAAGGCCCTGCTCGAGGGGCGTCCCGTCTACACGGGCGACCTGGTGCCCGCCGGCGCCCTGATCGTCAAGCTCAAGCGCAGCCCCTATGCCCGCGCCAAGATCCGCTCCATCGATACGTCGCGCGCCCTGAAGGTGCCCGGCGTCGTGGGTGTCTACACCTACGAGGACGTGCCCAAGCGCCGCTTTACCATCGCCGGCCAGAGCTATCCGCAGCCTTCGCCTTACGACCGCCTGATTCTCGAGAACCTCGTCCGTTACCAAAACGAGGAGGTGGCGATCGTCGCCGCCGAGACCGAGGAGGCCGCCGACAAGGCGCTCAAGCTCATCAAGGTCGACTATGAGGTGCTTGAGCCGCTGCTCGACTTTACCCAGGCGCTCGATAACGACATCGTGGTCCACCCCGAGGGCGACGTGACCTTTATGTTCCCGCAGGGCGGCGACGTTGCTCGCAACCTGGTGTGCAGCGGTACCAGCGATTATGGCGATCTGGACGAGGCCTTCGCCCAGAGCGACATCGTCTTCACCCGCACCTACACCAGCCAGGCCACGCAGACCTCGCCCATGGAAACTTTCCGCGCCTTCGCGACGACCGACGCGTTTGGGCGTATCTCGGTGACTACCTCCACGCAGGTGCCCTTCCACGTGCGCCGCATGGTCGCTCAGTCGCTCGATATCCCGCAGTCGCAGGTGCAGGTCATTAAGCCGCGCATCGGCGGCGGCTTTGGCTCCAAGCAGACGGGCTGCTGCGAGATCTTTGTGGCGTTCGTGACCCAGCAGACCGGCCGTCCGAGCTACTGCTGCTACACGCGCGAGGAGACCATCACCGCCGGCAACTCGCGCCACCAGATGCAGATGACCGTTAAGCTGGGCGCCATGAACGACGGCACCATCACGGCCATCGACCTGCATACGCTGTCCAACGCCGGCGCCTATGGCGAGCATGCCACCACGACGATCGGCCTCTCGGGCCACAAGAGCCTGCCCATCTACAACCATGTGAAGGCGAGCCGCTTTAGCTGGGACGCCGTCTACACCAACACCAACCGCGGCGGCGCGTATCGCGGCTACGGTGCCACCCAGGGCCAGTTTGCCGTGGAGAGCGCCGTTAACGAGCTCGCCGACATGCTGCACATGGACCCCGCCGACCTGCGCCTTAAGAACATCGTGCGCGAGGGCGAGACCATGCCGCAGTACTACAACGAGAAGCTCAACGCCTGCGCGCTCGACCGCTGCCTGCTGCGCGCGATGGACATGATCGGTTGGCGCGACAAGCCGCTGGCCGTGGACCTTGGCGACCGCGTGCGCGCCCTGGGCTGCGCGCTCACCATGCAGGGCGCGGGCTTCTCCAACGTGGACATCGCCGGCATCGACATGCGCCTGGAAGAGGACGGCTGCATTACCATCGGCACCGGCGCCACCGATAACGGCATGGGCGTCGACACGATCCTGGCGCAGATTGCCGCTGAGGAGCTGGGCGTGGAGAGCTCGTTGATCGTGGTGCGCGGCGTGGACACCGACGTGTCGCCGTTCGATGCCGGCTCGTACGCGAGCTCGGGCACGTACGTGACGGGCCTTGCCGCCAAGAACGCCGCGACCGAGCTGCGTGAGAAGATCTGCGCCAAGGCCGCCCAGATGTGGGACGTGGACGCCGCCGATGTGGTCTTCGATGGCCAGTACGTGCGCCTGTCCGACGAACGTGCCGCGCGCGAGCAGAACCGCTACCTCACGCTGCGCGACTTTGCCAACCTGTGCGTTAAGAACATTGCGGGCGGCGACGCGCTCACCTCGCATGCCTCTGCCTGCCTGCCCGTTTCGCCCCCGCCGTTTATGGCCGGCATTGCCGAGGTCGAGGTCGACAAGGCTACCGGCAAGGTGACCGTGGTGGACTACGCGGCGGCTGTGGACTGCGGCACCGTGATCAACGAGGCACTCGCGCGCGTCCAGGCCGAGGGCGGCATTGCCCAGGGTATCGGCCACGCGCTCTACGAGATCGTCGAGCACGACGACCGCGGTCGCCTGCGCACCGGCAACTTTATGAGTTACAAGCTGCCCACGCGCCTGGATATCGGCAGCATTCGCGTGGCCTTTGAGCCGAGCTACGAGCCGACGGGTCCGTTTGGTGCCAAGTCGATCGGCGAGGTCGTCATCAACACGCCGCTCGCCGCCGTTGCCTCGGCCGTGGCACACGCTACCGGACATCAGGTTCGCTCGCTGCCGATCACGCCCGAGAAGGCCCTGCTGGGGGAGTAGCGGGTCGGCGAACAAGTCGTAATGGGCGGGGCGGGGCAACTCGTCCCGCCTTTTGCACTCGTGGTGAGGTCGTGAGTCTGTAAAACGTGTGCGTGCGCTTGTCGCTCGTATCTGCTATCATTCCTAATCTGTGCGCTCATGCGGGCGTGGCGGAATTGGTAGACGCGCCAGATTTAGGTTCTGGTGGGATTCCCGTGAAGGTTCGAGTCCTTTCGCCCGCACCATCGCACCTGCGTCGGCCTTGGCCGTCGCGACACTTTGTTGCATAAAGGTACCAGCACCTCAGATAAGCTGGGCAGTATGAGGAGGAACGTGTTGAACATCACCGCTTCTGACGTCAAGGACGCCAAGCTCACCGCTACGGTCACCATCCCGGCCGCCGACGTCGACGCCGCGATCAAGAAGGCCTACAAGGACACCGCCAAGAAGTACCGCTTCCCGGGCTTCCGTGCCGGTAAGGCTCCCCGTCCGGTCATCGATTCCGCTCTTGGCGCCGAGGCTACCCTCGCTCAGGCCACCAACGACCTGATCGCCGCCAACGAGCCCGCCGTCCTCAACGAGCTGGACATCGTCCCCACCAAGAACGGTGACTACAAGGAGCTCGACCTCGCCAAGGATCACGAGGACTACACCTACACCGTCGAGTTCTCCCTGCGTCCCGCTGCCGAGCTCTCCTCCTTCGACGCTGTCGAGATCGAGATGCCCCCTGCGGAGGTCACCGAGTCCGAGATCAACAACCAGGTTGAGATGCTCCTCAACTACCGTGCCACCTTCGAGGACGTCGAGGGTCGTGCCGTCGAGGCCGAGGACTACGTCACCGTCGACCTCAAGGCCGTCGAGAACGCCGACAACTTTGCCGCCGAGGGCCGCATGCTCATCGCCGGTAGCGACAGCAACCCCAAGGAGTTCAACGAGGCCCTGATCGGTGCCAACGTTGAAGACGTCAAGACCGTCACCTGGACCGACGAGGTCGAGGAGGGCGAGGAGGCCGAGACCCACACCGTCGAGGTCACCGTCAAGGGCATCAAGGTCCGCAACACCCCCGAGCTCACCGACGAGCTCGTCAAGTCCGACTTTGGCTTTGACAGCATCGACGCTATGCGCGACGCCATCAAGATCGAGATCGAGCAGGACAAGGCTTCCCGCCTGCCGGCCGAGAAGGAGAACCGTTGCGTCTCCGCTCTCGCCGAGCGCCTGCAGCTCGACGAGATGGACGCCGACTACGAGCAGTCCGTCTTTGAGGAGCTTGGCCAGAACTTCCTGTCCAACCTCGCTGCTCGCGGCATGACGCTCGACACCTGGCTGCCCGCTTCCGGCCTGACCATGGAGCAGTTCATCGGCGACCTGCACAAGCAGGCCAACGACGTTGCCCGCGAGTCCCTGGCTCTGGACGCCCTCGCCCGTGAGCTCAAGATCGAGGTCACCGAGGACGACATCAACGCCGAGTTCGAGAAGGCCGGCGTCAAGGACGTCGAGGCTTCCAAGGCCGAGTTCATCGCCGATGGCCGCATGCCTGCCGTCCGCGAGTCCATCCGTCGCTCCAAGGCCGTCGACCACCTGGTCGAGAACGCCAAGGTGACCGAGGTCGACGAGACCGCCAAGGACGCCGAGTAATTCTCGCCACCTTGCCCGCGAGCGCATGCGTGCGCCCGTGATGGGGTAAAGTTATACACCGGTTATCCGGTTGCTTCGTACGGTGCCAGCCAATGCATAGCATGCGGGCACCGTACGTTTATCTAGAACCAATTTGGTCCGCAAGAGAGAAATGGAGATGCGTATGATCGCCAAGTTCGATTCCGCCCTCGTGCCATACGTTATCGAGCAGACGCCGCGCGGCGAGCGCAGCTACGATATCTATTCGCGCCTGCTCAACGACCGCATCATCTTCTTGGGCGAGGAGATCAACTCCGTCAGCGCCAACCTGGTCGTTGCCCAGCTGCTGCATCTTGAGAGCCAGGATGCCGAGAAGGATATCTCGCTCTACATCAATTCGCCCGGCGGCGAGGTCTACTCCGGCCTGGCGATTCTGGACACCATGAACTTCATTAAGCCGCAGGTCTCCACCATTTGCGTGGGTATGGCCGCGTCCATGGCCGCCGTGCTGCTTTCGGCCGGCGCCAAGGGCAAGCGCTTCTGCCTGCCGCATTCCAAGGTCATGATTCACCAGCCCAGCGGCGGTGCCCAGGGCCAGCAGACCGAGATTGAGATCGTGGCCGAGGAGATCAAGAAGACCCGTCGCGAGCTCAACCAGATCCTGTCCGACGCCTCGGGCCAGCCCATCGAGAAGGTCCAGGCCGACACCGAGCGCGACAACTACCTGACTGCTGCCGAGGCCCTCGACTACGGTCTGATCGACCGTATCGTCACCTCGCGCGATCTCGCCGCGAAGGACGCCTAGGATGGCAGGTAACATGCAGGACAACTTTGACGAGAACGGCAACCCCATCCGCTGCTCCTTCTGCGGAAAAGAGCAGGGCCAGGTTCGTCGCCTCGTAAAGGGCCCGACCAACATCTTTATCTGTGACGAGTGCGTCGCCGCCTGTTCCGAGATTCTGGAAGAGTCGCTGGCTTCGGACTTTATGGATGCCGCCCGCAACGGCAAGCTGCCGGGCTTCCTCAACGACCACGGTCAGGCTGCTGGGCAGCCCGCCGTGGACCCCGAGACCGAGGGCTTTGAGCTCGAGGACGACCGCCAGGTCATCACGCACGTGCCGACGCCGCACGAGATCTATGACGAGCTTTCGGCCTATGTCATGGGCCAGGAGGACGCCAAGCGCGCTATGTCGGTTGCCGTGTACAACCACTATCGCCGCGTCATCGAGGGCGGAGCCGCGGTTTCTGCCTTTGACGACGGCGCGGGTTCGCAGCTCGACGACGATATGGACGAGGTAGAGCTCGCCAAGTCCAACATCCTGCTGCTCGGTCCCACCGGTACCGGTAAGACCTTGCTCGCCCAGACGCTCGCGCGCATCCTCGAGGTGCCGTTTGCCATCGCCGATGCCACCGCGCTCACCGAGGCCGGTTACGTGGGCGAGGACGTGGAGAACATCCTTCTCAAGCTCATCAATGCCGCCGATGGCGACATTGAGCGCGCACAGGTTGGCATTATCTACGTGGACGAGATCGACAAGATCGCCCGCAAGGCCGAGAACCTCTCTATTACCCGCGACGTTTCGGGCGAGGGCGTTCAGCAGGCGCTGCTTAAGATTCTTGAGGGCACGGTGGCGAGCGTTCCGCCCACCGGCGGCCGCAAGCATCCCCAGCAGGAGCTGCTGCAGATCGACACGACTAACATCCTGTTCATCTGCGGCGGTGCCTTCGTTGGTCTGGACAAGATCATCGCCGACCGCGTGGGTAACAAGGGCGTGGGCTTTAACTCCGAGATCGCCGGCCCCACCTCAGTCGACGAGAACGATCTGCTGCGTCAGGTGCTCCCGCAGGACCTCAACGCTTTTGGCATGATCCCCGAGTTTGTGGGACGTACGCCCGTCGTCACCCAGACGCAGGCGCTTGACGAGGACGACCTGGTGTCGATCCTGACCGAGCCCAAGAACGCCGTGGTGCGTCAGTACCGCAAGATGTTCCAGCTCGAGGACGTTGAGCTTGAGTTTGAGGATGCCGCCCTGCACGAGATCGCCCGCATGGCGCTCGCCCGCAAGACCGGCGCCCGCGGCCTGCGTTCCATTTGCGAGGACGTGCTGCAGCAGACAATGTTCGATCTGCCCAGTGAGGAGGGCGTTTCCAAGGTCGTTGTGACCGAAGCCTCCGTAAAGGGCGAAGAACAGCCCCAACGCATCTACGGCTAAACCAGCCAAAAACATGCTTGCAAATAGCCTCCGACCACCCGCGGTCGGAGGCTATTTTATATATACGCAATAACCCCAACTACCTGTGTTATTCTGTGTGTTTGTTTAAAGTCTCAGCAAAGTCCATTCAGACTGAAGTAATCGATACCTAAGGGGAGGAATGTAGGCCCGATTTTCGTAGATTCCGCACGAGCCGAAGACCACTTAATGTGGTCTTCGTGCGAGCCAGGACTTGACCGAGCGAAAATCGGGCCTACATTCCTCCCCGATGGGCAAGGGAGAGATATATGGAAGAAATGCCCAAGAACTACGATCCGTCGACCAACGAGCCGGCGATCCTGCAGAAGTGGCTCGACGGCGGCTACTATAAGCGCCGCGAGGGCGTGGGCGACTGCACCGTCACCATTCCGCCTCCCAACGTGACCGGCAAGCTCCACATGGGCCACGCCACCGACGACTCCATCCAGGACGCCATCATCCGTATGGCCCGTATGCGCGGCAAGTCCACGCGCTGGGTCTTGGGTACCGACCACGCCGGTATCGCCACGCAGACCAAGGTCGACAAGAAGCTCAAGAGCGAGGGCATTAGCCGTCTGGAGATTGGCCGCGACAAGTTCGTCGATGCCTGCTGGGATTGGACCCACGAGTACGGCGGCATCATCGTCGAGCAGATCAAGCGCATGGGCTGCTCCGTCGACTTTGATAACGAGCGCTTCACCATGGACGAGGACTACGCCCAGGCCGTGCGTAAGGTCTTCTGCGACTGGTACCACGACGGCCTGATCTACCGCGGCAAGCGCATCGTCAACTGGTGCCCCAACTGCACTACCGCCATCTCGGACGATGAGGCCGAGTACAAGGACGAGAAGGGCCACCTGTGGCACCTGCGCTACCCGCTGACCGAGCCGGTCAACGGCCAGGATTACATTGTCGTCGCCACCACGCGCCCCGAGACCATGCTCGGCGATACGGGTGTCGCCGTCTCCCCGAAGGACCCCGAGAAGGCCGCCTTTGTGGGTAAGACCGTCAAGCTCCCCATCGTCGACCGCGAGATCCCCATCTTTGAGGATTGGCATGTCGACGCCAACTTCGGTTCGGGCTTCGTTAAGGTCACGCCCGCTCACGACCCCAATGACTACGCCATGGGTCAGGCCCATGACCTGCCGCAGATCAACATCTTTGACGAGCACGCGGTGGTCGTCGAGGGCTACGGCGAGTTCACCGGCATGAACCGCGACGAGTGCCGCGAGGCCGTCATCAAATGGTTCGAGGAGCACGACCTGCTCGATCACGTCGAGGACCTCGATCACTCCGTCATGCACTGCTACCGTTGCGACTCCGCTCTGGAGCCGTGGCTGTCCGAGCAGTGGTTTGTGGCCGTCGACAAGCTCAAGGGGCCGGCGCTCGACGCCGTCAACTCCGGCAAGGTTACCTTCCACCCCGCGCGTTGGACGCAGACCTACACCACTTGGATGGAGAACCTCAAGGACTGGTGCATCAGCCGTCAGCTTTGGTGGGGTCACCGCATCCCCGTTTTCTACTGCGAGGATTGCGGCTGGGAGGACGCCCTTACCGAGGACACCGACGTGTGCCCCAAGTGCGGCGGTCATCACGTGCACCAGGACGAGAACGTGCTGGACACTTGGTTCAGCTCGCAGCTGTGGACCTTCGCCACGCAGGGCTGGCCGCAAAAGCCGGAGCTGCTCGAGGGCCATCACCCCACGACGGCGCTGGTCACCGCGCGCGACATCATCGCGCTGTGGGTCGCCCGCATGGTCATGAGCTCGCTGTACTTCCTGGACGAGGTGCCGTTTAAGGACGTCGTCATCTACCCGACGATTCTGGCCAAGGACGGCAGCCGCATGTCCAAGTCCAAGGGCAACGGCGTTGACCCCATGGACCTCATTGGCATGTACGGCGCCGACGCCATGCGCTACAACCTGCTTACGCTGTGCACCAACAACCAGGATGTTAAGTTCGACGCGAACATCGACAAGAAGACCAAGAAGCTTATCGACAGCCCGCGTACCGAGCAGGCCAAGTCGTTTGTGACCAAGATCTGGAACGCTAGCCGCTTCCTGCTCATGAACATGGAGGGCTACACGCCCGGCGAGCCTGCCGTGGAGACGCCGGCCGACGCTTGGATGTTCAGCCGCTTGGCCAAGGCCGTGAAGATGGTCACCGAGGGCATTGAGAACTACACCTTTGGCGACATGGCCCGCGGCGTGCAGCAGTTCTTCTGGAACGAGGTCTGCGACTGGTACGTCGAGGTCACCAAGGCCCGCCTGAAGGGCGAGGGCCGTCTGCAGGCGCAGCGCAACCTGATCTTTGTGCTCGACACCTCCATTCGCCTGATGCACCCGCTTATGCCGTTTGTCACCGAGGAGATCTGGGACAACATGCCGGCGAGCGTGCTCGATCTGGACGCCGAGGGCAACGTTGACCGCGCCGAGGCGCTCATGATCGCCAAGTGGCCTGAGCCCGCCGACTACGCCAAGTATGTCGATGAGCCCGCCGAGCGCGCATTTGAGCTGTGCCGCACTGTCGTTTCCGCCGCCCGCGCCACGCGTTCGCGTTACCGCTTGAGCCCCAAGGCCGAGCTCGACGTGGTCGTGCGCGCCGGTGCCGAGGACATCGAGAAGCTCGAGAGCCTGCGCTCGACGATTGAGCCGCTGGCTAACACCGCCTCGCTGGTCATGGGTACCGACGTTGAGAAGCCTGCCGCGAGCATCGCCGTGGTCGACAGCGGCGTCGAGGTCTTTGTGGTGCTCGAGGGCAAGGTTGATCTTTCGGCCGAGAAGGCGCGTCTGGAGAAGGAGATCGCCGCGGCCCAGAAGGAGCTCGCCGGCTGCGAGAAGACGCTGGCCAATGAGGGTTTTGTGGCCAAGGCTGCGCCCGCGGTGGTCCAGAAGAAGAGGGACCGTGCAGCTGAGCTCAAGGAGATCCTGGCGGCGCTGAACTCGCAGGTTGCTGACTTCTCGTAGGTCTAACTTGGGGGCGCGTCCCGATGCTTTGCTCTCCGCTGCGGACAGTCCTGCGCAAGACGGACAGCACATTAAGTGCTGTCCTTTGCGTGCGGAACTTGCGGCGAGCAAAGCATCGGGCCGCTCCTAGTTCGCTTACGTGGTTGTTTGCAACTGGTAGGTTGGGGCCACCTGGTTGTGGCCTTGATCTTGCTGCAATCGGGTAAAGGCTGAAATTGTCAACGCGAGGGGCTCATTCTTTTTGATGAGCCTCTTTTTCTATTATGGGGGACTTTGGGTTATGGCTAAGCGTTCTGGGTCGTATGTCGTTCCTTTTTCGTTTGATTTGCTTTCGTTTGATGAGGCTGTGGGGTTGGCTGCTGATACGGGACGGATTTCTGGGGATGCTGGGCCTCTGCTTGAGACGGTTGTCGATATGCTCGATGAGCTGGGGCGTCCGGACGAGTACTTTGATTGCATTCAGGTTGCCGGTACCAATGGCAAGACTTCGACCACGCGTTTTTCGGCCGCCATTCTTCGCGGCGAGGGGCTCAAGACCGCGCTGTATACGTCGCCGCAGCTGGTGCGCTATCCCGAGCGCATGGAGGTCGATGGGCGTGTTGTGAGCGATGAGGCGTTTGCCCGTGGCGTTTCGGCAGCTGTCGAGGCGGGGCGTCGCGTGAATGCGCACCGTGTGGCGGCGGGGGAGCGCGCCTATACTATTACGCCGTTTGACCTGCTGACGGCTGCCGCACTGGTGGTGTTTGCCGAGGCTCGCGTGGATGTTGCCGTGCTCGAGGTTGGTATGGGCGGGCGCTGGGACGCCACGAGTGCGACCGATCCCGTCGCCGTTGCCATTACGGGCATTGGGCTCGATCACACACGTATTTTGGGTGATACGCTCGAGGCCATTGCGGGGGAGAAGGCTGCGGTTATTAAGCCTGGGCGCCTGGTTGTTTTGGGCGAGGGCACGCACGAGGCGAGCGTTCAGCGCGTGATGGATGCCCGCTGCCGTGAGTGCGGTGTCGTGCCGCTCGTGGTGAGCCACGCCACGACTAAGGTGCCGGCGCGTGTGGGCGACACGGTTGAGTTTAGCTGCACCACGCCGCGTGCGATCTATACGACGAACATGGTTAAGCCGGCGTATCAGCCGCAGAATGCCGCATGCGCGATTATGCTGTGCGAGGGGTATCTGGGTCGCGAGCTCGACCACGATGCGCTGGATGCATCGCTTATGGGCTGTCCCACGCCGGGTCGTTTTGATGTGCTGGGGACCGATCCGCTCAAGCTGATTGATGCCTGCCATAACCCTCAGAGCTGCGAGAACTTTGTGAGCGCGCTGGACGAGATCGATCCGTGCGTGGAGAATCGCCCCACGCTGCTGTGTGCCGCGCTGGCCGACAAGGACGTGGCGGGCATCGTTGACGTATTGATCCCTGCCTTTCCGCGCGTAGTCGTGACCCAGACCGATTCCGATCGCGCCCTGCCGGCAGAGGAGCTTGCTGCCCTCGTTGATGCCGATAAGCTCACGGGAGTATATCCGAGTGTGTCCGAGGCCCTCGCTGCCTTCGATGTCGCAGACGAGCCTTTCGTAGCCGCCGGCACCATCACCCTAGCCGGCGAAGTAGCCGGTCTGCTCCGCTAACCCATCCCCTCATCAGTTGCGGTGAAATACGGACTGTTTTACAAGCCAGAAGCCTCAAACAATCCGTATATCACCGCAACTCAAAAGCAGCCAATTTGGGACGGGGCTTTTTTAGCTGCCCTGTACCCCGAGTTGACTCGCTTGTCACGAAATGGGCCTATCTACTACGTTTGACAGGTTACCCTCGACCACACGGAACATCGCGAAATTAAAACCGCAGGTAGACGGCTTGCGTATTTTGCGAAAACTCGGTTATGGTCGACCCATGCGGGTTAAACGTAGTAGATAGGCCGTTTTTGTGGCGCGACGTAATCGCAATGTGACAAAGGGGCTGTCCCTTTGTCACATTGGCTAGTCTAGGCGGAGCGGATCGTGGGGATAGGCGTTGAGAATCTCGACGCCGGTCTCGGTAACCAGGGCCAGGTCCTCGATGCGGACGCCGGTGCGGCCGGGGAGGTATATGCCCGGCTCGATGGAGAACGTCATGCCCGGCTCTACGACCTGCTCGTTGACGAGTGAAACGTCGCCCGGCTCGTGGTCCTGCAGGCCGATCGAGTGACCCAGGCGATGCGTAAAGTACCGCCCATAGCCCGCGTCTTCAATCACATCGCGCGCGGCGCGGTCCAGGTCGCACATGCGCACACCCGGTGCGATGAGTGCCTCGGCGGCCTCGTTGGCGCGGCGCACGATGTCGTAGATGCGCGCCGTCTCCTCGTCCGGATCGCCCCAAAAGAACGTGCGCGTCATGTCCGAGCAGTAGTTGCGATGACGCCCGCCAATGTCGAACAGCACTACGTCGCCGCGCTTGAGCACGGTGTCGTCGGGCTCGTGGTGCGGGTCGCCGGCGTTAGCACCAAAGCTCACGATGGGCGGAAAGCTAAAGCCCTCGCAGCCGTGCTTGCGATACAGGCCGAGCATCTGGTCGGCAATCTCGCGCTCCGTCACGCCTTCGTGGACGAGCTTGATGACGTCGGCCATCACGGCGTCGTTAGCGGCCGAGGACGCGCGCATGAGCGCCTGTTCGGCGTCATCCTTGTGGGTGCGCGCGGCGGTGACGGCAAAGTCGCCCAGGAAAAACTCGCTGGCTGCGTGGCGCTCCATGAGTGGCATCAAAAAGCCGGAACGCATGACGGTGTCGATGCCGAGCGGTTTGTTCGGATCGACCTCGCGAACGATGGCGTCGGCCACTACGTCAGTATCGGTGTGATAGGCCACGCGGGCATTGTCGTACTCGGGTCGCTGATGCAGCGCGTTGACCAAGATCACAGGTTCGCTATCGCGTGCGAGCAGCACGCCGCAAAAACGCTCGAACATATCGGCATAAAAACCGGTCAGATAGTAAATCGACCACGGGTCGTTTACGAGCAGCTGTGCGCCGGGGTGCTGAGCCTCGAGCGCATCAAGCACGTGCGCCACACGCTGGTCATCGACATGTGCCATGAAACATCCTTTCGCTAGGTTGCCACCATGGTATCCCCAATGCCAGGGTAGTCAATTTGGGACGGGGCTATTTTAGCTGCGTCAAACTTGCGGGCTAATAGGTAAAAGTAGCCATAAGAGGCCAGTCCCAAATGGGCTGGTTTCAAAACTATGGCGGATTACGGGGCTGTACCTGTATTACATGACCATGGGAAAAATCGCGAAATTAAAACCGCAGGTAGACGGATTATCAAAAATCGAAAATTGCCGGTATGGATGGAGGTCTCCGAATCAGCCCCGTAATCCGGCATAGTTTTGAAATGACACTAAAGTAGGCACAAGCTAAATACCGATTCCAAGGATAGTTGCGGTGGAATAGTTCCTGGATGCCGGGGTTTTGGCGGAAATCAGGAACTATTTCACCGCAATTGAAGAGGGCTGGGTGGATGGCGGGGTAGCTAAAAGAGCCCCGTCCCTAATTAGCTACTTGGGCTCGGTTGATGTCCATGCTGGCGATGAGGTTGATGCTGGTGTCGAGGAGGTCTTCCAGTACGACGTCGCCCATGCGGATGGGGGCGTTGACGACCAGGCCTCGGATGAGGTTCATGGCTTGGGCGTGGAGTTCTAGCGGGATGGCCTTGGCGGTGCGGACAGGCAGCAGCGTCTCGTCGCCGCCAGATACTGCTACGGTAGTGGTGAGCACGCGCATGGGGCAGGTGAGCTCCTGATGTGCGAACTTATTACCGCGCGGACAGCTGTTGCCGGTCACGGAGCGCACCTCTACCACGGCGCCGTCTGCGTCACGCTCTACCTCTACGGTCAGGAGACACTCGGATGGGCAGGTGGTGCAGTTGAACTGCAGCGTATCGATTGCGTTATTGCTCATGAGCTATGCCTCCTCGATGGGATTGACGGACAGGACAATCTCGCTGACACCCAGGTCGAGCGCTTGTTTGATGACCTTTGCCGGCATTGGAAAGCTTTCCATGACGCTTGGCTTAAATGCACGGACCTTGCCTACGAATAATTCCTCGCCGCCAGCGAGAATACGCACGCGGGCGGCGTCGACCGGTCGGCGTACGCGGAAGTTGAGCTTGGTGAGTGCCACAGCCGTAATGCGTCCCGGCAGCGCGTAGCCCGCAATGCCGGCAGGGGAGACCGTGAGCTGGCAACCCACGCGCTGGGCGCCCGCCTCGGCATCCGCGCCACCGCCCAGCGCGTATACCGCCGCAGCCGTGCCAGCCCTCTCTGACTCACTCGTTACGTTGTCGACCAGGTCGTGCACGTGCAACACGTTGCCGCAGGCAAAGATGCCCGGCACGCCCGTCTGCAGGCTCTGGTCAACCACGGCGCCGCGCGTGCGCGGGTCAAGCTCTACGCCTGCGGCAACCGAAAGCTCGTTCTCGGGAATCAAGCCCACCGAAAGCAGCAGTGTGTCACACGGAACAATGCGCTCGGTCCCCGGAATTGGCGCCAGGTGCTCGTCGACCTGGCTTACCTCGACGGCCTCCACGCGGTCGTGCCCGATCACGCGTGTGACGGTGGTGGACAGGTGCAGTGGAATTCCAAAGTCGTCCAGGCAGTTCTTGACGTTGCGGCGCAGACCGTTGGCGTACGGCATGAGCTCGTAGACGCCCTCGACGGAAATCCCCTCGAGCGTGCAGCGACGTGCCATGATAAGCCCGATGTCGCCCGAGCCCAAAATGACGGCACGCGAGCCGGGCTTGAGATTTTCGATATTGATGTATCGCTGCGCCAGGCCCGCCGTAAACACGCCGGCGGGTCGGCTGCCAGGGATCTTGATCTCGCTGCGGGTGCGCTCACGGCAGCCCATGGCAAGGACGACCGCGCGCCCGGTGAGCTGCAGCATGCCGGCAGGGCTCATGAGCGTGACGGCATGGACCGCGGTGTCTTCCGTAGGCTCGCCTGAATCAATCCCAATCACCATGCTGTCCAGGAACAGCGCAATGTCGGTTGCGTGCACCTGGTCGATAAAGCGCTGCGCGTACTCGGGACCGGTGAGCTCCTGTTTAAAGTGCGACAGGCCAAAGCCAGGGTGGATGCACTGGCGGAGGATTCCGCCCAGGTGCTGCTCGCGCTCCACGATGGCCACGCGCGCTCCGGCCTTATGAGCGGCCAGCGCGGCCGCCATGCCGGCAGGCCCGCCGCCGATAACGACCACGTCGAAGGCTTGCGTCGGTACTGACTCAACGGCACCGCTGTCTGTAGCGCTCGATTTTAATTTCGCCATCCTAGCGCACCCCCCTTCAGCGGTCCCTCAACCAGCCAAGAACCTGCGTCCTCCAACAACACCTCGTTGGGGTCGCAGCCCAGCTCGCGCGCCAGGATTGCTACCACGCGGCTCTGGCAAAACCCGCTCTGGCACCGACCCATGCCGGCTCGGCAGCGGCGCTTGACGCCCTCGACCGAAACCGCGCCTGGGCGGCGTCGGATCGCGGCCACGATCTCGGCCTCGGGCACCGTCTCGCAGCGGCAGACGATCTGCCCCCACGCGGGGTCGGACTCGATGAGCTCTTCTTTGCGCGTAAGCGGCGCGCGGTCAAAGTCGTCCGGCGCGCGGCGAATCGGGTCCCAATCGTCCCGTTCGCGCAGGGGCACGCCGGCATCGCGCAACACCTGTTCCATACGCTCGGCAGTGGCCGGCGCGCTCGCCACGCCCGGCGACTGAATGCCCGCTGCCTGGAAAAGTCCCGGCACCACGGCCGACTGTCCAATAAAGAAGTCGTTCGTTCCCTGAATGACCGGACGCCCGCCGGCAAATGCGCGCACCACGCGACGCGTGTCCAGATCGGGCACCAGCTTGCGCGCGCCGGTCAGCAGTGCGTTCACATCGCTCGCATAGGTCTGCGTGTCACCCGGCTCGCGCACAGCGGCGGTTGCGGTGATCACGGTGTTGCCGTGTACAGTGCCCGTCACGATAACGCCCTTCGACACCGGCGTCGGCACGGGGTAGAGCGGCATGAGCGTGCGCGGCTCCTTGTCCAGCACCACGATGTTGCCCTGACGCCAGACCATCTGGAATTCCTCGGCGCCCGCCATATGCGAGATGCCGGCGGCGCCGTTGCCTGCGGCGTTGATCAGGTAGCGGCAGCGCACGTTGCCAGCGGGGGTCGCCAGCGTAAAGCGCGCGTCGTCACCCGAGCGCGCGACTTCAATCGCTTCCACCGGAGCGGACCGCATGAACGTCACCCCGTTGTCCACGGCGTTTTCCAGCGCGGCGATGGCAACCTCAAACGGGTCGACAAACCCAGTCGAGGGGCACCACAACGCGCACGTTGCATAGGCACTGGCGCGCGGCTCTAATTCGTGGATGCGGTCGGGTCCAACGATCGACAGCTCGGGCACACCGTTGACATGGCCGTTGCTGCGCAGCTGTTCCAGATGCGCACGGTCCTCGTCGTTAAAGCCCAGCACCATCGAACCGGTGCGACGGAACAAAAAGCCCAGCTCCTGCGCCCATGTACCGTACAACTCGCAGCCACGGGCGTTAACCTGCGCCTTTACGGTTCCCGGCGTCGGATCGTAGCCGGCGTGCACCAGGCCGCCGTTGGCCTTCGACGCGCCCTGCGCAATATCGTTAGCCGCCTCGACCACGCAAATTGACAGGTCAAACCGCGCGAGCTGCCGTGCGATGGCGCATCCGGTGATGCCCGCGCCGACAATCGCGATATCAAACGTTTCTACCACGGTGCCTCCCAGACAAGTTGACAGGCTGTCAATAAGACTATCCTACGGTCTGCGCGTCCCCAGTGCGGCGGCAATGCGGCGAACAGCCCCGCAACACCCGCCAACGGCAGGCGAGGGGAGACCCCGGCAACGTTGACAACCTCGTCTACCGACAACTACGGCAACCGTTTGTCTCGATCTGTAACAGTTTGCTGATGATTTGGGTTCTAGATGTTACAGATCGAGACGTTAGTCTGGCGCCCCCTCCGTTTGTCTCGACCTGTAACATCTAGGACCGGATTTCGCTCCCACCTGTTTCAGATTGAGATGTTTGTGTCCGCGCCAGCCCCGCCCCTAGCCGTGGTCCCATATAAACAAACCCCGTGGTAAACTTGACCGAACTGTTAATATTCCGAAAGGTACCCGTAATGTCCAAGTACATCTCCGAGCTCATGTCGCCGCAGCTCATGGGCGTCGTCTATGCCTTTGTTGGCTTTATCATCGCCCTGTATGTGCTGTCGGTCGTCTATGTGTTCATCGACGCTCGCCGCCGCGGCGCCAGCGCCTACGTGGCATGGGGCATCATCGCCCTCATCCCGTTTGTGGGCCTCATTGCCTACCTGGTCCTGCGCCCGCACTCCTACGCGGCCGACCGCGAGGAGCAGGAGCTGGACATGGCCCTGCGTGAGCGCCAGCTTGCCCAGTACGGCACCTGCCCGCAGTGCGGCGCGCCCATCGAGAAAGACTTCGTTGTCTGCCCGGTGTGCGATACCCAGGTTCGCAACGTGTGCCCCAGCTGCCATCGCCCGCTCGATGCGCACTGGAAGGTCTGCCCCTACTGCCGAACTCGCATCCAGTAACGCATCCATCGCCGGGCCGGCCGCAAGCCCCGGGCACACCGCAAGCCACGCGCGCCCCACACCTCGCGCCCACACGATGAAGCATGCGTAGAAAATCGCCCGCCGTGCCATTAAGGTGCGGCGGGCGCTTGTATACCAAGGCAACCTGCCTATAATGATGCAAGTCAAAAACGCCGAGCGCATCGCACGCACTTGCATCAGGCATCCGAGAGGAGAAAACATACCCATGAAGGCACTCTACAATGACGGTTCGGTGGCCGAGCTCCCGCAGGACGAGGTCACGCACGTCATCCGTCACTCCGCTGCGCACATCATGGCGCAGGCCATCAAGCGCCTGTACCCCGAGGCCGACTTTGCCTACGGCCCCGCGACCGACAACGGCTTCTACTACGACGTCGACCTGCCCGAGGGCGTCAAGATCAGCGAGGACGACTTCCCCGCGATCGAGGCCGAGATGAAAAAGATCGTCAAGGAGAACCTCAAGTTCACCGTCTTTGAGAAACCCCGTGCCGAGGCCATCGCCCTTATGGAGGAGCGCGGCGAGAAGTACAAGGTCGAGCACATTAACGACCTGGACGACGACGCCCGCATCACCTTCTATCAGCAGGGCGACTACATCGACATGTGCGTCGGCCCCCACATCTGCTACACCAAGGCCCTCAAGGCCTTTAAGCTCACCGGCGTCTCGGGTGCTTACTGGAAGGGCGACAAGGACAACAAGATGCTCACCCGCATCAACGGCGTCGCCTTTGCCACCAAGGAGGAGCTCGACGAGCACTTGCACATGCTGGAGGAGGCCAAGAAGCGCGACCACCGCAAGATCGGCCGCGAGATGGACCTCTTTATGATGCGTGACGAGGCCCCCGGCTTCCCGTTCTTCCTGCCCAACGGCATGATCCTTAAGAACACGCTGCTGGACTACTGGCGCGAGATCCATCACAAGGCCGGCTACGTGGAGATCTCCACGCCGCTCATCATGAACAAGCAGCTGTGGAAGACCTCGGGCCACTGGGATCACTATAAGGACAACATGTACTCCACCGTCATTGACGACGAAGAGTACTGCATTAAGCCCATGAACTGCCCGGGCGGCGTGCTTGTGTACGCCTCCAAGCCGCACTCCTACCGCGAGCTGCCCATCCGCGCCGGCGAGATTGGTCTGGTGCACCGCCACGAGCTGCGCGGCGCCCTGCACGGTCTGTTCCGCGTGCGCTGCTTTAACCAGGACGACGCCCACCTGTTTGTGCGTCCCGACCAGCTGACCGACGAGATCGTGGGCGTGGTCAACCTCATCGACTCCGTGTACCAGAAGTTTGGCTTTAAGTACCACGTTGAGCTTTCCACCCGCCCCGAGGACTCCATGGGCTCGGACGAGGACTGGGCTCGCGCCGAGGAGGGCCTGCGCACCGCTCTGGAGCAGCTGCACATGGACTACGAGGTCAACGAGGGCGACGGCGCCTTCTACGGCCCCAAGATCGACTTCCACCTGGAGGACTCGCTCGGCCGTACCTGGCAGTGCGGTACCGTGCAGCTCGACTTCCAGATGCCGCTCAACTTTGATCTTGAGTACGTGGACGCCGACGGCACCAAGAAGCGTCCCATCATGCTGCACCGCGTATGCTTTGGTTCCATCGAGCGCTTCATCGGTATTCTGATTGAGCACTTTGCGGGCAAGTTCCCCACCTGGCTGGCTCCCGTGCAGGTTAAGGCTCTGCCCGTGTCCGAGAAGAGCCGCGACTACGCCCACGAGGTGTGCGCCAAGCTGGAGGAGGCCGGCATTCGCGTGGTCTGCGACGATCGCGACGAGAAGATCGGCTACAAGATCCGCGAGGCCCGCAGCATCGACCGCGTGCCCTACATGCTCATCCTGGGCGAGAAGGAGGTCGAGGCCGGCAACATCTCCGTCCGCGATCGCTCCAACGAGACCGTTCAGATGAGCGTTGACGAGTTTGTTGCCAAGGTGACCGAGGAGATCAAGACTCGCGCCTAAGGCGAACTTCACAACAATTAACAAAGGCGACCATCCACAAAGGGCGGTCGCCTTTTTTCTTACCAAAATAAGAAAAGCCGCTGGTTGAGCGGCTTTTTTTGTTGCACAAAAAGGTACAGGTTTTTGTAGAGGGGTATGGAGATGTACCTACTAGCAGTACATTTTGCGTAATCTGGTCAAACGCTGATTAATAGCTCGTATAATGTCGTCTGTCGAAAGATACAAAAAACTGTACTTTTGCGACTGCGCCTAGCTGCGAGCGAGAAGCCTGTTCTAAACGCCCCTGCATTTGCGTGCATCGCAAAGCCGACGAGGGGGGCGAGAACATGGAACAGACGGCGCGGCGCCAAGAGCAGCTGCCGGGCGCATTTAATGGCTCCACCACAAACAGCCAGCACGGCCGCGTCCGCTGGTATCTGGTTCACACCCCCTATGGAAAAGAGCGCGAGACCTGCGAAAAGGTCCGCTGCATTATTCCACACAACCTTATGCAGGACGCTTTTGTAATGCAAAAGGAGTTCTGGTTTAAGCGGGACGGCGCATGGTCGCTCCAAACCAAACCTATGTACAAAGAATATTTCTTCGTCGCCACGCACGATGCCGCCGCGCTCGATAGGGCTTTGGCCCAGTTGAGCTTTGGCTGTCGCATCGCCGGCAGTAGGGAGCGGGCGTACATGCCCATGCCGGACGATGCGCAGGGTTGGTACCGCAGCGTGCTGGACGACGACGGCGTGGTGCGCAACAGCATCGCGCGCATAGAAGACGGCGTGTTGCACATAGAACAGGGGCCCTTGGTGGGGCAAGAGGCCCGCGTGAAGAAGATCGACCGTCATAAACGTTGGTGCCTGGTAGACGTGGGCGTAGGCGACTCCGCTTTTAGGGAGCTGCTGCCGCTCGATGTCCCCAGCAAAACGTAAGGGAGACGTTGCACCAGCTATTCGTTCGCATTTTTGAATTTACCGATTGGGGGATCCCTGGGGAACGGGGACGTAAGTTTGACTGTGACTGCTAAAGAAGTAACAGAGAGCAATGCGCCCGTGGGGGCGGCGCTGATTGCTCAGGCCATGGACCGGCGCGAGGGCGCCGGTCGCTACAGGGCCATGCAATCCATCATGGACTGGGATCGCTCGCGCCTGGTCTACCGTGTCGTGAAGCGCACGTTCGACATTGTGTTCAGCGGTGCCGCGCTCGTCCTCATCGCGATCCCCAGCCTCGTACTCGCCGCTGCCATCCGCCTGGAGAGCGAGGGGAGCCCCTTCTATAGCCAAATCCGCGTGGGCCGCACCCGTTCCGACGGTAGTTTAACCACCTTTCGCATGTGGAAGTTCCGCAGCATGTACAGAGATGCCGACGAACGCCTCGCCGAGCTCAGGGAGCAAAACGAGATCGCAGGTGCCATGTTCAAGATGAAGAACGATCCGCGCGTCACCAAGATCGGGAAGTTTATCCGCAAGCACTCCATCGACGAGTTCCCGCAGTTCCTGAACGTGTTCCTGGGTCAGATGTCCGTGGTTGGCCCCAGGCCGCCGCTGCCGAATGAGGTTGCGGAGTATACGGAGTATGACCTGCAACGTTTGGCCGTGAAGCCCGGGATCACCGGACTCTGGCAGGTTACGGAGCGCAACTCCACCGGTTTCGACGGCATGGTCCGCCGGGACCTCGAGTACATAGCAAAACGCGGAATCGTCATGGACCTCAAGATCGTCCTCCTAACGGTTCTGGAGGTCTTTAACGGGAGCGATGCGTACTAATG
>CAJMEW010000034.1:0-21836 GCA_905212545.1 uncultured Collinsella sp.
ACCCCGGAGGAGTTCCGGAACCAGCCCCTTGCGGCGTAGTTCTTATTTAAGCCGTCCAAGTTTTGGGGTGCAGTTCAGTTTAACCCGTATGGGTCGACCATGCCTGGTTTTACCGAAAACCGGCAAGCCGTTTACCTGCGGTTTTTATTTCGCGAAATTCGGTATGGTTGAGAGTGGTCGGTTAAACGTAGTAGATAGGCCCATTTCGTGGCGAACGAATCGGGCCGAGGTGCAAAATACCCCCCCGCCCCAGAAAAATCGTCGGCAAGGTAGCAAAAGGCCCCGCGGGCAGGAGGCTGCTCGCGGGGCAAAGAAGAGGGGCTTGTTAGCGGCGGGCCAAGGCGCTCGGCGGGGAGTTTGCCGCGACCCGCTCTTAAGGCATTACAGCTCGACGAGCTGGCCGGTCTCGGCGGCCTCCTTGATGGCGTTGAGAAGCGTGAGCGTCTTGACGTTATCGGCGGGGGTCACGACGGGCTCGACCTCGCGGCGGACGACCTTCATAAAGTGTTTGAGCTGCATCTTGTGCGGCAGTGCCGGGTCGACGGCCGGAATCTCCATCTGCAGCGGCTTGTGCCAGTTAGAAGCGCCGTCGTAGGAGAACTGGTGCAGGCGGGGCAGCGACAGGGCGCCCTTAGTGCCGCCGATAAAGTAGGCGTCGGCGTCGAAGGGGCGGTACTGCGGATCCTCGCGAGCGGTCGCCTCCCAGTTCCAGGGGCTGGCGGTGGCGTCGGAGATGGTCATGCTCGCAAGTGCGCCATCGGCAAAACGGACGTTGACCACGGCGGAGTCCTCGGTCTCAAAACCGCGGGCGGCGCTGGACTGCATGCCCTGGACGGCAACGGGCTCGCCCAGCAGGTAGCGGAGCAGGTCGACGTCGTGCACCAGGTTGACCAGGATCGGGCCGGCACCCTTCTTGCGGCGCCACTCGACGTCGAAATACTCGTCGTTCTTATAGATCATGTAGTGGAAGCTCGACACGGTGAGCTTGCCCAGCTCGCCAGACTCGATGATCTCCTTGGCCTTGTTGACGAAGGGGTTGTGGCGACGGTGCTGACCCACGAGCACGGGCACGCCGGCGGTCTCGGCCTCGGCGGCGAAGGCCTGGGCATCCTCCAGGTCGTTGGAGATCGGCTTTTCGACCAGCGGCACGATGTTGCGCTTCACGGCCTCGCGGGCAACGCCCAGGTGCAGGTCGTTGGGGGTGGCGATAATGACGGCCTCGGGCTTGACCTCGTCCATCATCTGGGCGGGATCGGTGTAAAACGGCACGCCGGCGGCCTCGGCCGTGGCGCGAGCGCCCTCAAAGGCGTCGGCGATGGCGACGAGCTCGGCCTCGGGCTCCTCGGTGACAAAGCGGATGTGGTTGCGGCCCATGGCGCCGGCGCCGATAACGGCAATGCGGACGGGGTTGAGCTCAGACATTTCGACTCCTTAATACAGGTGACCGGTGGGATGCGACAAAGGGGCTGTCCCTTTGTCGCATCGGTAAAACTAGGCGGACTTCTTCTTGCTGTCGGAGACCATCATGTAGACGGTGAGCACGACGGCGATGGCGGCGATCACAATGGCGCCGTAGAAGGACTGCTGGTAGGCGGCGCTGCCGGCCTCGGCGTGATACAGCACGGCGGTGATGGGCTGGCTGATCCAGGTGGAAGCGGCGTAGCCCAAAAACATGATGCCGTAGTTGACGCCGATGTTGCTGGTGCCAAAGGCGCCACCGGTGAGCGGCGGGTAGATGACGAGCAGAGCGCCAAAGCTAAAGCCGAGCAGGGCGAGCGCCACAAAGAACATGCTCTGCGTAAAGCTCATCGACATGATGACGAGCGCGATGATGGTCACGACAAGGCTGATGAGCAGCGACTTATAGGCGCCGAGCTTGTCGATGATCTGGCCAAAGGACAGACGGCCAACCAGGTTGGCGCAGGTGTTGACGGAGACGACCACACCGCCGAGGGCGACGGCCGCGGCGCTCGTGGGGTCGGCGAAGAGCTGGACGGCGGCGATGGAGGCAACCTTGCCTACGAGCAGGGTGCCCGCGGTGGCGGCAAAGGCGAAGGTGACGATGAGGACCCAGAAGCGCGGGGTCTTGACCATCTCGCCCGGGGTGAGGTCGCCGAAGGTGCCAGCGTGCGCGCCGCCCTTGGGGGCCTCGAAGCCCTCGGGCAGCCAACCGGCCTCGGGAGCCTTCAGGAACAGGGCAGAGGCGGCGATCATCACAAAGAAGATGACGCCGAGTGCCTTAAGGGCACCGAAGATGCCAAGGCTCGGGATGAGCAGCGAGGCGAGCACCGGGGACAGCACGGCGGGGCCGGCGGTCGAAGCAGCGAGGGTGATGCCGGAGGCGAGGCCCTTCTTGTCGATGAACCACTTTTGGCCGGTGGTGAGCGCCGGGTTGTAGCCCAGGCCGTTACCGACGGCGGCGACGAGCGAGAACCACAGGTAGAATTGCCACGGTTCGGTGACGGTGCCGGACATGAACCAGCCCACGCCGTAGCACACGGCGGCGGCGATCACGACGTTGCGGGGGCCGATTTTATCGGAGATGCGGCCGGCGAAGATGCCCGTCACGGCCATGATGGTCTGAAAGACCGGGAAGGCCCAGGTAAGGGCGCTGGACCACTCGGGATAGACGGCGAGCAGATTCTTGCTCACGACGGAATACAGCGCGATGGAGCTGATGAAGAACATGGTGACGCACGCGGCGGAAAGCACGACGGCGCGACCCTTGTTGGAGTTGGTGGAAGCCATTGGACTCTTTCTAATCGATACGGGGGAGGAGGAGCGGTCGTATCCGCGGGTCTCCCTGTTAGGTTGGTTTACTGGTCAGTCGGCTTGGCGACGCCGGACTCATCGGACCAAAGCTCGACACCCTTGTTCTTGAGGTAGTTGTCGGCATAGGCGCGACGGCCGCCGGGCTTGGCGGTGAGGTCGCCCATCATGTTGGAGAAGCCGCCGTCGACCTTGATGGCGTCGCCGGTGGTAAAGTCCGAGCGCGTGGACGCCAGGAACATGACGGCGTTGGCGATATCGCTGACCTCGCCGATGCGGCGCGTGGCGATCAGGCGGCTGCGGCTCTTCTCGACCTCGGGGTCGGCGTAGAAGTTGGCCGACATCGGGGTCTTAACGAAGCAAGGCTCGACGCAGTTGGAGCGAACGCCGTAGGGGCCCCACTCGGCGGCGAGCATCTTGGACATCATGTTGACGCCCGCCTTGGTGGAGCTGTACACGCCCGAGAACGTCTCGGGGGAGTGGCTGGCAACGGTCGAGATGTGCACCAGGCGGCCCTGGCCGGCCTTGATCATCTCGCGACCAAAGCGCTGCGAGGTGATGAAGTAACCGGTGAGGTTGACGTTGATGACCTCGTTCCAGTCACTCAGCGGCAGGTCTTCCATGGCGGCGAAGCGCAGGATGCCGGCGGTGTTGACGAGAACGTCGATGCGGCCGAAGTCGCGGATCGTGGCGTCGACGGCGGCCTGAACCTCGGCCTCGTCGGTGGCGTTCATCTTGTAGCCCTCGGCGTGGATGCCAAACTCGGCAGCGAGGTCGGCGGCTGCGGCCTTGACCTTTTCCTCGTCCAAATCGAGCAGGACGACGTTGGCGCCGTTGCGGGCGAACTCGCGGCAAATCTCGACGCCCATACCGCCGAGCGCGCCGGTCACGGCGCAGACATCGCCCTCGAGCTTAAGCCAGTTGCTCATAGGAACTTCCCTTCTTGTGCCTCCCGGTGGGTCGCTCCCATTAACCGACCCACGTGGTTTTCGCTGGTTATCGTATGCTTTGCATTTGCGCAGGTGAATTGCATATTTGTTAGAATGGCGTTAACCGTAGGTTTACACTGTGCGATGCAGTTTATTCTCAATTGAGCGCGTGACCTGCGAAAACAACCCCCTATGGCACCATGTGGCCACGGGCGCGAAAACGGGAGATTGACGTGTACGATCGACGACTTGAGGCCGTATCGGCCGCCGCGGAGCTGGGAAGCTTTTCGCGTGCGGCGGCAAAATTGCGCGTGTCGACCCCGGCGCTCGTCAAACAGGTGTCGGGATTCGAGGCCGAGTTCGGCATCACGTTGTTCGAGCGCTCGCATTCTGGTGTTAAGGTGACGCCGGCAGGTGCTCTGCTGGTGGACGACGCGCGCTCGATCATGCGGCAGTCCGAGGACGCGCTGCGCCGCGCCCGACGCGCGGCGGGCGATGGCGGTGCCGTGCGCCTGGGTGTGTCGATGATGTGCCCGGGGCGCCAGACGCTGTCGATGTGGTCGGGCATCCACGATCTGGAACCATCGCTGCGATTTGAGATCGTGCCGGTAAGCGACCTCTATGACGAGCGCGAATCCGTCATGCGCAGCCTTGGTCGCGAGGTGGATGTAGTGCAGTCGAGTTTTTCGACCCCGCGCTGGGGTGATGCCTGCCAAAAGCTCCGCATCGTTAACGTGACGTTTTATATCGACGTGCCACGGACGAGCCCGCTGGCGCGCAAGACACGCATTACGGTTGCCGACTTAGAGGGCATGCGCCTGCGCGTGCTCCGCCACGGCAACGACGCTATGGACAGCCTGCGTATCGATCTGTTGGCAGACGGCGGCGTGGACGTGATCGATGTGGACAGCTTCGACTTTGCGCTCTTTAACGAGGCGGAGGAAAAGGGCGACGCGGTACTCACCTGCGGAGCGTGGTCGGGGGTGCACCCTGCCTTTGTGGGCGTGCCGTTCCTGTGCGGCCGCGAGGTGCCGGTCTTTCTGCACTACCCGCTCGAGCCCACCCTCCAAGTCCAAAAATTCGTCAACGCCATGGCACAACTTCTCAAATAGCTATCGTGTCGATGATTCTTAATTCCCGTCCTAGAAAAATCATCTGGTAGAGTTGATCTCACGTGAATTTCAGCACACTGCGTATCACCTGTGCTTTTGTCATTTGGGGGATTGAACTTGTGAATACTTCTGTCGCCAAGAAGGCCAGCCAGGCGGTGCGTTTGCTCATGATGGTGCTCACGGCAGTTCTCATCTTCTTCTTCATCAATGTCATGCTGCTCGTCTCTGATATCCAGGGCACGGCGCGCGTGGTCAACTACGCCGGTCTGGTGCGCGGTACCACGCAGCGAATCGTTAAGCTTGAGGATGCGGGCCAGCCTCAAGATGACCTGCTCAAAGCCGTGGATTCATACATCAACGGTTTGCGTTACGGAAGTGACGACCTCAACCTCGTCCGCCTCGACGACGATGAGTATCAGGCAAAGATGACCGAGCTTGCAAATTATTTTGATGAGCTTTGCGCCGAGATCAGCCGCGTGCGCGAAGTCGGCTACGAGAGCACCGACATCATCTCCATGAGCGAGGAGTTCTTTGGCATTTGCGACGATGCTACGCGACTCGCAGAGGACTACTCTCAGGAGAAGGCGTCGGCGCTCAACTATCTCGAGGGCTTGGTGATCGTCGACATCGTGGGCTTGGTGGCGACCTTTGCGGTCGAACTTGTTCGCGCGGTGCGCACTGCCGCGCTCAACCGCGAGCTGCAGAGCAAAGTCTATCTCGACGAAGCCACGGGACTGCCCAACAAGAACAAGTGCGAGGAGATCTTGGGGCAGGAGCGGCCTGTCTCCGCGGAGGCGCCCGTTGCGGTGTGCGTCTTCGACCTTAACAATCTGCATACGGTCAATAACAACTTCGGCCACGAGAAGGGCGACGAATACATCCGTTCTTTTGCCCAGCAGCTGGGGTGCGTGGCGTCCGAGACCTGCTTTGTAGGCCGCGACGGTGGCGATGAGTTTATCGCGGTGCTGCGGGATGCCGATCGAGCTGCCGTGGAGTCCTGTCTCGCTCGGGTTCGTGCGAACGTGAACGAGTATTCCGAGGCTCACCCCGACATGCCTATCAGCTATGCGGTGGGCTATGCACTTTCCAGTGATTTTGATGAACCACCTACGATGCGCGAGCTCTTTTCCCAGGCCGACAAAAACATGTACATCGACAAGAACCGCGTAAAGACAGCCGAGGCAGCCGGGCCGCAACGCGAGGAACGGTAAGCTTGTAACAAAGGGCATAGAAAAGCCTCCGCAGCTCGTGTATGCTGCGGAGGCTTTATTCGTTGCGGCGCATTGTGTTTGGGTCGCTGAGATGAGTCGATTTGCCCCGAAAGAGGAGGGTATTGACCTTAGGGGTCATGCCCGACGAATGAGCGGCAAATCGGCCATCTCGGCGGGCCGAACTACTCCAGCTCAAACGCTCCGGTGTACAGCTGGTAGTAATATCCGCGCTTGGCGATCAGCTCGTCGTGGTTGCCGCGCTCGATGATGCGGCCGTGGTCCAGGCAGATGATCGCGTCGGAGTTGCGCACGGTGGACAGGCGGTGCGCGATGACAAACGTCGTGCGGCCCTCCATGAGCTTGTCCATGCCCGCCTGCACGATGGCCTCGGTGCGGGTGTCAATGCTCGACGTGGCCTCGTCCAGAATCATCGCCGGCGGATCGGCGACGGCGGCGCGTGCGATCGAGATCAGCTGGCGCTGGCCCTGCGACAGCTGTGCGCCGTTGCCGGTGAGCATGGTGTCGTAGCCGTCGGGCAGGCGGGTGATAAAGTCGTCCGCGCCCGCGAGCTTGGCCGCCGCGATGCACTCCTCGTCGGTGGCATCCAGGTTGCCGTAGCGGATGTTATCCATCACGGTGCCGGTGAACAGGTTCACGTCCTGCAGCACGACGCCCAGCGAGCGGCGCAGATCGGCCTTGCGAATCTTATTGACGTTGATACCGTCGTAGCGGATCTTGCCGTCGGCAATGTCATAGAAACGGTTGATGAGGTTGGTGATAGTCGTCTTGCCGGCACCGGTGGCGCCGACAAACGCAACTTTCTGGCCCGGCTTGGCGTATACGGACACGCCGTGCAGCACCTCGTGGTCGGGCGTGTAGCCAAAGTCCACGTTGTCCATAACCAAGTCGCCGCGTAGCGGCACGTACTCGATCTCGCCGGTTGCGCGGTGCGGATGTTTCCATGCCCACATGCCGGTATGGTGGTCGGCCTCCTCGAGCTGCCAGGTATCGGGGTTCACCTGCGCGTTGACGAGCGTCACGTAGCCTTCGTCGGCTTCGGGCTTCTCGTCGATGAGCTCAAAGATGCGGTCGGCGCCGGCGAGGCCCATGACCACGGCGTTGATCTGCTGCGAGATCTGACCGATCTGTCCGCAGAACTGCTTGGTCATGTTGAGGAACGGCACCACGACGGCGATGGACAGCGCCATGCCCGAGATGCTCAGGTTGGGCACGCCCAGCGCCAGGAAAATGCCGCCGGCAAGGGCCACCAGCACGTAGAGCAGGTTGCCCAGGTTCATAAGGATAGGCATGAGGATGTTGGCGTACATGTTGGCCTTCTGCGAGACCTCGAAGAGCTTTTCGTTGCGCTCGTCAAAATCGGCCTCGGCGGCAGACTCGTGGCAGAATGCCTTGACGACCTTCTGGCCGTTCATGACTTCCTCGATATGGCCCTCGACCACGCCGAGCTCGGTCTGCTGCGCAATGAAGAAGCGCGCGGAGTTGGAGCCGAGCAGCTTGGTCATAAAGGTCATAAAGGCGACACCGGCCACAATGACCAGGCACATCCACACGCTGTAGTACAGCATGATAAAGAACACCGTGGCGATGACGATGACCGTCATGAGCAGGTTGGGCAGCGACTGGCTGATCATCTGGCGCAGCGTGTCGATGTCGTTGGTGTAGTGGCTCATGATGTCGCCGCGCTGGTGTGTGTCGAAGTAGCGGATTGGCAGGTCCTGCATGCGGTTGAACATCTTCTCGCGCAGTTTCTCGAGCGAGCCCTGCGTGACGATGGCCATGGCGCGGTTCCAGAAGAGCGAGGACAGGATGCCGACGCCGTAGATGCAGGCGAGGGTGGTCACGAGCTGTGCGATCTTGGGCTGCGCGGCTTCCCAATCGCCCGACTGCCACGATTCGCTAATAATCTGCAGGGCGCTCTGAAGGAAGGTCGCGCCGATGGAGTTGATGATGGCGCAGAGCACCACGCCGACGACGACGAGGGGCAAAAGCACGGGGTAGAAGCCAAAGAGCGTCTTGATGAGGCGCGACATGGTGCCGCCCTTGCGGTTGAGCGCGCGCTCGGCGGTCGTTGCCTTACTCATGTGCCTCGCCTCCTTCCTGGGTCTGAGCTTGCGTTGCGGATGCCTCGGTGTCGGCCCCGACGGCCTCTTCGCCCTCGGCAGACATCTTGTTTTGCGAGGTAAAGGTCTCGCGGTAGATCGCGCTTGTCTTAAGCAGCTCGTCATGGTTGCCGATCTGCGCGATGCGGCCGCCCTCCATGACGATGATGCGGTCTGCATCCTGCACGGAGCTAATGCGCTGGGCGATGATGAGCTTGGTCGTGTTGGGCAGATAGCTTGCCAGCCCTGCGCGAATCTTGGCGTCGGTCTTGGTGTCGACGGCGCTCGTGGAGTCGTCCAGGATCAAGATCTTGGGGCGACGCAGCAGGGCACGCGCAATGCACAGGCGCTGCTTCTGGCCGCCCGAGACATTGGAGCCGCCCTGTTCGATCCAGGTGTCATAGCCCTTGGGGAAGCCGTCGACAAACTCGTCGGCGCAGGCCAGGTGCGCGGCCTCGCGGACCTCTTCGTCGGTGGCGTTCGGGTCGCCCCAACGCAGGTTCTCGGCAATCGTGCCGCTAAACAGCACGTTTTTCTGCAATACCATGGCCACTTGGTGGCGCAGGGCGTCCAAGTTGTAGTCGCGTACGTCTATGCCGCCCACGCGCACGGTACCTTCGGTGGCGTCGTACAGACGGGCGATGAGGTTTACGAGCGTGGACTTGGCCGAGCCGGTGCCGCCGATGATGCCGATGGTCTCGCCGCTCTTAATGTGCAGGTCGATATCGTCGAGCGCCTGGCGCTTCGCATGCGCGGAATACTTAAAGCTCACGTGGTCAAAGTCGATGGAACCGTCGGCAACCTCGAGCACGGGCTCGGCGGGATCGGCGATCGTGGGCTCGGCGGCCAGCACCTCGGTGATGCGGTGCGCCGATTCGTCGGCCATGGTCACCATGACAAAGATCATCGACAGCTGCATCAGACTCATGAGGATTTGGAAGCCATAGGTAAAGATCGAGGAGAGCTGGCCCACGTCGAACAGCGTGCCCTGGCTCGTGATGATGAGCTTGGAGCCCAGGTAGATGATGACGACAAACGCGCCGTTGACGCAGATGTTCATCATGGGGTTGTTAAAGGCAAGCAGCTTCTCGGCGCGGGTGAAGTCCATCTGGACGTCGCGCGCAGCGGTCGCGAACTTCTCCTTCTCAAAGTCTTCGCGCACATAGCTCTTAACTACGCGCATGCCGGTGACGTTTTCCTCGACGGACTCGTTAAGGGCGTCGTACTTGTGGAACACGCGCGAGAAGATGGGGCGCACCTTAAAGATGATAAAGAACAGTCCAAAGCCCAGCAGCGGAATGATGACCAGGTAGACCATGGCGACGCTGCCGCCCATGATAAATGCCATGGTAAAGGCGAAGATCAATACCAGCGGCGCGCGCACGGCGATACGGATGATCATCATAAAGGCCTGCTGCACGTTGTTGATATCGGTGGTCAGGCGCGTGACGAGCGAGGAGCTCGAGAACTCATCGATGTTGGCAAAGCTGAACGTCTGGATCTTGTAGAACAGGTCGTGACGCAGGTTCTTAGCGAAGCCGCAACTCGCATGGCTGCAGGTGACGCCGGCAGCGGCGCCAAAAGCAAGCGACGTCAGCGCGATGAGCACCAAAAAGCCCGCGGTGGGAAGCATCTCGGCTACGGTGGCGCCGTCTTTGATGGCATCGATCAGGTTGGCGGTGATAAATGGAATCAGCATCTCGCAGAGCACCTCGCCAAGCACGAGCAATGGCGTGGCAACAGTGACTTTCATATAGTCGCGGACGCTGCCCATGAGGGTTTTAATCATCCAGTTCCTCCCAGGTTACGCGGATTTTATCGAGCATTTCGGCGAGGTCCTCGCGCTCGTCGTGGGTGAGCGCGCTAAAGGCCTGCTCTCTAAAGCGAATGCGGGCCGCTTGGTCGATGCGGGCATTTTCCCGGCCGGTTTCGGTCAGGCGAATGGTGAGTTGCCGTCGATCCTTGGGGTTACGGCTGCGCTCGATGAGGCCGTTGAGCTCGAGTTTGGACAGGATCTCGGAAAGCGACCCCGGCTTGAGGTCAAAGTGCATGCCGAGTTCCTGCTGCGACATCTCGCCGCCGGGCTGTTTGGCCAGCAGGCAGATAATGGGCGCCTTGCCGGATACGCCACCACCGTGAAAATGCATGTAATGGCCGCAAAAGCCCAGGCCGCTCAGGATGCGCTTGGCGAGTTTGTCTTCGGCGCTGACCGCTTCGGGTATGTCTACCGGTTGCGACGGGTCACCGCCGGGCTCATGCGGAAGGACGAGTGGTTCAACACACATATCTAAGCTTCGCTCCTTTCTTTAGTTAGGTAGTGGAATTGTTTTGTGCCTAACCAATTTAGGAGCGTGAGAAATCAATGTCAAGGTACCAAACTTATTAAGTTACGGCGTTTTGCCAAACGCCGTAACCGCTCGACGCTGCAAACGCTCCCTGCGCTACACTTAGTCGCACTGTGGCGCTGCTGCGCCGTGCCCGAACCAAGGGAGACCCTCATGAAGAACACTCAGCTGCTGCTGATCAACGATATGTGCGGCTACGGCAAGGTTGCGCTTTCCGCCATGCTGCCGGTGCTGTCGCACATGGGCTACCGTATCCATAACCTGCCGACGGCACTTGTGTCCGATACGCTCAACTATCCCAAGTTCTACATCCACGACACCACGGAGTACGTGCGCCAAAGCCTCGCTATCTGGGAGGAGCTCGGCTTTGAGTTCGACGCTATCTCGACCGGCTTTATCGTGACCGAGGAAGAGACGCGTATCATCTCGGACTTTTGCCACCGTCGCGCGCAAAAGGGCACCAAGGTGTTCGTCGACCCCATCATGGGCGACAACGGCAAGCTCTATGCCGGTGTGCCCGAGTCCACGATTGGCCTTATGCGGCACCTGCTGGAGTGCGCAGACTACGCGGTGCCTAACTACACCGAGGCCTGTCTGCTCACCGATACGCCTATTGCCGAGCAAATCACGCCCGACGAGGCCCGCGTCCTTGTGGACGCCATGCGCGCGCTGGGTGCCAAGTCGGTGGTCATTACGAGCGCCGTGGTCAATGGCACGAACGCGGTTATCGGTTACGACCATGTGGCGGGGGAGTACTTCACGATTCCCTTTGAGCTCATTCCGGTCTATTTCCCGGGCACGGGCGACACGTTCTCGGCGGTGCTCGTCGGCCGCGTTATGGCCGGTTGGAGCCTGCAGCGTGCGACGAGCGATGCCATGCGCGTGGTAGCGGAGCTTATCGAGCGCAATGCCGACCAGGAGGATAAGTCCGCCGGCCTTCCCATCGAGGCCTGCCTGGATGTGATTGACCATGAGTAATGCTGATGAGGGCGGCGTCAAGCCTGCGGGCGAGAACAAGCCGCTCGGCGCGCCGCGTGGCAAGCGTCCGCGTATCCGCGTGAGCTGCGTGGACCAGCTGGGTGCGTGCCGCTGCCACCATGGTCACAAGCCGGGCGACGTCTTTGACTTCGACCGAGACCGCGGCAAGATGTGCGCTATGGCCTGCCATGTGGGCTTTCCCTATATCGATATCCTGCGCTATGGCGGAACCGTGCCTGGCAACGAGCCCGGCACGGCAAAGTTCTGCTGCCCCGAGGTCGATACGCTGAACGTCTGGCTTGCCGAGATCGTCGACGAGTAGTTGAGCGTGGATTTTCTCCCGTTTAGAGCGCGCTTGAACGCTCAAAGTGGGAGATCATCCACGCTCGTTTTATGCCGATGGCGTGGCACGTGCGTCCGCGTGCTCGCTTGCCTATAACTGCTCGAGCATGGCCGTGCAGCCGGCGAGCACATCGCGGTAGGTGGCATCGAAGTTGCCGGTGTACCAGGGATCGGCCACGTCGCCGGGGCGATCGGTCCAATCGAGCAGGCGCGAGATCTTGCCATCGGGGTCGCTGCCAAAAATGCGACGCAGACCTCGCGCGTTCTCGGCATCCATATAGACAATGTGGTCCCAGTCACCATACTCTGCGCGTCGCACCTGACGCGCGCGGTGATCAACCACGGGAATCCCGACCTCGCGCAGCTTGGCAACGGTTCCATGGTGTGGCGGGTTGCCAATCTCCTCGGTCGAGGTTGCGGCAGAATCAATAGTGAACTTCGCCTCGCGCCCAGCACGGCGCACCAGCTCGGTAAACACCGACTCAGCCATCGTCGAGCGACAGATATTCCCGTGGCAGATAAAAAGAATGCGTTGCATGAGCGGTTTCCTTTTCAATCGGTATCGATGGGCTCGATTATCGCGCCTATACTTGCGCCCTCGCCCGCTTGCGCTCCCAACGTGCCAGCTTAATCGTCACCAGCGTGAGTGCCCAGGCCACAAGCGAGAACGCGGCGCCCACTGCGCCTACGTATGCAATACCAACTCCGCTTACCACGGCGCCGCCCACCGCAGTGCCAAACGAGATGCCGACGTTAAACGCCATGGGCTCCACCGAGCTTGCGAGCACCATCGACTTGGGGTGGCGGCTGCGTGCCACATCCATAAAGTGCGTGATGCACGAGACCGAGAACAGGTACATGAGCATCGCCAGGCTAAAGACAAAGACAAGTGCGAACGGCATGGCAGCGCCTGCGGCAAACAGCCCAAACAATGCCGCCGCCTGCAGCACAAACGTCACAAGCAGCGCCTTCATGCCAAAGCGCGCATCGATCCATCCGCCCAGGATGTTCGAGATCAGGCAGAACACGCCGTAGGCCATAAGCGTGGTACTGGCTTCGACCGTGCCCATGCCCAGCACCTGCTCAAGATAAGGCGTCACGTAGCCGTAGAACACATAGACCGAGCCCACGCCAAACAAAAAGATAAGCATGCCGGTGATGATACTCGGCTCGCGCAGCAGACTCGCCTGCTCGCGAAAGGTGGCGGGCTCGTCGGTTTGCCCAGCGCGCGGCATAAACGCCACGAGCGCTCCGCAGATCAAAACGGCAAAGGTCAGCGCGCCGTACATGGCAACGTGCCAGTCGAGCGTGTCGGCCACAAACTTACCGATCGAGGTCACAAAGACCATCGCCACGGAAAACGCACCATATACTACCGAGATGGCAAGCGAAGTTTGCTGCGGGGACAGAAGCTCAGGGATGTACGTCACGCCCACGGCGAGCAGTGCGCCCGAGACGGAGCCCAGGACAATGCGCGAGATAAAGAGCACCTGGAAGTTGGGCGCCAACGCCATAACCAGGTTGCCGAGCACAAAGACGATGCTATAGCACACCAGCAGCTGGTAGCGGCGAAAACGGCCCGTGCTGAGCGCAAGCGTCGGCGTAGCGATGGCGTAGACGAGCGCGAACACGCTGATGAGCTGGCCCGCAGTAGCAAGTGATACGCCGAGTTCCGTCGCCAAGTCACTTTCGATGCCGATGACCACGAACTCGGAGCAGCCGAGCGAGAATCCCAACAGCACGAGCAGCGCCAGACAGAGCTTGGTGCGCGCAGGGGAGAGCGCGGCGGCGGTTGACTTACTTTTAGGCGTGGTTGCGGCGATCAAGGTTGTCACTCCAATGTCGCATTGATAAGCGGGATTCAATCCCTGCAACTCTAACAGAATGTGACAAAGGGGCAGTCCCTTTGTCACATTGCGCTGCCGGCCAGTCGCCCAAACCATCACAACATTCGATGAAAATCTCGAATTCGAGGAAAAGCGTCGAATGTTGTGACGGTTTTCGTGTCCGGCGCGGGTGAGCTTCGGTGTCGTCTGGGGGTATAAGACTAGCGAGTGTTTATTTGCGAGGCCTAAGGGGCGCCCCGTATGGATATCGATAACTTTGAATGGTGGTATAGCGAGGGTGAGGCTCCGGACGAGGGGTGGGACGAGCCCGCGCCGCGTGACGTGTCGAGCGACGAGGACGAGACCGGCAACGCCGCCGCCGACTCGGACGCCGCCCTCGACCCCGTCGAGCCCCTGACCTTCGAACAAGCTTGGGCCCAGGCCGAGGCAGACGAGGCCAAGGCCGACGCTACGGCCACGCTCGGCGAGCCAGCCGACATGTCGATCTCGCCGGCAAAGACCCCGCAGCCGCGCCACACTATCGATCCCGACAGCACGGCATCCTTCAGCATTCTCGACGTGCCCTCGCAGGGCGCTCAGGCGCCCGCACCCACACGTCGCCCCAATCTGTCTCGCGAGGAAGATGCAGGACGCCGCTCGCCGCTCGGCCCCATCCTTATCGCCTTTATGGCCGGCGTTATCGCCTGCTCGGTAATTGGAAACGTCTGGAGCCATGTCGAGCAGCAGCGAAAAGACGCCGCCAAGGTCGAGATGTCTGTCGAGCAATCGCTCAGCCGCACGCGCTCGGTACATGTGTCGGTCGAGGTCAAGGACGGCGCGACGTGGGATACCGCGCACGGCGACAGCCAAATGCTCATCCACATCGTGGGGCGCACGCTCAAAGGGCAGACGATTGACGAGTATCAATACGTCAATTCCGCTGGTGACGGCATCGAACTTAAGCCCGGCGACTACGAGCTCACCGTCGATGAACCGCCCGTCGCCACCGACGGCACGCGCTTCCGCGCCTCAAAGCGCATGGTCCCCGTGAGCTTTAACTCACAGGCGCCCGACACGGTCGACACTACACCGCAGGGCGGGTTCGACCTTTACGTGGATACCCAGTAGGCGCTCGCCGCTTATTCCGCTATGGCTACTCAATAATCGCCTGCCGTCCCGTCCCGCCGCCAAGAGTGGGACAATAGCCCTCGACACTATTGTTTACTTTTGGAGGAAGTAGCATGTCTACCGTCACTACCATCAAGCGCGGCGGCCTCACCGCGGCCATCGATTCCATGGGCGCCCAGCTCACGAGCCTTGCCCTCAACGGCAACGAGTATCTGTGGCAGGGCGACCCCGCCTTTTGGGGCAAGCACGCGCCCATCCTGTTCCCTATTGTGGGCTCGCTGCGCAACAACACGGCAACGTCTGCGGCCGGCACCTGCGAGATGCCGCGCCACGGACTCGCGCGCATCGTCGAGCACAAGCTGGTCGAGGTTTCGGAGGACGGCTCCTCGGTAACGTACGAGATTACCGATACGCCCGAGTCGCTCAAGGCGTTCCCGTTCCACTTTAAGCTCAACATGACCTATGCCTTGACCGGCGACGCCACCCTCACGCAGACCTTTGCCGTCACCAACACCGGCGACGTGGACCTGCCGTTCTCGGTGGGCGGCCACCCCGCATTTAACGTGCCCGCCCCCGGTGCCGAGGACGAGGCGTTCGAGGATTACGAGTTGGCGTTTACCGAGGCTTGGACCAACGAGGCTCCCATCATCACGCCCGACGGTCTTATGACGTTCGAGGGTAGCTACAAGGCTCCCGATAACTCGGACGTGCTGCCCATCACGCACCGTAGCTTCGATAACGATGCCATCATGTTCACCGATACTCCGGGCTCCACGCTCACGCTGCGCGGCCGCAAGTCGGGCCACGGCGTCAAGATCGACTTTGAGGGCTTTAAGTACATTGGCGTGTGGTCTGCCGCCAACGACGCTCCGTTTGTGGCGCTCGAGCCCTGGACCGGTCATACCACCATGGACACCGAGGACGATGTCTTTGAGCACAAGGTCAACACCATCACCTTGGCTCCCGGCGCTACCGATAAACGCAGCTTTAGCGTCACCTTGCTCTAGAGGTTCCGCCGCTCGGTCGATGCTGCGCGCCGTCCAGAGCGATAATTTGTCATTCATAAGGCAAGGCATAGACCTTCTGGTCATGCCTTGCCTTTTTCATGCCACTTGTTCGCTCTGGACGTCGCTCGCCGGCATTGCCAAAACATCGACGTCCCCAATGACTACCGTGTGTCTATTAATTTTTCGAGCTTGTGCTGCGCTGCTGGTCGCTGGCGTATATCCTGTTAACTCGTCAGCATACGATTCAACAGGGAAGGCAGATTATGCATTCTCCCCATCAACGCGACGCGCATCCACAGCCGGTATGCAGCCGTCGCATCTTTTTGGGTAGCGCTCTCGCTGCGAGCGCTTCTGTCGTCGCCGGCGCACTTGCCGGTTGCCAGCGCCCCTCCACGCTGGAAGTAGTTCAGCCCACGACGGGCGGCGGCCGCGACGACCTGTCCGATTCCGTTATCGGCAAGGATAAGATCCGCATTGGCATGGAGGCGGCCTACGCCCCGTACAACTGGCAGGTCTCCGAGGCCAGCGAGTACACCATCCCCATCGACAACGTGCAGGGTGCCTATGCCGATGGCTACGACGTGCAGATCGCCAAGATCGTCTGCAAGGCCCTCGGTGGCGAGCCCGTTGCCGTCAAGCAGAGTTTCTCGGGCCTTATCGATTCGCTCAACAACGGCCAAATCGACCTCATCATCGCTGGCATGAGCGCCACGCCCGAGCGCGAGGAGTCCGTCGGCTTTTCCGATCCGTACTTTATTGGCTACTTTGGCCTGTTCGTAAAAGAGGGCTCGCCCTACCAAAATGCGACCAAGCTCAGCGACTTTAGCGGCGCCACGGTGCTCGGGCAAAAGGACACCATGCTCGATACCGTCATCGACGAGATCCCGGGCGTTGTGCACAAAAACCCGGTCGATTCGGTTCCCACGGTGTTTTCGAACCTGCTGCAGGGCACCTGCGACGCCGTGACCTATAACACCGAGAACGAGAAGGGCTATATGGCCCAAAACCCGGGTATCGTGCCGATTCAATTTGCCGAGGACGAGGGCTTTAAGCAGGAGGTCACGGCAAACGTCGGCTGCCGCAAGGGCTCGGACAAGCTGCTTAAGCTCATCGACAAGACACTCAAGGGCATTAGCCAGGAGGAGCGCGACCAAATGTGGGACGCGTGCCTCGACCGTCAGCCGGCATAGGGAGGCAGCATGAAAACCATTAATCGCCTGGCCTCCTTTATCAAGGCCGACCACCGTTATGTATACCTGGGCACGAGCGTTATCGCGGCGCTCGGCCTGACGTTTAGCCAGCGCAACCCCACGCCGCTGAGCTTCTTGGCCCCCACGGGCGTGTTCCAAGATTGCCTTTGGGCAATCCTGTGGGCGTGGCTCGTCGTGTCGGCGGCGGCGCTGGTCACCAAGCTTATGCACTGGAGCGACTATCGCGAAAAGTCGCCGTTCGCATCCGAGCGTTTCCGTCGTGGAGCACGTTTAGGCAGCTACGTCGTGGTCGCCATCGCGGCAGTTTTCTTTATCGACCGCTGCGTCATGTCGTTTATCGACCTGGTGCAGGTGAGCATTGTCTCGGATTCCAACCCCAGCGACTTTTTGTCGAGCCTGGTCTACATGACCTACAAGAGCGGCGACTTCTTCATTCGCGGTATCGAGATCACCATCGCGCTTGCCACCTTCGGCACCGTCATCGCATTCTTCCTGGCACTGCTCTTTGTGTTCCTGCGTATTCAGACCTTCGACCGCGTGGATAACGACCTGGTGCGCTTCTTTAAGAGTATCGGCCGCGGCTTTGCGACCATCTACTCCACCATCGTGCGCGGCACGCCCATGATGGTCCAGGGCCTGCTCATCTATTACGCGGGCTTCACCGTTTTGCGCGGCATGGGCTTCGAGACCGCCCAGGCCAACCAGATCTGGAGCACCTTCACCGCCGGCCTCGTCACCATCTCGCTCAACTCCACCGCCTACATGATGGAGGTCCTGCGCGGCGGCATCGAGTCCATCGATCCCGGCCAGGCCGAGGCAGCACGCTCGCTGGGCCTGTCGCAGTGGCAAGCCATGCGCAAAGTCGTGTTCCCCCAGGGCATTAAAAACGCGATTCCGGCGCTCACCAACGAGCTCATCATCAACATCAAGGATTCGTCGGTGCTCTCGGTTATCGGCGTGTTTGACCTCATGTACGCCACCACCACCGTCGCCGGCGTGTACTACCGCCAGATGGAGGTCTACTGCGTGGCGCTCGTGGTCTACCTGATCCTGACGCTCGTGGCGAGCCGCCTGCTCGAGGCCTTTGGCAAAAAGCTCGGCGCCGAGGCTCCGGTCACGCTGCCCAGCTCCAACTAGGCTCAAGACGAGGAGAATCATCATGGCAGATACCGCCACTACCGGCACCGCGGCCGCCGCACAGACCAATGAGCCGCTCATCCGCGTCGAGGGCCTGCGCAAGAGCTTCGGCTCGCTCGAGGTGCTCAAGGGCATCGACCTGTCCGTTAACCCCGGCGAGGTCGTCACCATTATCGGCGCCTCAGGCTCGGGCAAATCGACCTTTCTGCGCTGCCTCAACCTGCTCGAGACTCCGGACGCGGGCCACATTTGGTTCCACGGCCAGGACCTCACGGCCGAGCGCTGCAACATCAACAAGCTGCGCGAGGACATCGGCATGGTGTTCCAGGGCTTTAACCTGTTCAACAACATGGATGTGCTCGACAACTGCACGCTCGCGCCCGTCACGCTCAAAAAGATGAGCAAGGCCGAGGCCGAGAAGGTCGCGCTGGAGCATCTGGCGAGCGTGGGGCTCGAGAAGTTCGCGCACGCCGCCGTGGGTCGCCTGTCCGGTGGTCAAAAACAGCGCGTGGCCATCGCTCGTGCCCTATGCATGAACCCGCAGATCATGCTGTTCGACGAGCCGACCTCCGCACTCGACCCCGAGATCGTGGGCGAGGTACTCGAGGTCATGCGCAAGCTCGCTGCCGACGGCATGACCATGGTCGTCGTCACGCACGAGATGGCCTTTGCCCGCACGGTGTCCGACCGCGTGGTCTTCATGGACAAGGGCGTGGTGCTCGAGGATGCCGCGCCGGCCGAGCTCTTCGGCAACCCCAAGCACCAACGTACCCGCGAGTTCCTCTCGCGTTATCTCGAGGACAAATAACCAACCGCAAGCGCTTGTGTGGCAGGGCCGCTCCGGTGGGGCGGCCCTTGTCGTCACAATCGAAAGGATGTCATGGCCGAGGTTTGGCGCTTCTTTGCGCATGAGGATGATTTTGCCGATCTGGACGAGGCTGGTGCGTGCGAGCGCCTGGGCCGCGTGCTGTCGTTCCCGACCATCTCGAGTATGGATGCCGAGGCAGTGGACTGGCAGCCGTTCGACGACCTGCGCGCCTATATGCAGCGGGCCTGGCCGCACGTATTTACAGCGGGTAAGGTCGAGCTCATCGATCATTCGTTGCTGGTGACGCTTTCCGGCTCCGACCCCGCACTCAAGCCCGTTGTGCTCATGGGTCACATGGACGTGGTCCCCGTGGTGCCGGGTACCGAGGACGACTGGACGTACGCCCCCTTTAGCGGGCATGTAGACGACACCTACATTTGGGGTCGCGGCGCCATCGATATGAAAGACCAGGTCGCAGGCATTCTCGAGGCGGTTGAGTATGCGCTGGCGCACGGTTGGCAGCACGAGCGCACGCTGCTCCTGGCCTTTGGCCAGGACGAGGAGACTACGCAGTACGGCGCAGGCGCCATCGGCCGCGCGCTCGAGGAGCGCGGCATTGAGCTTGAGTACCTGATCGACGAGGGTGACTACCGCATCGTTCCAGCTGCCGAGTACGGCGCGGGCGAGGGCTGGCTTATGCATGCCGACCTTGCCGAGAAGGGCTACGCCGATATTGTGCTCAAGACGAAGAGTGAGGGCGGGCATTCGTCCAACCCCTACGGCGGCACATCGCTCGAGGTGCTGAGCCGTGCCATCACCGCAATCTGCGATATCGAATGGCCGACGCGCGTCACGGACCTGCTTGCCGCACAGCTCGTCGAGCTGGGGCTTTACACGGCCGACGAGATTGCCTCCAACAAGGACACCATCGTGCGCGAGTGCCTCGCCAGCAAGAAGCTCTATCCGCTGGTGACGACCACCTGCGCGCCCACGCAGATCGAGGGTGGCAGCACCGGCGCCAACGTAATGCCGCAGGATATGTGGGCCAACATTAACTTCCGCATGCTCGAGGGCACGAGCGTGGCCGACGTTGTGGCGCGCTGCCGCGAGGCGGTTGCCGCGGCGGGCCTTGCCGGACGTGTGGAGGTCGAACTTGGCCCCGGCAGCTCCGAGCCTTCGCCGTCCCCGCGCGTTGGTGGACCGGGACTCGAGGCCGTTCGCGCCATCGCCGCCCGCTATTTCCGTGATCCAAAGGGGACGGAGGAAAACGGATCATTCGAGCCGTTGGCGATTGTCCCCTCGACCGTGATCGGCGCGACCGACGCTGCCAACTACCAGCGCATTTGCTCCGAGTGCATTCGCTTCTCGGCCTTTGTGGTCGACGATGACGAGTGCGACCGCGGCGTCCACGGCACCAACGAGCGCATCACCCGCCGCGCCTACCTCCAGGGCGTGCGCTTCCTCATCGCCCTGCTCCATACGCTCTAGCCAAAAAGGAAGCCCTTGGTGCAATGGGGTCAGGTTTGTTTGCACCAATCATTCCGTGCGGGTTATATGCAGGTTTGCCTGCGCACGCTATCATATATGGGTTAGACCGCAACTATGTACCCCATACGCGAAGGGATGCGCATGTATCTGAAGATCGACATGTTCTAGCTGGGCTTACCCCCGCAGTGGCGCCGCGCGCCCCATCAACTCTGCCGATTTTCACCTTCACGCACATAAAGGAGTCCCGCCATGCGCGACAAGCTCGAAAAGATCATTAAGGCCTACGAGGAGCTCGAGAAGAAGCTTTCCGACCCGGCCGTCGCCTCCGATATCAAGGAGTTCACGCGCCTCAACAAGGAGTACGCGCACCAGTCCGACCTCATCGCCGCTTCGCGCGAGTACATCGGCGCGCTCGATGACATCGAGGCCGCCAAGGAGATGCTCCGCGACACCACCGACGCGGACGAGAAGGAAATGCTCCAGATGGACATCTCCGAGAACGAGGAGAAGCTTCCCCAGCTCGAGGAAGACATCAAGTACATGCTCATCCCGAGCGACCCCAACGACGACAAGAATACCATCGTCGAGATTCGCTCCGCCGCCGGTGGCGACGAGGCTGCCATCTTTGCCGGCGACCTCTACAAGATGTATCAGCGCTTCTGCGAGTCGCGCGGCTGGAAGACCACCGTGCTCGACTCCAGCCCCAGCGAGGCCGGCGGCTTTAAGTCCATCGAGTTCAAGGTTGAGGGCGACCGCGTCTACTCCGTCATGAAGTTCGAGTCCGGCGTGCACCGCGTCCAGCGCGTTCCCAAGACCGAGTCCCAGGGCCGCATCCAGACCTCTACGGCCACCGTCGCCGTGCTTCCCGAGGCCGAGGAGATCGACGTCCAGATCAACCAGTCCGACCTGCGCATCGACACCTACTGCGCCTCCGGTCCTGGCGGTCAGTGCGTTAACACCACCTACTCCGCCGTGCGCATCACCCACCTGCCCACCAACACCGTGGTGCAGTCGCAGGAGCAGCGTTCCCAGATCCAGAACCGCGAGGTCTGCATGCAGATGCTGCGCGCCCGTCTGTACGAGATGGAACTCGAGAAGCAGCAGGCCGAGCTCGGTGCCGAGCGCCAGAGCCAGATCGGCCACGGCAACCGTTCCGAGAAGATCCGTACCTACAACCAGCCCCAGGACCGCGTGACCGATCACCGCATCGGTTTCAACTCCACCTACAACGGCGTCCTTCTGGGCGATCAGCTCGGCACCGTCATCGAGGCGCTCGCCGCCGCCGAGCGAGCCGAGAAGTTGGCGCAGGCCGTTTAGGTTCCGCCGTTCTACCGAACGGCGGACCAGCCGACGCTGCGCGGGCCGCATTTGGACAATCTGACGTTCAACTTCAAGGGCGCGACCAGAAGGTCAGCGCCCTTTCGT
>CAJMEW010000035.1:0-20396 GCA_905212545.1 uncultured Collinsella sp.
GACAATCTGACGTTCAACTTCAAGGGCGCGACCAGAAGGTCAGCGCCCTTTCGTTTCACGTCACCTTGTCTCAAATGTGACCCGCTCGCTGTCCGTCCTCTACCTGCGGCGTTGCCTTGTTCCGGATGCGGTGGTCATTGGGGACGTTCTTAAATGACTAGGTTGGGCACATTGCTTTGAGATGTTATTCAAACGGCTTTGATAACCTTTAAGCTGTCTACCTGCTGAAAGTAATCAATGGCGTGCATCTGCTATTGAAAATATTGCTCGAAAAATCGTCCGAGAAGTCGCGGGGTGATTTTTACCGCGTTGTTCGTCAAGTGATTTGGCAAGTTCTTGGTTAGATATTGGTCAGTTTTGGGTCAACCTTGCCAAAAGCTTGACGAATGCAAATTTAGACGTCAGCGAATGTACACTTTGGGCAAGCCCGGTACAAAAATCTGGGCTGATTCTCGATAATTGCCTTTAATCGTCCCTTGCCAAGCGCTGGCCTCGCGTACAATCTGCTCCGACATTCGCGCGCCGCCCGGCGCTTAAGAGGGGAGGGCCCCATGGCAAACGAGATTTGGACCATCAAGCGTTGTCTCGAGTGGACCAAGGAGTACCTGGCCGAGCGCGGCGAGGAGCACCCCCGTCTTTCTGCCGAGTGGCTGCTGTGCGCAGCTACGGGTCTGGCGCGTATCGACTTATATATGCGCATGGACGAGACGCTCGACGCAGCGCAGCTCGAGACCATGCACGCGGCGGTCGTCCGTCGCGCGAAGGGCGAGCCGCTGCAATACATCACGGGCAGCACGCAGTTTCGCATGATTGACGTCGCGTGCGCCCCCGGCGTGCTCATTCCGCGTCCCGAGACCGAGATGCTCGTCGAGGAAGTCCTCAATTATCTGGATGCCGAGGTGCTGAGCCCCGAGGCTGCCGCCCGTCAGCGTGTTGAGCTGCCTTGGAACGATGAGGTCGAGGAGGCACGCAAGGCCGAGGCCGCGCTGGCAGACGAACGGGCGACCGCCGAGCGCCGCGCCGCTAACCTGACGGCTGCCGATGAGGCGGCGCTAGGCGGCGACGTACTGGGTAGCCGCGCCTATGCCGAGGAACTGGCCGACCGCGAGGCCGAGGAAGCCGCCGCGCAGGCAGCAGAAGCCGAAGCGGCAGAAGCAGAGGCCATGGAAACCCCCGAGCCCGAGCTCGACGAATACGGCATCGCCATTGAGGACAACGACCAACAGGCGACTCCCGCGCAAGATGCCGCCGAGGCTAACGTATCTGCCCCAGCCGAGCCCCGCACTGCCCGCGTTCTCGAGGTCGGCTGCGGCACGGGCTGCATTTCGCTCTCCCTTGCCTGGGAGCGCCGCGGGCACGTTACCTGCACTGCTACCGATATCGAGCCGCGCGCCATCGACCTTGCTACCAAAAACCGCGATGCGCTTGGCCTCACGTCCGACGAGGTCGCCTTCAGCCTCACCAACCTGGTGAGTTCCATTCCCCGCGAAGAGTGGGGCACCTTTGACGTACTCGTCTCCAACCCGCCCTACATCCCCACCGATGTCATGCGCTCGCTGCCGCATGAGGTCAAGGACTTTGAGCCCGATCTGGCGCTCGAGGGCGGTGCCGACGGTCTCGATATCTTCCGCCGCCTGCTCAACGCGGCGCCCTACATGCTGCGTGCCGGCGGCCTGTTTGCCTGCGAGCTCTACGAGGGCGCGCTCGACGCCGCGGCCGAGCTCTGTCGCCAGGCAGGCCTTTCGGACGTGCGTATCGTCCACGACCTCACCGATCGTCCCCGCATCGTTCGAGCCATCGTCACCGAGCCCAAACAGCGTATTTAAGCTGAATAAATAGACATTTGCGCAAGTTTGTCCTTGCAATATACCGTAAAACTTCTACTATAGAAGGAGAAAGGTATGTCAAATCAGCTGCATCGGTACCGTATCGTGCTTGATTACATTGAACCTTGGCTTGATGAGCAGGATGAAGCTACGCTGAAGCAGATTTATGCAGACCTTTTGGTGCTCGAGAAGGAAGGTCCCAGCCTTGGTCGTCCGCTGGTTGACCGCGTAAAGGGCTCGAAGCTTCATCATTTAAAGGAGCTGAGAGTGACGTCGTGTGGTGGGCAGGTGATTCGCATCCTCTTCGCCTTTGACCCCAAGCGCCAGGCGGTATTGCTATTGGCGGGTGATAAGTCGCGAGCGGGATCGTCAAGGGCAAAATGGAACGGTTGGTATGCGATCAACATTCCAAGGGCCGAGCAAATATACCGTCGCCACGTAAGGAGGCTCGATCGAGATGGAACTGCATGAGTATATGGAATCTCGCGGGATAACACGCGACTCCATTACCGCCGAGCAGGAGAGGACTCGCGATCGTATCGAAGCCTATAAGCTTGCTCAGATTCGCAGGTTAAAAGATCTAACACAGGCGTCGGTCGCCCAGTCGATGGGCGTTTCTCAAAAACGTGTATCCGAGCTCGAGCGTGGGGAGTTGGGTTCGATGAGGCTCGACACGCTGAGCAGGTACGCAGAGAGCCTCGGCGGAAAACTGGTTGCAAGCATCGAGTTTCCCGATCGTACCGTTACGCTTGCGCGCTAAAAATCTTCAATTAACCCCCTCACTTTCACCGACTACTAGAGCCGCTCACCAAACCAACATGCGCTCTGGGCAAATAGGTTGAATGTTTCGTGCGAGAATGCCCCACAGTAAACAAACTTGCACCGGAGCGTAAGGGGCTGGCATACACATGCAGACGGTCTATCGGGTATACGAGGGAACGCGCGAGCCGCATCGGCTTGCCGTCGAGCGCACGGCCGAGGTGCTCGGCCGCGGCGGCCTGGCCTTGATTCCGACCGAGACCGTCTACGGTGTCGCCGTGGCAGTCAACGCCTTCTCGGACGCCGTGCCCCAAGATACAAGCGAATTCCCATCGTGGCCGCGCGATCCGCAGGCTGCCGTCAATGGCGCCGCAGTTCCTGCGCTCGGCACCGGCTATCGCCGTATCTTCACTCTCAAGCAACGTGAGCTCACGCAAACCGTCGCTTGGCTGGTCGATGGCGTCGAAGCACTCGACCGCTATGGCGTGGATATCCCGGAAGATGCCCGCGTACTCGCGCGACGATGCTGGCCGGGAGCCCTGACTATCGTGGTCAAGGCAGCCCCCTGCGTGCCGACCTTTATGCGCGCTGCCGACGACACCGTGGCCCTGCGCGCTTCGGCCTCTCCCGTGGTCCAAGCGCTCATCCGCGCCTGCGGCAGTCCCCTTGCCTGCACGAGCGCCAACACGCACGGCGCGCCTTCGCCGGCAAGCTTTGCCGCCGTCGAGGGTCGCATCCTGGAGGGGGTCGATGTTGCCGTCGACGCCGGTGAGACCCCGTGTCGCGACGCCTCGACCATCGTGTCGTTCCAGCACGGCGGGCTCCAGATCCTGCGCCAAGGCGCACTTCCCGCATCAGAGATCGAGCGGGTCCTGTCCGACCCGATGCAATAGAAGGGTGTAAGCGATGTCGTTGAATCTGGGCAGCCTGGGCATGGAAGATGCCTCGTTTAACTTTGGCGGTTCCTACATCATGGCGCTCGACTGCGGCACTACCTCGGTACTCGCGGCCATTGTCGACGAATACGGCTGCATCGTTGCCCAGGCGCGTCGTAGCGTCAAAACCAGCTTCCCGCGCCCCGGCTGGGTGGAGCAGGATCCCACGGAGGTGCTTGCCAGCCAGATCGGCGTGATGATGGAGGTTCAGTTTAAGAGCGGCATCCATTCCGATCGCATCGCCGCCATCGGCATCTCCAACCAGCGCGAGACCACGGTGGTCTGGGACCGCGTGAGCGGCCAGCCCATCTATAACGCCATCGTATGGCAGTGCCGTCGTACCGCGCCGGCGATCGACGCGTTGGTTGAACAGGGTTGCGAGGAGCTGGTGCGCTCCCGCACGGGACTTACGCTTGACCCGTATTTCTCGGCCTCTAAGGTGCAGTGGATTCTCGACAACGTCGACGGCGCACGCGAGAGCGCGGCGGCGGGCGACCTCATGTTTGGCACCATCGACACCTGGCTCATCTACAACCTCACCGGCGGCCAGGTCTTTGCCACCGACTACACCAATGCCAGCCGCACGGCACTCTTTAATATCCATACGCTCGATTGGGACGACGACCTGCTGGCGCTCTTTGACGTCCCACGTTCCATGATGCCCGAGGTTCGCTGGAGCTCGGGCGACTACGGCCGCGTCGCGAGCGACATCATGACCAACATGCCGCCCATCATGGGCGTGGCGGGTGACCAACAGGCGTCGCTGTTCGGCCACTGCTGTTTCCGTCCCGGCCAGACCAAAAACACCTATGGCACGGGCTGCTTTATGCTCATGAACACCGGCGACGAGATCGTCGAATCCAAGAATGGCCTGGTCTCCACCATCGGTATCGCTGCGGACGGCAAAGTCAGCTATGCGCTCGAGGGCTCTATTTTTGCCGCCGGCTCAACGATGAACTGGCTTCGCAACAACATGGGCATCATCTCGAGCGTGAGCGAGTCGGCACAACTCGCCGCTTCGATTAGCGACAACGAGGGCTGCTACTTCGTTCCCGCCTTTGCGGGTTTGGGTGCTCCCTGGTGGGACCCGCATGCTCGCGGTATCGTGTGCGGTCTGACCGGCGCCTCGAGCCGTGCGACCATCGTACGTGCCGCCTGCGAATCCATGGCATATCAGAGCTACGACGTGCTGCGCGCCATGGAGCAGGACGTGGGGCTTTCGATTGAGCGCCTGTCTGTCGATGGCGGTGCCTCGCGCAACGAGTTCATCATGCAATTCCAGGCCGACCTGCTGGATATCCCCGTGCTGCAATGCGAGACGGTGGAGACCACGGCAATCGGTGCCGCGTACTTGGCGGGTCTTGCCGTCGGCTATTGGGAAGACCTGGAAGAGCTGGAGCAAAATGCCCAGATCGTTAGGACCTTCCTTCCCCACATGTCCGCCGAGCGCCGCGAGCAAAACCTTGCGGGCTGGCGTGATGCAGTCAGGCGCTCGCTCAGCACCGCACAGTAGGGCTGCGATGGGCTGCTCGATACAACAAACCGCTAAACTAATGCATGGCGTGCGGCGGCAACATTGCTGCGCGCCTTGTCAGCAAGGCCGTTTTGCGGCCGCAACGAAAGGGGCAATCAATCCATGACCGTCACCTACGATGCGTCCCGTGTGACGCTTGTCGATCACCCGCTCGTCCAGCACAAGCTGTCGATCCTGCGCGACAAAAACACCGGCACCAACCAGTTCCGTCAGCTCGTGCGCGAACTCGCACTTTTTGACGGCTACGAGGCCATGCGCGACCTGCCTATGGAAGACGTCGAGGTCGAGACCCCCATCACTACCGCCACGTTCAAACAGCTCGCCGGCAAGAAACTCGCCATCGTGCCCATCCTGCGTGCGGGCCTTGGCATGGTCGACGGCATCCTCGACCTGGTGCCCTCCGCTCGCGTGGGCCACATCGGCATGGAGCGCGACGAGGTCACCCACGAGCCGCACGAGTATTACTGCAAGATGCCCAAGGATATCGACCAGCGCATCTGCCTGGTCGTCGACCCCATGCTCGCCACGGGCGGTTCGGCCGAGATGGCCATTAGCTACCTGCGCGAGCGCGGTGTCAAGGACATCCGCATGCTGTGCATCGTCGCGGCCCCCGAGGGCCTCAAGTCGCTGACTGAGAAGGACCCTGATGTGCATATCTATACCTGCGCCATCGACGACCATCTCAACGAGGCTGCCTACATCGTTCCCGGCCTGGGCGACGCCGGCGACCGCATCTACGGCACGCTCTAGTCGCTGGGCTAAGATGGCCGCGGCTGCAAATACGAAGAAACGGTGCGCGCGGACGAACAAAAGGCGACCGCGCGCACTCCTGTTAACGGACGTTTTGCCCTGCAGGGTTCGAGAAAAACGTATTACCGTACCTGCGGCATAAAGAAGGTCTTAAGAAAACGAACAGGTGCGTATTAACCGATGCTTTTTCGGTTGTACTTTAGCGATTGGCTCGTACAATAGTCACCAATGTTTGGCGGGAACTGTTCTGTGAAGCGTTAAAAAGGAAAGTGAGGACGCCAGTGTTTCAGATAGCCGATCTGCTCGCTATCGTTGCAGGCGCCATCGCGGGCGCAATTGCCTTCCTTCCCTTTGTCTTTACGCTCAAGCCGGTTCTTGACGATAAACAGAATGCGGACATGCTCAAGGGTATGGTGAGTCTGGCGGTCTCGGCAATCGCCCTGCTCGTCTTTACCTTGGTTGTGTTTGTGTTGTTCGGAGAGGCATTTCGCATGTTCCTCCTGGGCGAGGCGATCGGCTTCGTGGCCTTTATGGCCGCCTGCACGGTTCGCGTCGCCAAGGCGCTGCGAGATCCTCATGAGGTCGAAAGGTAAGTCGTGGAAATTTTTGAAAAGCTGCCTGATGAGATTAATCATCTGGTCAGCGAGTTCAGCTCCACCCCTGTCGTGGGCGATCTGAGCTGCGGCATCACGCAGTACTCGTTTTGGCTGATCGTCTCCACGATCGTGCTCCTGATCGTCCTGGCCGTGTTCAAGAAGAAGCAGACCCTGGTTCCCAAGGGCTTCTTCGTCAACGGTTTCGAGTACATCATCGAGTACGTCGAGAACGATATCGGCAAGGGCGTCGTGGGTGAGAACTGGAAGAAGCACTTCCCGTTCCTGTGCTCGCTTTTCCTGTTCATCCTGATCAACAACATGATCGGCCTGATCCCGGGAATGAAGCCCGGCACCGGCGCAATCGGCTCCACCGCCGCGCTCGCCATCTTCGCCTTTGTGTACTTCATCTACTACGGATGCAAGGCTCATGGCGTGATCGGCTACATCAAGAGCCTCGCCCCGCAGGGCGTGAGCTTCCCGATGAACGTGCTCGTGTGGGTCGTCGAGCTTTTCTCGACCTTCCTGCGCCTCATCACGCTCGCCGTCCGTCTGTTCTGCAACATGTTCGCAGGACACGTGGTCATGGGCTCGTTCGCCATCATGGCGAGCATGTTCATGCAGCCGCTGCTTCAGCAGGTTTCCGCGGCCCACGCCGTCGGCGCCCTGCCTTCGCTAGCCTGGCTTGCCATCCTCATCCTGATCTATGCGATCGAGCTTGTGGTCGGCGCCATCCAGGCTTACGTCTTCACGGTCCTTACCGCCGTGTATGTCTCCGAGGCAGAGGAGGTCGCGGAGGAGGAGTAGTCTTCCGTTCGCGCCTTAAAGGTAAGGTAATTCGTTAAACCGCCGGTGCCCGTACCCATGGAGCCCGGCAGTTATAAAAAGGTTATCCTGCGTGAAATAAGACACGCACGACAAAGGAGGAATCGTGGGAGTTATCGGTTACGGTCTCGGTGTTATCGGCGCTGGTCTTGCTATCGGCCTGTCTGCTCTGGGTGCTACGGGTGCTATGGCCCGTCAGCCTGAGGTCCAGGGCCGCGTGTTCACCGTCTTCATCATGGGCTCCGCCTTCGGCGAGGCTCTGGCTCTGATCGGCTTCGTTGTCGCGCTGATCGTTAAATAGCACGGAGCGTCAAGTATGAATCTTTCATCCCAGAAGAGCGCGATCGCACTCTCCGCGTCCGCGGCCGCGCTGCTCATGCCGGTTTCCGCGTTCGCCGAGGACGGCGCTGCCGGTGCGGACATCCTCATCCCTAAGATGGCGGAGTTCATCCCGGCGCTTATCGCCTTCCTGATTATCTGGATCGTGCTGGCCAAGGTCGCCCTGCCGGGCATCATGAAGACCATGGAGGAGCGCGGCAAGAAGATCGAGGAGAGCCTCGACGAGGCCGAGAAGACCAAGCAGGAGGCTATCGCCAAGCGCGCTGAGTCCGACTCGATCGTCACCGACGCCCGTCGTCAGGCTGCCGACATTGTTCTCGAGGCCCGTAAGGACGCCGAGTCCGAGCGCGCCCGTATCATCGAGGCTGCTCACAAGGAGGCCGAGGAGATCATCGCCAAGGCCCATACGACCGTCGAGGACGAGCGCAAGTCCATCTACGCCGGTGCCGCGAGCTCCATCGCCGACCTGTCCGTTGCCGTCGCCACCAAGATCGTGGGCGAGGCACTCGAGGACGATGCCGAGCAGAAGAAGCTCATCGAGCGTTACATCCAGGAAGCAGGTAGCCTGAATGCCGACTAGCCGCTATCAGGACAAGGTACTCGAGACCTACGCGCGCTCCCTTTTGGAAGCCGCCAAGGCCGAGAACCATGTGTTCGAGGACCTCGAGATGATCGAGCGTCTGGCTTCTGCCAGCCCCGAGATCATCGCCGTGCTCGACACCATGTCCAAGCGCGACCAGCTCGACCTTCTTCCCAAGGTGGCAGCTGCCTTTAAGTATGTTGCCGAGGAAGACGAGGATGTAGTGGGCGTGACCGTCACCACGGCGATCCCGCTCGACGACGAGCTGCGTCAAACCATCACTAAGAAATGCGAGCAGGACTTCGGCCGCAAGGTATTCCTTATCGAGCAGGTCGACCCGTCTATCGTGGGCGGCCTGGTGCTCGAGGCCCGCGGCGAGCGTCGTGACATTTCCGTCAAGACGCAGCTGCGCATCGCGCAGGAGACCCTCGCAAACTCTGCTAATTCGTACGGAGGTGAAGCCTAATGTCCGAAACCCTCAATGCCCAGGATATCGCCAAGAAACTGCAGGAGCAGCTCACGAGCCTCTCCGCGACGGTCGATACGCATGAGGTTTCAACGGTCGACGAGGTAGGCGACGGCATCGCGCGCGTCTCCGGCCTCAAGAGCGCCATGGCAGGCGAGCTTCTGGAGTTCAAGAGCTCCGATACCGGTGAGACCGTCTTCGGCCTTGCCCAGAACCTTGACCGTGACGAGGTCGGCGCCGTTCTGTTTGGTGCCGTCGACTCCATCAAGGAAGGCGACGAGTGCCGCACCACTGGCCGCATTATGGATATCCCTGTGAGCCGCGCCATGCTCGGCCGCGTCGTCAATCCGCTCGGCCAGCCCATCGACGGCCTGGGCGACATCGTCGCCACGCACCGTCGCCCCATCGAGTTCAAGGCCCCCGGCGTCATCGACCGTACCCCGGTGTGTGAGCCGGTTCAGACCGGTCTGCTCGCTATCGACTCCATGGTGCCTATTGGCCGCGGTCAGCGTGAGCTCATCATCGGCGACCGTAAGACCGGTAAGACCGCCATCGCCATCGACGCTATCCTCAACCAGCGCGGCAAGGGCATGGTCTGCATCTATGTCGCCATCGGCCAGAAGGCCTCCACGGTTGCCAACATCCGCGAGACCCTCGCTCAGCACGGTGCGCTCGACTACACCATCATCGTTTCGGCCACCGCTGCCGATTCCGCCCCTATGCAGTACATCGCGCCTATGGCCGGTGCCGCTATCGGCGAGTTCTTCATGTACAACGGTGAGGACGGCAAGCCCGCCAGCGAGACCAACCCCGGTGGCCACGTGCTCGTCATCTACGACGACCTGTCCAAGCAGGCTGTGGCTTACCGCCAGATGTCGCTGACGCTGCATCGTCCGCCCGGACGCGAGGCCTATCCTGGCGACATCTTCTACCTGCACTCTCGTCTGCTCGAGCGTGCCGTCAAGATGTCCAAGAAGAACGGCTACGGCTCCATGACGGCACTGCCGATCATCGAGACCCAGGACGGCGACGTCTCGGCCTACATTCCGACCAACGTCATTTCCATTACCGATGGTCAGATCTACCTGCAGTCTGAGCTCTTCTTCCAGGGCCAGCGCCCGGCAGTCGACGTGGGCATTTCCGTGTCCCGCGTCGGTGGCGACGCGCAGACCAAGGCTATGAAGCAGGTCGCCGGCAACCTCCGTCTGGACCTCGCTTCGTACCAGGAGCTCGCCGGCTTCACGCAGTTCGGCTCCGACCTCGACGAGGCTACGCAAAAGCAGCTTACCCACGGCGCCCGCATGACCGAGCTCCTGAAGCAGCCGCGTTACAAGCCGTTTGAGGTTGGCGAGCAGATCGTTACGCTGTTCGCTGGCAACGAGGGCTTCCTGGATGACCTGGAGATCGCCGACGTGCTGCCTTTCCGTGCCGAGCTCATCGAGTACATGGACAATGGCTTTGGCTCGCTGCTCGACAAGGTTCGCGCCAAGAAGATCGATGATGACACCAAGGCTGAGCTCTTGCGCGTCATCGGCGACTTCAAGCAGCAGTTCATGGCCAAGCACCATTCGGATGTTTCTGGATCAGAGGAGAACTAAGCCCCATGGCCAACCTTCGCGACATTAAGAAGCGAATCTCCTCGGTTACCACGACCAAGCAGATCACGCGCACGATGGAGATGGTCTCTACGGCCAAGATCCGTCGTGCCCTCGATCGCTCCAAGCAGGCCGAGCCCTATAAGGAGGCGCTGACCGACGTCATGTTGACGGTCGCCGGCGACGCCTCCTGTTCGGGCACCGATCCCATGCTGCAGAAGCATGAGAGCGTCAAGCATGGCCTGATTGTCGTTATTGCCTCGGACCGCGGCCTTGCCGGCGGTTTCAATACGACGGTGGAGCGCACGGCCGAAAAGCTCGCCGCTTCTTGGGCGAACGACGGCATCGAGTGCGAGATCATCGCGTGCGGGCGTAAGCCGGCCACGTATTTCCGTGACCGCGAAAACGTCGTCATGCACTTTGAGGGCAACTCCTCTGAGCCCGATTTCAATCAGGCCCGCATGATCTCCTCTCATATCTGCGATGCGTATCGTGCCGGTGAGCTTGACCGTGTCGAGCTTGTCTACCACCACGCCAAGAATCGCGTGGATCAGGAGCTTCGCGTCGAGCATCTGTTGCCGCTCGACCCCGAGATGATCGCTATGGCCCACGGTCCGCGTAAGAACGAGACCGACGCCCCTAAGCGCATCTCGTCCACGTTCGAGTTCGTGCCCTCTCCCGAGCATGTTCTCGGCAAGCTTGTGCCGTCTTATATCCTGACGGTCATCTACCAGGCCCTGATCGATTCGGCGGCTGCCGAGCAGGGTGCACGCCGCAAGGCCATGCACTCCGCGACGGAAAACGCCACCGCGATCATCTCGACCCTTACCCGCACGTATAGTCGCGTGCGCCAGGCTTCGATCACGACCGAGATTAACGAGATCGTCGGCGGAGCCTCAGCATTGGAGGAACAGTAATGGCTAATAACACCGTAAAGCTTGCGGTCGAGGAAGCCACCAAGAAGACGACTGCCGGTGATGGTCGCATCGTGCGAATCATCGGTCCTGTCGTCGACGTCAAGTTTGACGGTGCGGTGCCCCCGATCTACAACGCGCTCACGGTCGAGGCCGAGACCCCGATCGGTCATCTGAGCACGATCCTCGAGGTCGAGAGCCAGCTTCCGGGCGGCGTCGTCCGCACGGTTGCCATGTCCTCGACCGACGGCCTGCAGCGCGGCCTCATCGCCACCGATACCGGTGAGCCCATGAAGATGCCCGTTGGCCCCAAGACGCTCGGCCGTATTTGGAACGTCATGGGCAAGCCCGTCGACGGCAAGCCCATGCCCGAGGTGGAGGAGTTCTACCCCATCCACCATGCAGCGCCCCGTTTCGACGAGCTCACCACCAAGACCGAGATCTTCGAGACCGGCATCAAGGCCGTCGACCTGCTCGAGCCCTACATCCGCGGCGGCAAGACAGGTCTGTTCGGCGGCGCCGGCGTCGGCAAGACCGTTCTGATTCAGGAGCTCATCAACAACCTCGCCCAGGAGCACGGCGGCACCTCGGTGTTCACCGGCGTCGGCGAGCGTACCCGCGAGGGCACCGACCTGTTCCTCGAGATGAGCGAGTCTGGCGTTATCGACAAGACCTGCTTGGTCTACGGTCAGATGAACGAGCCGCCCGGAGCGCGTCTGCGCATCGGTCTGGCCGGCCTTACCACCGCTGAGTATTTCCGTGATCGTGGCCAGGACGTTCTGCTGTTCATCGACAACATCTTCCGCTTCTCCCAGGCAGGTTCCGAGGTTTCCGCACTGCTGGGCCGTATGCCGTCCGCCGTTGGTTACCAGCCCACGCTGGCAACCGAGATGGGCGACCTCCAGGAGCGCATTACCTCGACCAAGACGGGCTCCATTACCTCCGTCCAGGCTGTCTACGTCCCCGCAGACGACCTGACCGACCCGGCGCCTGCCACGACGTTTACTCACCTCGATGCCACCACGGTTCTTTCGCGTAGCATTTCGTCGCTCGGCCTGTTCCCGGCTATCGACCCGCTCGCGTCTTCCTCCGACGCTCTCGATCCCTCGATCGTCGGCGAGGAGCACTACCGTGTCGCTGTCAAGGTCCAGGAGCTCCTGCAGGAGTACTCCGACCTTCAGGACATCATCGCAATTCTGGGTATGGACGAGCTGTCCGAGGAGCAGCGCCTTACGGTCAACCGTGCCCGTAAGATTCAGCAGTTCCTCTCGCAGTCCTTCCACGTCGCCGAGAAGTTCACCGGCAACCCCGGTGTCTACGTCCGCGTCGAGGATACCGTCCGCTCTTTTGCCGAGATTGTCGACGGCAAGGCCGATGACCTGCCCGAGCAGGCTTTCCGCTATGCTTCCACGATTGAGGACGTGCGCGAGCGCGCCCGCAAGATGGGGGAGAAGTAGGTTATGCGTATCCGCATCGTGTGCCCCGTGAGCTGCGCCTATGAGGGCGACGCTGCGTTTGTGTCGATTCCGTCCACGGATGGCGAGTTTGGCGTTCTGCCTGCTCACTCCAGCGAGATCTGCACGATCGACCGCGGTTACGTTCGCGTTTCCGATAAGGCCATGGGCACTGTCGACCACACGTTTGCCGTGGCCGGCGGCTATGCCCAGGTTGCGGACGATGTCGTGACCGTTCTCGCCGAGCGCGCTTGCGATTTGGCGACCGTCGATGCCGACAAGCTTAAAGCTGATATTCAAGGTTTTGAAGAGAAGCTGGGTAATTTGTCGGAGGATGATGCACGCCGCGCCTACCTCTATAATGAAATCGCATGGTGTAAGCTCAAGCTTGCCCAATAGTCAAACGATTTAGCGTTCGACCATTTGCGAACACATCATGCCCGGGATGGCCCAGCCATCCCGGGCATGCTTTTTGAAAGGGTAGACCTTGGATATTATCCGCGTTGAGGGTGGCCACGCCATCGGAGGCTCCGTGCCCGTTTCGGGCGCCAAGAACTCCGCACTCAAACTCATGGCGGCAACGCTTCTGGCGCCGGGCAAGACGACGCTGCAGAACGTGCCCGATATTTCCGATGTCCACGTGATGGGCAAGGTGCTCAAGGGCATGGGCGCTACGATCGATGTTCTCGACGAGCACACGCTCGAGATTGATACCTCTCAGGTCGATTCTTGGGAGGCCCCCTACGAGCTCGTCGCTAAGATGCGTGCTTCCACCGCTGTCATGGGACCCCTGCTGGGCCGCTTCCATCGCGCCAAGATTGCCATGCCGGGCGGCTGCAACCTGGGTGCTCGCAAGATCGATATGCACATTCTGGGTCTCGAGGCCCTGGGCGTTGAGTTCGATACCGCCCACGGTTACATCAACGCTAATGCGCCCCAAGGCCTGCGCGGTACCACCGTCACGCTCGAGTTTGCCAGTGTCGGTGCGACCGAGAACCTCATTATGGCATCCGTGCGCGCGCAGGGTACCACGGTTATCGACAATGCCGCCCGCGAGCCCGAGATCGTCGATCTCGCCAACATGCTCAACGAGATGGGCGCCAAGATTGTTGGCGCCGGCACGCCCGTCGTGACTATCGAAGGCGTGGAAGAGCTCCATCCTGTTACCCATCGCGTAGTAGGCGACCGCATCGAGGCCGGTACCTTTATCGTTGCCGGTGCGTTGATGGCCGACGATCGCGGTGTCGATGTCACGGGCTTTTGCCCCATTCACTTGGGCATGGTGCTCAAGAAGATGGAGCTCATGGGTATCGACTGCGAGCGCGTCGAGGATGGCGTCCATGTAAACCGTGCCGAGCGTATCAAGCCGGTCGACATCCAGACGCTTCCGTTCCCCGGCTTCCCGACGGACATGCAGGCGCAGATTATGGTGCTCTCCGCCCTTGCCGACGGCAGTTCCGTTATTACCGAGAACATCTTCGAGAATCGCTTTATGTTTGCCTCTGAGCTGGTGCGCATGGGCGCCGACATTCGTATCGAGAGCCATCATGCCATGATTCATGGCGTCAAGGGCTTCTCGGGTGCACAGGTTACCTCGCCCGATCTGCGTGGCGGAGCGGCCCTCGTCGTAGCGGGCTTGATCGCCGACGGGACGACCGAGGTTTCGGCCATCCATCACATCAAGCGCGGCTACGAGCAGTTTGTCGAAAAGCTGCAGGCGCTCGGCGCGCATGTCGAGCATGCTACCGTCCCCGATCCCGTCATCTACTAATACAGGTTGCCTATGTTTAATAAAAAGCCCCTCGCGGATACTAGCACCCGAAGACCCTCAACTGGTGCGCAGGCCAAGATCTACAGTCGCGATAACGTGGCTCGCTATTCCGAGCGCGCTCGCCAACGTCGTCGTAGCCACACGATTCGTCACGTCGCGCTCATTGTCGTGCTTGGCGTGCTACTGAGTGCCACTACCGCTGCCGGCCTGTGGTTTGCCACCATTATGGGCAAGCTCGGCGATTCTAATGTCATTACCGACAATCTGCGTCGGGTTCTGGTTGACACTGATGAGGCAAAGGATCCGTTCTACGTGCTGCTTCTTGGCACCGACGGCCGTCCGGGCGAGGATACGTATCGTGCCGACTCGATTATCTTGGCACGCATCGACCCCACGCAAAAGCAGGCGACGCTCATTTCCGTTCCGCGCGACACCAAGGTCGAGTACAAGGGCGAGACCATGAAGATCAACGCCTGCCATACCGTTGGCGGTGCCGAGGCCATGGTCGAGGCGGTCAACGAGCTGTGCGGTGTTCAGATTTCCCACTATGCCGAGGTCAGCTTCGACGGTATGCAGGCGCTGATTGATTCGGTTGGCGGTATCGACATTAACGCAACCGATGATGTTGACGACCCCGAGCACCTGGATATCAAGATTACCGCTGGCCAGCAGCATATGGACGGTGCCACCGCCCTTACCTATGCCCGCTGCCGCTACACCTATGCCGACGGCGATTACACGCGCATGCGCCACCAGCGTCAGGTGCTTGGCGCCCTTGCCAACCAGATTCTCAATAACTTCGATGCCACGAAGATCTTTGGCCTGGTTAATTCGCTGTCCGATATGCTTGTAACCGATATGAGCGTTCAGGATATCGTGGCTACGGTCAACGCCATGCGCGGTATGGATGTCGACGGTATCTACTCGGCCAACCTGCCCTCGTACGCCGACGACAGCACCATGATCGACGGTGTGAGCTACGTCTTTGTCTACGAGGACGAGCTCAAGGAAATGATGGAGCGCGTCGATGCCGGCAAGGATCCCAAGGGTCCCAACACCATGGGTCTTTCCGACGGTTCCAGCTCTACGATCGGCGACCTGAACAACAACACGTCTGACGACTACGCAAACGGTACCGCAACCTCATCGGTCAGCTCTGACGATCCCGATGACTCAAGCGATTCGAGCGATTCGGACTACTACGAAGAGCCGACCGGCGACGGCAACGGCTACGAAGCCAACTACTAAGTTACGGCGTTTTACCAAACGCCGTAACGGCTCGACGCTGCGCGGGCCGCATTTGGACAATCTGACGTTCAACTTCAAGGGCGCGACCGGAAGGTCAGCGCCCTTTCGTTTCACGTCACCTTGTCTCAAATGCGACCCGCTCGCTGCCCGTCCTCAACCTGCGACGTTAGTCATTGGGGACGTTCTTAAACGACTGGTCAAAGGGGACACTCTTGATGCACTTGGCACTTGGGGACGTTCCTTTTGTGCCGGCAGTTTGGGACAATCCTTGCGTTAAGAGGTTGGCGTGCGTCAACCTGTTCTCATTGCAGCAAAAAAATCGCCCCGTTCTCGGTTGAGGACGGGGCGATTCGTCTTTTGGACTTGTGCAGCCAGGCTTATGCAAAGCGGGCGACGAGCTCCTGGAGCACGTCGGTCATCTTGACGAGCGAACTGACCGGGACGAACTCGTTGACGCCGTGGTAGCAATAGCCGCCGGTGGAAAGGTTGGGGCAGGGCAGGCCGCGGAACGACAGCTGCGCGCCGTCGGTGCCGCCGCGAATCGGCAGCACTTGGGGCTCAACGCCGCAGGCAAGGTAGGCTTCCTTGGCAACATCAATAAGCTCGGGATAGTCACGAACGATCTCAGCCATATTTCGATACTGCTGCTTAATCTCGACCGTCACGCGCTCCTCACCCAGACGCAGGTTGAGCATCGAGGCGGCGGCGTCAAAAAGGTTGAGTTTCTGCTGGAACTTGGCGGCGTCATGGTCACGGACGATATAGCGCGCTGTGGCGTGATCGACGGTCGCAGATACACCCTCAAGGTGATAAAAGCCCTCGTAGCCTTCCGTATACTCCGGGCGCTGCACGTAGGGGAGCAACGCGTTGAAGTCGCAGAACAGATTGCCTGCGTTGATCATACGGCCCTTGGCGTCGCCCGGGTGGATGGACTGGCCCTCAAAGCGGACGGTCGCCTCGGCGGCGTTAAAGCACTCCCACTCCAGCTCGCCGATGGGGCCGCCGTCGACCGTGTAGGCGTACTTGCAGCCAAAGGTATCGATATCCAACAGCTCGGCTCCGTGGCCGATCTCCTCGTCAGGGCAGAAGCAAATGCCGAGTGCGGGATGGGGCAGGGAGGGATCCTGAGCGATACGCGCGACAAGCGACATGATCTCGGCGACGCCTGCCTTGTCGTCCGCGCCCAGCAGCGTGGTGCCATCGCTGCAGACCAGGTCCTCACCCGCGAGGTCGTTCAGGGCGGGAAGCTTGGCGGTGCTCATGGCAACGGGTTTACCGTCAACCGTGCCACAGACCAGGTCGCCGCCTTCGTAGTGTACGATGTGCGGCTTCACGCCGGCGCCCGGTGCAACTTCGGTGGTGTCGAGATGGGCGATCAGGCCCAGGGCGGGCTTGTCCTCAGCGCCCGCACTTGCGGGGATATGCGCGCAGACATAGGCGTGCTCGGTCACGTGGGCATCTTCCGCACCAAGCTCGCGCAGCTCCTCGGCAAGCACGTTGGCAAGGTCAAACTGGACGGTGCTCGACGGCACCTGGTCGCAGTTGGCATCCTCGGACTGCGTGTTGATCTGGACGTAGCGCAAAAAGCGCTCGAGAACATCGGGGCTCGTGGTGGTGTTTTCCATAAAGACCGCTCCAATCTTGGTCGTCGTGTGCAACAAGAACTCTAGCACGGTATGCCACGGCATACCACGACGCTTGGATGGGGTAGAATCAGCCATTGAATGCAGAAGGGACGGAAGATCATGGATACGACAAATAGCTCGCGCGAACTACATCTGACGGTGGCGAACGAAGACTACTTGGAGTGCATGGTTCGCATTGAAAGCGAAGAGGGGGAAACCAACGGCGTGCGATCGGTCGACATCGCGCAGCGCCTTGGCGTCTCCAAGGCATCGGTCAATAAAGCGGTTTCGGCGCTCAAGGCATCCGAGCTTGTCGAGCAATCGCACTACGGCAAGGTAGTCCTGACCGATCGCGGCCGCGAGGTTGGCACGGCTATCTGGTACCGTCATCGCCTCATCCGCACGTTTTTGGTTCAGGAGCTCGGCGTCGAATTTGAGCGTGCCGATTCCGAGGCCTGCATGATGGAGCATGCGCTATCCGAGGACACGATGAACCGCTGGCTCGCCTATCTCGAAAAGCAAGGAATCAGCGTCGAGGAATAGCGGGATATATATGGATACTAGTTATTACAACCGCTTTGGTGCCGAGGAACTTACGCGCCGCTTGTCGAGCGAGACCTTGTTGGCGCAGGGCCCCATGGGCAGTGTCTTGTTGAGTGAGTACGATGCCGCCGACATTCCACCGGCGTTTTGGAATCTGGCGGAGCCGCAGACCGTTTCTCGTATCCATCGCTTGTATGTCGCCGCTGGCGCGCAGGTGCTCATTACCAACACCTTTCAGGCATCGAGCTATGCCCTCAAGCACGACCAGATTGCGCCGTCCGTGGCGGAGGTCAATCGCGGGGCCGTCGACGATGCCCGCCAGGCGCACCCTCAGCTGCTGCTGGGCTCGATGGGCCCGATCGGTATTGAGTGGTTTGCCGAGGACTCTGCCGAGTATCGTGAAATCCGAGGCATTGCGCGCGAACAGGCGCACGCCTTGCTCAATGCCGGCGTTGACGGTCTGCTGATCGAGACGGTGACGTCTATCCGTAATTTGCAGCCCATGCTTGCCGGCGCTCGAGATGCCGCCGACGGCATGCCTGTTCTGGTGAGTTTTGTCGTTGACGAAAAAGGCGACCTGTTGGGCGATGGCCTCAACATCGAGGCAGCCGTTTTGTACGCCGAAAAACACGGCGCAAACTCGGTTGGTGTTAATTGCTGTTCGCTTTCGGCTGCGAACGCGGCGGTGCCCAGGATGGTTGCATCGGCGACTACTCCCGTCACGGTGCGTCCCAACGTAGGCGATCCGGTCCAGACTCAGGATGGCCCCGTATGGCACGAGAACCCCGAAGCTTTCGCGCGCGCATGCATCGAATGGAGACATGCCGGTGCCGCAATGGTGGGCAGTTGCTGTGGAACCACGGCAATCACTACGGCAGCGATGGCCGAGGCGCTCGATATATAAAGGGCAAAACCGCTCCATACGGGGCGGTTTTTTATTGCCTGCATGTTCTCGGCAGCATTTGCCCAAATGGTGAATGCTGGTGCCGGCAGGTTGCCGAGTGCATGTTGCGGGTATACCCCATGCGTACCATGATCCAAACACTGTGAGGTGTCTGCGCGTGTGCGCGATAATTCATTTTGGAACTGACGGTTGGCGCGCTCGCGTCGATGAGGACTTCACTGCCGATAACGTTGCCCGTATCGCCGATGCCGTCGGCGAGTTGTGGCAAAAGACCAATCCGGGCAAAACGGTATATATAGGGTTCGACACCCGGCCCCTGGCGCGCGAGTTCGCTGAGCTTGCGGCGGGCGTGCTAGCAGCGCACGAGCTGGACGCCGTGCTCGCTTCGCGACCTGTTCCGACCCCTGCCCTTACGTGGGCGGCGGCTTATGACGGTGAGGCGTGCGGCGCGCTCATGGTGACGGGGTCCCATCATCCGCAGGGTTATCTGTGCCTCAAGATTCGCATGGGTGACGGCTCGACCGCCAACCAGGATGTCATCGAAGAGCTCGAAGAGACCATGGCTTCCGAGCCAATGGGGATCGAGGGACAATATCGCACCGCAGATATCATTCCAGACTATATGCAGGCGGTGGCATCATTTGTCGATGCCGAAGCCATCCGCGCCGCGCACCTGCGCGTGGTTGTCGATCCCATGGGCGGCGCAGCCCAGGGCTATCTAGCCGACTTGCTGCGCGAGCTTGGCGTTGAGGTGCACGAGATTCACGCCGGGCAGGCGTCTGACCAAGAAGATATCTGCCCCGACCCCGTTGAGCCTTGGGTGGACGCTTGCGAGCGCACGGTTATCGAGGACGGAGCTTGCGCTGGCCTGGTGACCGACGGCGACGCCGACCGTATCGGCGCGGTTGACGAGCGCGGCAGATATATACATCCGCATCAGATCATGGCGCTCGTTTTGGGCGACTTGGTTCAATTTCGTAATTTGGAGGGGCGCGTCGTCGTCAATCTTTCGTGCTCGACGCTCGTGCGTCGCATTGCCGAGGCGCTTGGCTGCCGCGTGACCGTCAAACCAGTCGGTTTCAAATATATAGCGGCGGAGATGAAAAAGGGCGGCGTCCTCATAGGCGGCGAAGAAGCCGGTGGTATCGGCATCGCCGCGCATATGCCCGAGCGCGATGGAATCCTCGCCTGTCTGATTCTGTGTGAGCTTATGGCAAAGACGGACGCGCCTTTGGGCGTTCTGGTCGACCAACTCGAGGACAGTTTTGGTAAGACGAGTTACGGTCGACGCGATTTGCGCCTTGAGGCCGAAGATGCCGAAACGTTACGAACCCTGCTGCCGGGCGTAAACCCCAAGTCGATTTGTGGCAAGGTGCCGCAAAACGTTAGTCATATGGATGGCTTGCGTTTGGCATTCGAGGATGACACGTGGTTGCTGGTCCGTCCTAGCGGGACCGAACCAGTGGTGCGCGTCTACGCCGAGGGGTTCTCGGTGGAAGAACGTGATGAGCTGCTCGATGCTGGCTGTGCTTTAGCTAGGGGGACGTATCCGCTTTAACCATGAGACTGCCTTATATAAAGAGATGCTCGGCGAGCGGTAGTTAACGGCTGGCAAACGTTAGTCGAATCCCAAAATGTGTAGGAAATGTGTACGCCCAGATTCCCGCCCACGGGGCCCCTCCGGTCTGGCAATATATCTCCTTGCCGCGCGGCCCGGTCGGACCGGATCAGCCGC
>CAJMEW010000036.1:0-19986 GCA_905212545.1 uncultured Collinsella sp.
TGCCGGCGTCGGCGATCATCGCGTGCGTGCGTGGCCCACATCCGCACCCGAACGGGCACAAGGGTGCTTAAGGCCGACTTAATCACCCACGCTTGTTGTGTGTGGCGTGCGTCGCCTCGGGCATAATGGAGCGCGAGAGGAGCACGCATGAACGAGCGCATTTTGGTAGTTGATGACGAGAAGGCCATCGCCGACTTGGTTGGCATCTACCTTACAAAAGAGGGCTTTGATGTCCAGATTGCCTATAGCGGGGCCGATGCTGCCAAGGCGATTTTGGAGCAGGAGTTCGATCTGGCGCTGCTTGATGTCATGCTGCCCGATATCGATGGGTTTGAGCTGCTGCGTACGATCCGTTCCAGCCATACCTATCCCGTGATCATGCTGACGGCGCGCGATGCCCAGCAAGACAAGATCGGGGGCCTTTCGCTTGGCGCGGACGATTACGTGGTTAAGCCGTTCCGTCCGCTGGAGCTCATCGCGCGCGTGCACGCTCAGCTTCGCCGCTACACCAGCTACGGTAGCCGTGCACAGGCGGCCGAGTCGCCGACCATTCAGCTCGACGGCTTGGAGATCAACCGCGATGCTCGTTCCGTGACAGTGGACGGTTCACCGGTTCGCCTCACGCCCACCGAGTATTCAATCTTGCTGTATCTGGTCGAGCATCGCGGCAGCGTGGTGGCCGTGGAGGACCTGTTCCGCGCGGTGTGGAACGAGGACTTTATGCCCGGCTCCAACAATACGGTGATGGTGCATATTCGCCACTTGCGCGAAAAGATCGGCGACGACGCACAAAAGCCACGCTTTATCAAAAACGTCTGGGGCGTCGGCTACATCATCGAATAACGCTTTTCGCTTGTGAGGATCTTGATATGACAAAAGACGATAGGCAGGCATTCGAGGTGCCCGATCGGCTCTTTGAATACGTGAGGTTGGTCGTCGACAACCGCGCGCTTGCAACGGTGCTGCTCTTTTTGCTGAGCCTGCTGCTGATTGGCATCGACAACATCGTCGGAATCTTGGCGGTGCTGCTTGTCGGCTTTTTGCTGATCGATCGATTTGAGATCGTGTGCCGCTGCGTGGTGATTGGCGGCGCCGCGTGGGCCATGACGTTGGCGATTGGCGCCATGGCGCTCGGCGGCATCGAAGGGCCGGTGCTGTTCGATGCCGGCTTTGTATTCAACATGCTTGGCTTTGTGCTGGCGCTTGCCGCGTGCGTGCTGTTCTTGTGTGGCCGCGCCCTGTACTACCAGGGCTACGAACAGGGCGAGCAGCATGCCGATTGTGTGCTGGCCGCTCGTATTCAAGATCGCCTGATCGATCACCCCGACACCTGGGACAACATCGACGGCGACTTCTTGGAGGTCGAGGGCGCCCTTAACCGCGTGCGTGACCGTGAGCGCAAGGTGCAGCAAGCTCTGCGTGACGAGTCGCATCGCAAGGACGATTTGGTCACGTACTTGGCACATGACCTACGCACCCCGCTTGCCAGTGTGGTGGGCTATCTTTCGCTGCTGCAAGAGGCTCCCGAGCTGCCGGTTGAGCAACGTGCGCACTTTACGGGCGTGGCGCTCGACAAGGCGCACCGGCTCGATACGCTCATCGAAGAGTTCTTCGATATCACGCGCTTTGACTTCCACGATATCGTGCTCACGCGCGGCTATGTTGATCTGGGGTTGCTGCTGGCTCAGGTGGCTGACGAGTTCTATCCCATCCTCAACGAGCAGCATAAGGAAGTCCAAGTTGATATTCGCGAGGACCTGACGGTGCTCGTGGATGGCGACAAAATGGCTCGCGTGTTCAACAACATCATGAAAAACGCTATTGCCTATAGCTATGAGGGCTCGACCATCACGATCGAGGCCAGACGCCGGGACGGCGGTGGCGTGCACGTGCGCTTTATCAATCAGGGCGATCCCATCCCTGAGGCAAAGCTCAAGGTGATCTTTGAGAAGTTCTATCGCCTGGATGCGGCGCGTGCGACCAATCGCGGCGGCGCTGGACTGGGGCTTGCCATCGCCAAGGAGATCGTATGCGCGCACGGCGGTACCGTTGCATGTGAATCGACGCCCGAACACACGATATTCACCATCGAGCTGCCCGCCGCATAGCCAGTGTGCCCTTACAAACACTTGACAATGCGCTCACGTGCATATGAGCCGCGATTCCTACTATCGATACTGCTGAATTGATATCGATGTGGAGGTATGCGGTATGACGGCTGCTGCGGCTGTGGAGCCCACGGAGCTCGAGGAGCTAATGGAGGCGCAGGCCGAGGCTGCGCACGAGCGCGAAGTCGGGGATGCGACTCGCCCCACGGCGCAGGATCTTGCCGCCTCGCCGACGCGCATCGACGTCGAGGGCCTTGATCTGTTCTATGGCGACCACCACGCGCTCAAGGACGTGTCCATTAAGATTCGCGACAAGCAGATCACCTCGTTTATCGGTCCTTCGGGCTGCGGTAAGTCGACGCTGCTGCGTTGCTTTAACCGCATGAACGACGACATCAAGGACTGCCGTATCGAGGGCAAGATCGCGCTCGACGGTCAAGATATCCTGGGCGATTACGACATCTGCCGTTTGCGCCAGCGCGTGGGCATGGTGTTTCAGCGCCCCAACCCGTTTCCCATGAGCATCTACGACAACGTCGCCTATGGGCCGCGCGGCATGGGCGTGCGCGACCGCGTCGTGCTCGATGAGCTGGTCGAGGACTCCCTTCGTCGCGCTGCGCTATGGGGCGAGGTCAAGGACAAGCTCAAAGAGTCGGGCCTGGGTCTTTCGGGTGGACAGCAGCAGCGCCTGTGCATCGCCCGCGCGCTTGCCGTGCAGCCCGACATTCTGCTGATGGACGAGCCGACCTCGGCGCTCGACCCTGTGTCGACGCTTGTGGTAGAGCAGCTTGCCTGCGAGCTCAAGGAGACTTGCACGCTGGTGGTCGTGACGCACAACATGCAGCAGGCCGCGCGTATCTCCGACTCGGTCGCATTCTTTTTGCTGGGTGAGCTGGTGGAGCACGCACCCGCCGCGCAACTCTTCAAGAATCCGTCGGATCCGCGCACGGCGGATTATTTGACGGGGCGTTTTGGCTGACGCTGTCTTTTACAGGTGCTTTTAGGGTTAAGATGCGGTCATATCGGCCGCAAAGGGGTTCAACATGATCTATTACGTCGAGGACGATGACAACATCAGGGATTTGACGGTCTATGCGCTGCGCAAGCAGGGAATCGAGGCCGAGGGCTTTTCGTGCGACGGCGAGTTTAAGGCTGCCGTGGCGCGACGGGTGCCCGATGCTGTGCTGCTCGATATCATGCTGCCCGATACCGATGGCTTGGCGATTATGCGTCGCCTGCGTGCCGACCGTCTGACGGCGACGGTGCCCATCATGATGCTTACCGCCAAGGACACCGAGCTCGACAAGGTGATGGCGCTCGATGGCGGTGCTGACGATTACCTGACTAAGCCGTTTTCGCTCATGGAGCTTGCGAGTCGCTGCCGCGCACTGCTGCGTCGCGGCGGCATGGTCAAGCAGGCGAGCGATGTGCTCAGCGTGGGCGACATCGTGCTCTCGCCCAGCCATCGCGAGGTGACCGTTGCAGGCGAGCCGCTTAAGCTCACCCTGCGCGAGTTCGACCTGCTCGAGTACCTCATGCGCAAGCCCGGCGTGGTCTTTACCCGCGAGTCGTTGCTGCAGAGCGTGTGGGGCTGGGACTTCGACGGCGGTTCGCGCACCGTCGACGTGCACGTGCAGACGCTTCGTCAAAAACTGGGCGAGCATGCCAGCGCCATCGAGACCGTGCGCGGCGTGGGCTACCGCTTGGCCGAGCCTTCTGCCGGTGATGGTGCCGAAGGTGACGACACCGCGGCCACTGCATCGGAGGAGTAACCCGTGGTCTTCGCCCCCCAGGGAAAACATACGCTGTCGCACCGCGTTTTTGTGACGATCTTTGTCTGCGCCATGGCGGTTATCGTGGCGTTTACGGTGCTGGGTGCGTTCTTTGTGCAAAACACCTTGGCGGATGCCACGAGTGCCAATCTGGCGCAGGAAACCGAGCTCATTGCTGCCGCTCTCGACGAACAGCAGGAGCCCATCCCGTTCTTGCGTAGTCTCGATCGCGAGGACTTGCGCATCACGCTGATTAACAAGGATGGATCGGTTGCCTACGACAACGAGGCGTCGCCTTCCACACTGCCCAACCATGGCGATCGCCCCGAGGTCATCGAGGCCTTTGAGAGTGGTTCGGGTTCCGCGGAGCGCGCAAGCTCTACGCTCGACGAGATTATGCTGTATCGCGCCGTCGCCCTTGATAACGGCCAGGTTGTCCGCTTGGCGCAGGCCCAGCCTGGCGTTGCGGCGATTTTGCTGTCGATGGTGGCGCCGATGCTGCTTATCGCAGCAGCGGGTGCGGTACTCTCGTTTTTTATGGCGCGCCGCGAGTCCCGTGCCATCATCGCGCCGTTGCAAGAGGTGGATTTGGACCACCCACGCCGTAGCTATGAGCACGCCTATGCCGAGATGGTCCCCATGCTTGAGCGTATCGAGTCGCAGCGCCAGGAACTCAAGCGCCAAATGGCGGTGCTAGCGGACAACGACCGTATGCGCCGCGAGTTCACGGCGAATATCACCCATGAGCTCAAGACGCCGCTTACGGCGATTTCGGGCTATGCCGAGCTCATCGCAAACGGCATGGTCGAGGGCGAGGGCGACCTGCGCAACTTTGGTGGTCGCATCTATCGTGAGGCGGGCCGCTTGGCAGCGCTTGTCAACGATATCCTTACGCTGTCTAACTTGGACGAGGCCGAGCGTGCAACTGAGGGCGAGGCGGTGCCCATTGGGTCCACGGAGCCTATCGAGCTCTCGCGTGCCATCTACGCGGTTGAGCAGCGTCTTGAACAGGTCGCCCGTCAGGCGAATGTGACGATAAGTCATGAGACCAAGCCTGTGGTTATCGAAGGCGTGTCGCGCTTGATCGACGAGCTCATCTATAATCTGGCAAGCAACGCCATCCGCTACAATCGGCCCGGCGGTACGGTTACGCTGCAGTGCGGCACCAACGACGAAGGCCATCCGTTCCTCGCGGTCGCCGACACGGGAATCGGTATCGCGCCTGAAGAACAGGGCAAGGTATTTGAGCGGTTCTATCGCGTGGACAAGAGTAGGTCCAAGGCACGCGGCGGAACCGGCCTGGGGCTTGCCATTGTCAAGCACGCGGCCCTGTATCATCACGCCACGCTCGATCTGTCGAGCGAGTTGGGCGTGGGAACCACCATTACGGTGACGTTTCCCATACAGCAGGACGAGCCATTCGCATAGCGATACAACATAGATATTGATGTAGACGCCGCATCGGACTTTCTGGTGCGGCGTTGTTGTGCAATTTTACGATTGCTTCCGACATTTTTACAGGAGAGCCTGTTTCTTATGTATAGAGTTTGGTCTCGGTAAAAAGATGCGATAACATACGGACAGTTTTGTCAATCCGAACTGGGGAAATGAAAGGCAAGCTGCATGACCCTTCTCGAACTGTTCCAGCTGCTCAAAAAGCACCTTAAGCTGGTCATCACCCTTCCGGTGGTCTGCGCGATCGCCATGGGCATCGTGTCCTTCGTTGCGATGGACAACACCTATACCGCGACGACGAGCATGTACATTCTCGCCAAGACCGACGATAGCGGTCAGATGAGCTACAACGATCTCTCGGCGAGCCAGATGCTTTCCAACGATATCGCCACGCTGCTGGATAGCGATAGCGTTAAGAGCGGCGCAGCCAATGAACTGGGCCTCACCGATCTGGATGACTACAAGGTGTCTGTTTCCTCCGAGACCACCACGCGTGTCATTACGCTTTCGGTTACCGGCACCGATGCCAAGGAGACGGCTAAGGTCGCAAAGGCCATAGCTAGCTCGGTGAGTACGGTCGCTCAGAACGTCGGCGCTGCCCAGAGCATCAACGTTATCGACGAGGCTAAGACCCCCGAAGCCCCCAGCGGTCCCAAGCGTATGCTGTACGTTGCTGTCGCGTTCCTCGCGGGCATCTTTATCGCAGTTGCCTATGTCGTTTTGGCAGACATGCTCAACACCCGCATCCGCGGTGCCGAAGAGGCAGAAGAGCTCCTGGGCATTCCCGTTGTTGGCCGAATTCCGGCTATGAAAGGTGGTAAATAGGCATGGCTAAGGCAAAGAACACCGATAAGCTCGTTGTACAGAATGCCGCCAAGACCCTTCTGGCCAATATCCGCTTTGCGAGCGTGGACGACCCCATTCGCACCATCACTGTTACGTCCTCGATTCCCAACGAGGGCAAGTCTACGGTTTCCATCAACCTTGCCCAGGCTATCGCCACCAGCGGCAAGAGCGTCCTGCTGGTCGAGGCTGATATGCGTCGCAGGTCCCTTGCCGATATGCTCGGCGTCCGCTCCCGCGGCGGACTCTATGCAGTCCTTTCCGAGCAGGTTTCTATTGACCAGGCGATTGTCGAGACGGGTCAGAAGAACTTCTACTTCCTCGATGCCGAGCCGCATATTCCCAATCCTGCCGACATCATCGTCTCTCACCGCTTTGCCAAGCTGGTAAAGGCGCTGTCCGCCAAGTTCCAGTACGTCATCTTCGATGCTCCCCCGGTCGGCACCTTCATCGATGCTGCCGAGATCGCAAGTCTGACCGACGGTGCGCTTTTTGTCGTGCGTGAGGATTTCACCAAGCGCGAGGAGGCGCTCAACGCCATCGGTCAGCTTAAGAAGTCCGAGAAGGTCAAGCTCATCGGTACCGTTATGAACTACTGCGAGACCGAGACCAGCGAGTACTACTACTCCTACTACACCAAGGACGGTAAGAAGGTGAAGAAGGGCTCCGACGATCAGGGGACTTCCAAAAAGGGCATCTTCACCAACCGAGCAAACGTTTAGTTGATTAAGGCTGACCTATGCGTGACATTCATTGCCATATCTTGCCGGGTGTAGACGACGGCGCCGCCGATCTCGATGAGAGCTTGGCGATGCTCGAGGCTGCCAAGCGGGCCGGTGTAACCAGAATCGTTTGCACTCCTCACTGCCGTGATCCCTATTTTGATTACGACAAGATGTGGGATGCCTTTGAGCTGCTGCGTGATAACGCTGACGGTTTTCCGCTCCAGATGGGCTTCGAGGTCAACCATCGAAAGCTCGTTGAGCTTGGTATCGATGCCGCGGAGCACTTGCATTTCGATGGGACCAACGAGTTTCTGCTCGAGCTTTCGACGCATGCCGATGCGTATGCGTTTAGAGAGTACGAGAACACGATTTACGATTTGCAGTGCCGTGGCTACCAGGTGATCATCGCTCATCCTGAGCGCTATCGTGCGGTTCAAAAGGATGTAAGCGTGGCGGAGCGCCTGGTCGATATGGGCTGCAAGCTGCAGGCTTCGGCGGACTTTATTGCCGGCGGTCGATTTGGTCGCGAGAAAAAGCCGGCACAGCGCCTGTTCGATCAGAACCTGTACAGCTTCATCGCGAGCGATGCCCATAACGTGGGTCATTACGACTGCCTGGCGAAGGCTCGCGCGAAGTTTAGCGTGCGCGGAGCTCATTTTCGCTAATATCTGTCCCTAACGTTCGCATTGAATGAAAGGGCAGCCATGGATATCCAACTTAAGACGGGATGCTTTGATGACGCGGCGTTGGTGCGCCGCGTCGTTTTTATGGACGAGCAAGGCTACGAGAATGAGTTCGACGCTATCGACGAGGATCCAAACTGCATTCATGTGACGCTCTATGTAGACGGCGAGCTTGCCGGTTGCTCGCGCGTGTTTCCCGAAGAGCTTGAGCGCGTAGCTGACGCAGAGGCCCCGGTGTTGCCGGCATGCGACATGGACGAAGGCGTTGCGGCGGGGGAGACCTACATTATGGGGCGCGTCGCCGTGCTGCCGGCTATGCGTCGTCGCGGACTGGCGAGTGCGATCGTCGAGGCCAGTGCTTCGTGTGCACGCGATGCCGGCGCTAAGCTTATTAAGCTGCATGCGCAGGAATACGTGCTGCCGCTCTATGCAAAGGCGGGCTACACGCAAATTGCCCCGGTAGATTACGAAGACGAGGGCCAACCCCATGTCTGGATGGCCAAGCGCGTAGATGGCAGATAGGGACGTTCCTTTTCTGCCGGCAGTTGGGGACACTCCTTGGCAATTGGCGCATCGGAGCGCTTAGACATACAGTTTTTCGATTCCGTATGTATATATGCGCGCTAATGGGTTATAAAATCTAAGTCTGAACATAGCAGGTCTGCGATGCGGCTCGGGCGACCGGGCCGTTTTTGCGGACGGGGGTAGCGCGAAAGGACTGCACATGCGTCAATTTAAGACCGAGAGCAAAAAACTGCTTGACCTCATGATCAACTCCATCTACACCAATAAGGAAATCTTCCTGCGCGAGCTTATCTCTAACGCAAGCGACGCCGTCGACAAGCTCAACTTTAAGAGCCTGCAGGACCCGAGCGTCAAACTCGACCAGGGCGACCTGGCTATTCGCGTCTCCTTTGATAAAGACGCCCGCACCATTACTATCTCGGATAACGGCATTGGCATGACCGCCGAGGAGCTCGAGCGCAATCTGGGCACCATCGCCCATTCCGGCTCCGAGGAGTTTAAGACCGAGAACGCCGAGCAGCAGGGTTCGGATGTCGATATCATCGGTCAGTTTGGCGTGGGCTTCTACTCGGCCTTTATGGTCGCTAGCCATGTAAAGGTCGTGAGCCGCGCTTATGGCGAGGACGTCGCCCATGTGTGGGAATCCGACGGTCTTGAGGGCTACACCATCGAGGACGGCGAGCGCGCCGAGCACGGTACCGATGTCATCCTGACGCTGCGTGAGAACGAGAAGCTCGACGCCGACGGCGAGGCCGAGACCTATGATCGCTTCCTGACCGAGTGGGGCCTCAAGAGCCTGATTCAGCAGTACAGCAACTATGTGCGCTACCCGATTCAGATGATGGTGAGCAAGAGCCGCCAGAAACCCAAGCCCGAGGACGCCGGCGACGATTACAAGCCCGAGTACGAGGACTACCAGGAGCTCGAGACCATCAACTCCATGACGCCGATCTGGAAAAAGCGCAGCTCCGATGTTGAGCAGAAGGATTACAACGAGTTCTACAAGTCCACGTTCCATGACTTTGACGATCCCGCGCGCACTATCAGTTTCCATGCCGAGGGTACGCTTGAGTACGATGCGCTGCTGTTTGTGCCGGGTCGCGCCCCGTTCGATCTGTACAGCAAGGACTACGAGAAGGGCCTGGCGCTCTACAGCTCCAACGTGCTGATTATGGAGAAGTGCGACGACCTGCTGCCCGACTACTACAACTTTGTGCGCGGTGTCGTGGACTCTGCCGACGTGACGCTCAATATTTCGCGTGAGACGCTGCAGCAGAACCGTCAGCTCAAGGCCATTGCCAAGCGTGTCGAGAAGAAGATCACCGCTGACCTTGAGGATATGCGTGACAACGACCGCGAGGCCTATGAGAAGTTCTTTGAGAACTTTGGCCGCGGCCTTAAGTATGGCATCTATTCGAGCTATGGCATGAAGGCCGATGAGCTCGCCGACCTGCTGCTGTTCTGGTCTGCCAAGGAGCAGAAGATGATCACCCTTGCCGAGTATGCCAAGGGCATGCCCGAGGGCCAGAAGGCAATCTACTATGCCGCCGGCGATTCGCGCGAGCGTCTGGCCAAGATGCCCGTCGTGAAGGGCGTGCTCGACCGCGGCTACGATGTACTGCTGCTGACGCAGGACGTGGATGAGTTCACCTTCCAGGCCATGCGTGAGTACGTGGCTGCCGATATGCCCAAGGTCTACGAGGATGACGCTGCTCGCGAGGCTGCCGAGAAGGCGGTTGCCGATGGCGCCGAGCCTGAGGTCGAAGATCGTCACCTGGAGCTTAAGAACGTCGCGACTGGCGATCTTGACTTGGCGACCGATGACGAGAAGAAGGAGGCCGAGGACGCCACCAAGGAGAACGAGGGCCTCTTTAACGCCATGAAGGAGGCGCTCGGCGACAAGGTCGAGAAGGTTGCCGTCTCCGCGCGCCTGACCGATGCCCCCGCCTGCATCACCACCGAGGGCCCGCTTTCGCTCGAGATGGAGAAGGTGCTCCAGAAGGGTCCCGAGGGCGCGCCCGACGGTATGCCCAAGAGCCAGCGCGTGCTCGAGCTCAACGCCAAGCACCCGGTCTTTGCCAAGCTCGTCGCTGCTCAGAAGGCGGGCGACGCCGACAAGATCAAGCAGTACTCCGGTCTGCTCTATGACCAGGCCCTGCTGGTCGAGGGCATTCTGCCCGAGGACCCCGTGGCCTTCGCGGCAGCTGTCTGCAACCTTATGTAGTTACGGCGTTTTACCAAACGCCGTAAACTGTCGACGCTGCAAGCCCGCCAGAGCGGCAATCTGCCTTTCAACTTCGGCGGCATGACCAGAAGGTCAATGCCGCCTCGTTTCAAGGCACCTTGCTCGCTCTGGCGGGCTTTCGCTGTCTGCGCCAAAACATCGGCGTTTCCGTGGTCCAAACTAGTCACTGGGGACGTTTTTGTTTGACTAGTCGTTTAAGAGCGTCCCCGATGACTATTTGAATTGCTAATTTGTGCGGGTTGTGGTTTTGTGACCTGCTGAAATTTAAGATACTGTACATCTGTACGTTAACTCATCTTCGTAGTATATTGCTACCCGCAAAACTCAGCACCATTGTGCCGTGAGGCACTAAAGCGCCTACGTACAATGGTTGTCGATAGTACGATTCGATTCAACGACAGGATGGATGGTCCAAGCGTGAGTCTCGGCAGCAAACTATCCAACGCAAAGGTATCCTTTGCGATCTTTAAGCGTGACATCAAGCGATTGCTCGTGAACCCCGTCGCCTTGGTGGTTACCCTTGGCGTGTGTGTTATTCCCTCGCTGTATGCCTGGTACAACATCGTGGCAAACTGGGATCCGTACGGAAACACCCAGGGTATCAAGATTGCCATCGCTAACAACGATCAGGGAACCCAAAACGACCTGGTGGGCGAGCTCAACGCGGGCGACCAGGTCGTCGATCAGCTCAAGGAGAACGATCAGTTGGGCTGGACCTTCGTCGACTCGGCGGCCGATGCCAAAGAGGGCGTCGAGAGTGGTGAGTACTACGCCGCCATCGTGATTCCCAAGAACTTCTCCGACAATCTTGTCTCGATGCTCGATGGCAATTACCGCCAGCCCAAGCTTACGTATTACGTTAACGAGAAGAAGAGCGCCATTGCGCCCAAGGTGACCGATACCGGCGCCAATACTATCGAGGAGCAGATCAATTCGGAGTTTGTCTCCACGGTGGGCGAGACCGTAGCGGGCATCGCCAAGGATGCCGGCATCGATTTTAAGGATAAGACCGCCCAGGTTCAGGATTCGTTGACGTGTTCGGTGTCCGAGGCATCCGGTACCTTGAGCGAGGTTCGCGATTCGATTAACGACATGAACACCGCTATCGACAAAACGAGCGGTGCTATCGCCTCGGCGGATGGGGCGCTGGCCGGTTTGCAGGGTCAGACGCCTTCGCTGACTCAAGCGATCTCCCAAGGCAACGACCTGTTGGGCGAAGCACGCACCACCGCGGGCAAATCGATCACCTCACTCTCAAAGGCGCTTTCGGAGGGAAGTGTTGCACTGTCCAAGACGTCGGCTTCGGCGAACGCTGCGGTCGGAAAGATGACGGGCGCCTTGACGTCTACGACCACTCGCATCGACAACTCGCTCGAATCGCTTCAAATGACAATTGACCACAACAACGCGCTGATCGACCGCCTGCAGGAGTTGGCGGACAGCGTGCCGACGGGTTCGGAGGAAATCAACGCGCTCATCGCGTCGACGATTGATACGCTTCGAGGACAAAACGAAAGCCTCCAGGCCGTCAAGGACAATCTCTCGGCGCAGTCGAGTGCTATTGCGAATGACGCTTCGGCCGTTTCGAGCGCCAGCGACGCTATCAATACTGCAATTCAGACCGGCACGACCAACATTAGCCAGGCTCAGACGGATCTTGGTCAAAATGCGCTGCCGAAGGCTTCCAGCGCGCTCGACTCTTTCTCGGTTGTATCGGGCGACCTAACCGGTATCGTGTCGGGCCTCACGCCTACAATCGCCAATGCGCGCGGTACGCTATCGCAGCTCGATGCCACGCTCAAGCAGGCCAAGACCACGCTGGCCCAGACCGATGCCTCACTTGCCAAGGTTCAGGACAAGCTTGCGACCGCCGCTAACGACATCGCGGCGCTGCAGACCTCCGAGTCCATGGGCGAGCTGTCTGATCTGATGGGCGTCGATGTCAATGACGTGGCAGATTTCATGGCATCTCCGGTTGAGTTGACGTCCAAGTCGATCTATCCGGTCAAGAGCTTTGGTTCGGGCATCGCTCCCTTCTACACTAATCTGGCGCTTTGGGTGGGCGGTTACGTACTCATCGCCATCTACAAGCTCGAGGTCGATCGCGAGGGCATTGGCAGCTTTACGGCGCGCCAGGGCTACTTCGGCCGTTGGATGCTCCTGGTGATCTTGGGCGCGCTCCAAGCCATCATCGTGACCGTGGGCGATCTGGTGATTGGCGTGCAGTGCATCAACCCGCTGCTGTTCGTGCTGGGCGGCATCGCTATCTCGTTCACGTACGTCAATATCATCTACGCGCTGTCCACTACGTTTAAGCATATCGGCAAGGCGATTGGCGTTATTCTGGTTATCGTGCAGATTCCCGGTTCGTCGGGCATGTACCCCATCGAGATGATGCCTGGCTTCTTCCAGTGGCTGCACCCACTGCTGCCCTTTACCTACGGCATCAATCTGCTGCGCGAGACGGTCGGCGGTATGTACTCGTTTAACTACCTGTTTAACCTGTGCATCCTGGGCGTGTTCCTTGCCATCGCACTCTTTATTGGCTTGCAGCTGCGTCCGCTTCTGCTCAACCTCAACCTGCTCTTTGACAAGCAGCTTTCCACGACAGGCCTTATGATCTGCGAGTCCAATGACCTGCCGCGCCAGCGCTATTCGCTGCGTACGGCCATGCGCGTCATACTCGATTCCGATTCGTATCGCCGTGAGCTGCTCGAACATGCAGTGGCTTTTGAGCATCGTTACCCGTACTACATCAAAGGCGGCTTTGCTGCCGTGGTGGGCGTGCAGGTGCTGATCTTTGTGCTCTCGACGGTTCTCGATGTCGACAATAACGGCAAGATCATCTTGCTGGTCATTTGGATTATCTCGGTCATTGCCATCTGCGGCTGGCTGATCAATATCGAGTACATCCGCGCAAGCCTCAACACCCAGATGCGCATCTCGGCGCTTTCGGACGAGGACCTGCGTCGCGAGATGCGCGAGCACACGGCGGCGATCCCTGCCGCCCGTCGTATGTTTGGCCTGAATGCCAGCGAGCGAGGCTCTAAATCCAAGGATCAGGCTGCCGACCAGTCCATTCGCCACGATATGCACCATGTGCCCGCGAACGGGGACGACACATTTGTGATGAATGAGGATAGCGCCCCGCTTGGCAAGCACTCAAAGGGAGGTGAGGCATAAATGAAGAACATCCTGCATCTGTTTAAGCGCGACGTCCAAAACGTGTCTCGCTCCGTGATCGGCATGGTTGTCGTGATGGGCCTCATTATCGTGCCGTGCCTGTACGCGTGGTTTAACATCGCCGGCAGCTGGGACCCGTACGGCAACACCGGCAATCTTAAGATCGCCGTGGTCAATACCGACGAGGGTTACGAGAGCGACCTGATTCCCGTCGAGGTCAACGTGGGCGAAAACGTTACCGCCGCTCTGCGTGGTAACGAGAACTTTGACTGGGTTGTGCTCAACAATCGCGATAAGGCTATCGACGGTGTTAAGTCGGGCGCTTACTATGCGGCCGTCGTAATCCCCAAGAGCTTTAGCTCCGACATGATGACGCTCTTCTCGACCGATGTGAAACACGCCGATATCGAGTTCTATGAGAACCAGAAAGCCAACGCCATCGCCCAGATCGTGACCGAAAAGGGCTCGAGTGCCGTTCAGAGCCAGGTTAACGAGACCTTTACCAAGACCATCACGACCATCGGCCTCAAGACGGTGTCCAGTCTGCTCGATTACATGAGCACCGACCAGGTCAGCAACTTCATCGCCAACCTGTCCTCGACGCTTGGCGACTCGGTTCAGGACCTGCAGGACATCAAGGCCAGCGCTACTTCGCTTGCGGGCATTTTGAGCTCGACCTCCGATTCGCTGACGTCGGCGGGCGGCCTGCTCAAGCAGACCGGAACTACCGAGCAGTCGGTGAAACAGCTGATGGAGCATGCCGAGAGCGGTATCAGTGATTCGGAGCAAGCGCTCAAGGCTGCCAGCGATGCCATTGATGCCGCGATTGATGGAAGTGCCGGGTCATTCGACAACGTGTCCACTGAGCTCGCAAAGGCCTTTGACGCCGCGAACCAGCATGTCTATCTTACGGTGTCTCAGCTCAACGATGGCGCGGCGTCACTCAATGCACGTGCCGACGAGATTGATGCCACGGCAGATAAGCTCCGTAGTCTTGCTGGCCAGGTGAGTAACGATAAGATCAAGGAAGGTCTCGAGTCTGTTGCGACATCTCTTGGCGGAACTGCGGAAGAGTACCGCAACAATGCCAAGGAGCTGACGAGCATCGCGACGTCACTCTCGGACAGCATGGCAAAGGTTAACGATGTCCGCGCCGAAACCGACCAGGCGATCGCCGACGCCAAGGCGGGTATCTCGGGTGCCAAAATCGATTACGACTCCACGTTCTCGGCCAAGGCAAAGGAGCTCAAGGAGACCATCTCGGGCGTTTTGGATTCGCTGAACGGTATTTCGAGCAATCTGGATAGTGCCGTGAGTGGCCTCACCGATGCATCCGGCTCGTTGGCGAAGGGCCTCTCCAAGGCCGCCAAGCTGGTCAACAAGGCTTCCGATCAGCTAGGCGAGGCGTCGGACAAGATCAGTGCGTTTAAGGACGAGCTCGACGGTGCCTTGATGTCGGATGACCTCGCTACGATCAAGACGATGATCGGCAATGATCCCGAGGATCTGGCCGTGTCGCTTTCCGGCCCCGTCGCGCTCGATCGCAAGCCGGTCTATCCGATTCGCAACTACGGTTCGGCCATGGCACCGTTCTACACGATTCTGTCGCTCTGGGTCGGCTCGATCGTGCTGGCGGCCATGATGAAGGTCTCGGTTGACGACGAACTCATCAATGAGCTGATCCCCGTGCGCTTGCACGAGATCTACCTGGGCCGTTACCTGTTCTTTGGCGGTCTGGCCCTGCTGCAGGCAACGCTCGTGTGCGCGGGCGACATCCTGTTCTTTGGCATCCAGTGCGACGACCCGCTGCAGTTTGTGCTGGCGGGCTGGGTCGCGAGTCTCGTGTTCTCCAATATCGTCTACACGCTTACGGTTTCGTTTGGCGATATCGGCAAGGCGCTCGCCGTTGTGCTGCTGGTCATGCAGGTCGGCGGTTCGGGCGGCACGTTCCCCATCGAGATGACCGGCCCCGTGTTCCAGGCGATCTATCCGTTCCTGCCGTTTACTCATGGCATCAACGCCATGCACGCCGCCATGGCCGGTGCCTACCATATGGAGTATTGGATTGAGCTAGGCATTCTGGCGAGCTATCTGATTCCGTCGCTGGCACTGGGCGTCGTCTTCCGCCGCCCGGTCATCAAAGCCAACGACTGGATCATCGAAAAGCTGGAGTCGACAAAGCTGATTTAGTGCGGCAACGTTAACGCTGATGTAGCACTAATGCCAGCGAGCGAGCCGCATTTGCGCCAAGGTGACGTGAAATGAAAGGGCGCTGACCTTCTGGTCGCGCCCTTGAAATTGAACGTCAGATTGGCGTGAATGCGGCTCGCGCAGCGACGGCCGGTCCGCCGTTCGGTAGAACGGCGGAACAAAACGCTTTAGTGGGCTGGATTGCGATGCAACGCCGGTTGTTGCTACAGTAGCGGGGCGTGCCGGGGGTCCGGTGCGCCCTGTTTTTATTTGACCATGAGGCGGCACGCAGCCATACGCGTGCGGACACCACGCCAAGATTGAGTGTGAGGATGTTCCATGGCCCAATACGCTGCCAACGAAATCGAAAACATGCCCGATAGCCCTGTCGCACGGGAGGACCTGGGCGCCGGCGGCACCTCCCGCGGCGCCGGCGCGCGTTCCCCGTTCTTCTGGAAGGTCTTGCTGCTATCGGTGGCGGTCATCTGGGGCTATTCCTTTACCACCATGAAAGATGCGCTCGACACCATTCCGGTGTTCGAACTGCTCTATATTCGTTTTCTTCCGGCTTCGCTGGTTATGTTTGCCATCTTCCACAAACGCATCATCGCGCACTTTAATGCCCGCAACCTTATCGTCGGACTTGGTATGGGCGCACTTATGTGGGGCGCGTACGGTTTGCAGACGATTGGCCTGGCACAGACCACGGCGGGCAAGAGTGCATTTTTGACGGGTACCTATTGCATCCTCGTGCCGTTTGCGAGCTACGTCCTAAGCGGCGAAAAGCTTACCCGTTACAACTTGGGCGCCGCGTTGCTGTGCCTGGCGGGCATTGGTCTGGTGGCGCTCGATAGCGTCGAGTTCAATGTCGGCGATGTCATCACACTGGGCGGTGCGGTCTTCTTTGCCATCCAGATGGCGGTGACGGCCAAATACGGTCGCAAGATGGACATCAACGTCATCACATTTTGGATGTTTGTGGGCAATGGCGTCTTGAGCTTGGCAACGTCGCTGCTATTCGAGACCCAAGCGCCCGCGTCCGTGTGGACGCCGAGCTTTATCGGTGTGATGGCGTTTCTATCGGTGGGCTGTACGTGTGTGGCTCTGCTCATCCAAAACGTCGGCCTGGCGCATGTCCCGGCCTCAACGGGCTCGCTGCTCCTTTCGATGGAGTCGCCTTCGGGTGTGCTGTTCTCGGTGCTGCTGATGGGGGAGGCGCTCACCTCGCGCCTGCTCGCCGGCTTCGCGCTCATCTTTCTTTCGATTATCTTGAGCGAGACGCATTTCGATTTTTTGCGTCGAAAGCCGCGTCCGCAATTGTAAACAATTTGTTGCGCCGCCTCCCGAGGCGGCATTTTTTATGCGTCGCCCTTAAAGTAGTACCTTGCACTTTACGCTATCAAAGTGCTTGCTGCAAAAACGTTACTGGAGGGCATCTATGGCACCAGCACTGTCCGATCTTCAACCGCAATCAGCGCCCAAGGCCACCGCGGCGGCGCAGACCGCTATCGGTGACGGTCTTGTTGCAGAAGCTCAGGCTTTTGCAGATGAGCTCGCTGCGTGGCGACACGATTTACATCAGATGCCCGAGCTGGGTAATAGCCTCCCGCAGACCTCTACGTATATCCAAGCGCGCCTGACCGAGATGGACATCCCATTTGCTACGCTCGTCGATGGTTCCTGCGTTGTGGGCCTTGTCGGCGCCGGTGCCGCCGCGGCCCAAGGCAATGGCATCTGCACGAATGAGCAGGCTGGTACGGTCATCATGCTTCGTGGCGACATGGACGCCCTGCCCGTTGCCGAGGAATCCGGCGAGCCCTTTGCATCCACCAACGGCTGCATGCACGCTTGCGGTCACGATATGCACGCGACGGCGCTGCTTGGTGCGGCTCGTATGCTCAAAGCGCGCGAGGCAGAGCTTGTTGATGCCAACGCTACGGTTAAGTTGCTGTTCCAGCCGGGCGAGGAGACCTTTGAGGGGGCACGCGCTGCCATCGCCGACGGCTTGCTCGAGAACCCGCGTCCTCAGGCGGCCTTTGCCATGCATGTCAACAGCCAGTCGCCGCTTGGCTTGGTGCTCTACGGCAGTCCGGCGCTTTCGGGCGTGTACGGTTTCCGCATCACGCTCCAGGGCAAGGGCGGCCATGGCTCGAGCCCCGAGATCTGCATCGACCCCATCGCGGCCGGCGTCCATGTGCACCTGGCGCTCCAGGAGCTTATCGCCCGCGAGGTGCCGGCGGCCAAGGAAGTCGCACTTACCGTTGGTAAGTTTGCTGGCGGCTTGGCGGCCAACGTCATCCCCGACACCTGCGTGCTCGAGGGAACGCTGCGCGGCTTTGATGTTGAGCTCATGGCTCACCTGAAGACCCGCATCGCGGAGGTCGTTAACGGCGTTGCCACAACATATCGTACGCCGGCGACCATCGAGACGCTTTCGGATGTACCGCCGCTTGTACTCGACAGCGATATGACTCAGGCGTCGCTTGGCTACGTGGGCGCAGTGCTGCCCAAGGCGGCTTTCTTGCCGCTTTTCCATGCCATGGCGAGTGAGGACTTCGCGCTTATCTCGAGCAAGATTCCGAGTGCGTACTTTACCGTGGGCGCGGCCGTAACCGACACGGACGAACACTTTGCCCAGCACCATCCCAAGGCACGTTTTAACGATGCCGAGCTGCCGCTCGGCGCCGCGGCTTATACCGCCGTCGCTTTGGGCTATATCGCCGACCACCGGTAGCACCCAACCTTGCCTTTCAAGCCTGCGGGCATGGCCATAAGGCCTATGCCCTTGTCTTTCAAGGCAATCTTGGGCACTACCGGCGCCCGGCGCCGGCTATTCGTTTGTTAAATAAGGAGCAGTATGTCCCAGCAGCGTAAGTTCTTCCCCGGCTGGCTCGTGGTGGCCTCCGGCTTCGTGATCATGGCCACGTGCTACACGATTTTCGTCAACTGCATGAGCTTGTTCCAGCCGCTCATCGTCAGCGACCTTGGGATTACGCTTGCCCAGTACAACGTCTCCAACGCTATTTCCACCGTGGTGAGCGTCGTGGGTTCGCTCGTTATCGGCCATGTTGCCGATAAGGTGAGTGGCCGCGTATTGGGCTCGCTCACCGTTATCGCTACCTCGGCGGTGCTTGCTGGCATGAGCTTTGTCGGTGAGCTGTGGCAGGTCTACGTGCTCTTTGCCGTCTCGGGCTGCTTTGCCGTCGCCTCGACCCGCCTGCTCATTAGCCTGGTGACCGCCAACTGGTTTACCGCCAAACGCGGTCTTGCCATTTCCATCGCACTTTCTGGTTCGGGCTTTGGCGGAGCCATTCTCTCGCCGATCGTGAGCTCGCTTATCGTGAGTGTGGGCTGGCGCTCTGCGTTCCTTGTGCTCGCCGCCGTCTGCATTGTGGCGGCACTGCCCATCACGGCCTACTCCTTCCGCACCAAGCCTTCCGAGATCGGTCTTAAGCCGCTCGGCGAGAACCCGGGCGATCCGTCCGTCTCGACGGCTGGCGACAAGGACGAGTACACGGCGCCCGAGGTTAACGTTGGCTGGTCTCGCATCAAGAAGAGCCCGGCGTTTTGGCTGCTTGTCGTCGCCTTCCTCTTTATGGGCCTCGTTAACGGCGCCATCTTGCCCAACCAGGTTACCAACATGACGAGCGTTACCGTCAACGGCGCCAAGATTGTCACGGGCGGTCACGATCCCATGTGGGCGGGCACTGTGCTTTCGGCCTACATGGTCACCGTCGTTATCGCCAAGATTTCGCTCGGCGCCATCTACGATCGCTTTGGCCTGCGCTTTGGCAATATCCTTGGCTCCGTTGCGTGCATTATCGCCTGTGTGGCGCTGTGCTTCCCGACGACGGACCTCGGTCCTATTGTCGCCGCTGTGAGCTTTGGTATCGGAACGTGCATGGGCACCATCACGCCTACCATCGCCGCGTCCAAGCAGTTTGGCATGGCCGACCTCGGCAAGGTCACGGGTACCATCACCTCGCTCGAGATGGTCGGCGGCACCGTAGGCGCCATCGTCTCGGGCGTGCTGTTCGATGCCACGGGCTCCTTTGCGAGCACCTGGATCGTGTGCCTGGTGTGTTCTGTGGTCATGCTCGTATTCCTGCTGGTCTCGGAGCCCATCGCCGCCAAGCTGCGCGCAAGCGTGGCGGGGGAGTAGGTAGGCCAAAGCGCATCGCCGCTTGTCCGCTTCGTCCGTGGCAGAGGGCGGAGAGGACAAAAGAAACACCAAACCCAAAAGGGCAGACCCGCCCA
>CAJMEW010000037.1:0-16955 GCA_905212545.1 uncultured Collinsella sp.
GGTTTTTTTTTGCCCCCACCCCCCCCCCCCCCACCCCTAACCCCACATACCCCCCTTCCCTTTGCGCCCCCCCCCCCCTACCACATACCCCCCCCCCGGCCCCCGATGGGCCCAGACCGGCCAAAAAGGGACAGGTTTATTTTGGTCGATTTTATCTGGGGCAATGCCGCGCATGCGATTATCTAAAGATCTGAATTCAGATAACTGAATAGACTATCTGACAAAATAGCAACCCGCGCCAACCAGCCCTTTTGCTATTCCCGGCGGGGTTCGCGGGTAAAGCTTATCGCGAGTTCCGCACGAACAGGAGGCCACTTAATGTGGCCTCCGTCGTGAGCAGGACTGTAGAGCAGGAAACTTTATCCGCGGACCCCGCCGGGAATAGCAAAAGGGCGACCCCCTTAGGAGTCGCCCTTGTTGAGCTGCTTATGTGTAGCTGTTACTCGGCGTCGTGATGACGGCGGGGCTTGCGGCCTCCGTTGTCTCCGGGACGGCGCGGGCGGTCGCTGCGCTCGGAGCGCTCGCGACGCGGACGCTCACGACGCTGGAAGTGCTCGCCGTCGCCCTCGGAGGCACCCTCGGCGCGAGCCGGGGCCTCGGGCTTGTCAAGACGATCGAGCGAGATCTTGCCACGATCGTCAACCTCGATGACGACGACCTTGACCTCGTCGCCCACATTGAGGACGTCCTCGACCTTCTCCACGCGGCCCTTGGCGACGCGGGAGATGTGCAGCAGGCCGTCCTTACCGGGCAGCAGGTTGACGAAGGCGCCGAAGGGCTGGATGGAGACCACGCGACCGGTGTACTCCTCGCCCGGCTCGGGAACCTTGATGATGAGCTTGATGCGCTCGACAGCCTGGTCGACAGACTCGCCGGTGCCGCCGACAAAGACGGTGCCGTCCTCCTGGATGTCGACCGAGGCGCCGGTCTCGTCCTGGATACCGCGGATGACCTTACCGCCGGAACCGATGACGTCGCGGATCTTGTCGGTCGGGACCTGGATGGACACGATGCGCGGAGCGGTGCTGCGCGTGGTGTGGCGCGGCTCGGGGATCACATCGAGCATCTTCTGCAGGATGAAGGCGCGACCCTCCTTGGCCTGCTGCAGGGCGCGGGCCAGAATGTCGAAGGTGAGGCCGGTGGCCTTGTTGTCCATCTGCAGGGCGGTGATGCCCTCGGTGGTGCCGGTGACCTTAAAGTCCATGTCGCCCAGGAAGTCCTCGAGACCCTGGATGTCGGACAGGACCACGGTCTTGCCCTCCTCCTGGATCAGGCCCATGGCGATACCGGAGACCGGGCGCTTAATGGGCACGCCGCCGTCCATAAGGGCGAGCGTAGAACCGCAGGTCGAAGCCATCGAAGAAGAGCCGTTAGACTCCATGACCTCGGAGACGACGCGGATGGCGTAGGGGAACTCGTTCTCGTCGGGGAGCACCGGAAGCAGAGCGCGCTCGGCCAGGTTGCCGTGACCGATCTCGCGGCGCTTGGGGCTGCCCATGCGGCCGGTCTCGCCGGTGCAGAACGGCGGGAAGTTGTAGTGGTGCATGTAGCGCTTGCCCTCGGTGGGCTCGATGGTGTCCAGACGCTGGCCCTCGTTGAGCATGCCGAGCGACAGGACGGAGAGCACCTGGGTCTGGCCACGCTGGAACAGGCCGGAACCATGAACGAGCGGCAGGTAGTTGTCCTTCACCATGATGGGACGGATCTCGTCGGCGGCACGGCCGTCGACGCGCTCGCCGGTCTCGACGACCATGGTGCGCATGGCCTTCTTCTCGAGTTTCTTGAGCGCCACGGGGATCTCGCGCTCCCAGGCGGCCTGCTCCTCGTCGGTGAACTCGGCACGGATGGACTCCTTCAGAGCCTCGACCTTGCCGATACGGGAGAGCTTGTCGGCGTCGCGAAGGGCGGCTGCCATCTCGTCGTAGTGGGCGAAGATGCGCTCCTGGACCTCCTCGACGGGCTGGTCGAGCGGGTACTCCTTCTTGACGATGGGGCCGTTGACCTGCTCCCACTCGGCAACGAACTCGTCCTGAGCCTGGCAGAAGGCAGCAAGGGCCTCCTGGCCAAACTTCATGGCGGCGAGCATGTCGTCCTCGGAGATCTCCTCGGCGCCGGCCTCGACCATCGAGATGAAGTCGGCAGAGCCGCCCAGCTCCAGGTCCAGATCGGAGTTCTCGCGCTCCTCGTAGGTGGGGTTGACGATAAACTCGCCGGTCTCCACGTTGCGGCCGATGCGCACGCAGGCAAGCGGGCCCTCGAAGGGCACGCCGCCAAGCGTCATGGCCAGGGATGCACCCATGACGTTGATGACATCGAAGGGGTTGACCTGGTCGGCGACGAGCGAGGTGGCGACGATGTGCACCTCGTTGCGGAAGCCGTCCGGGAAGCTCGGGCGAATCGGGCGATCGATCATGCGGGCCGTGAGCGTGGCCTTCTCGCTGGGACGGCCCTCACGCTTGAGGTAGCCACCCGGGATGCGGCCGGCTGCGTACATCTTCTCGTTGAAGTCGACGGTCAGCGGGAAGAAGTCGTAGTTCTTGCGCTCCTTAGAGACGACCACGGTGTCGAGCATCGTGGTGTCGCCCTGCTTGACCAGGCAGGCGCCGGTGGCCTGCTTGGCAAGCTCGCCCGACTCAAAGGTGTAGGTCTTGCCGTACAGCTCAAAGGTCTTGGATACGAGTGTCATTGTTCTCCTTAACCCCGCAGACCCCTTGTCTGCGGGCTTCTCATGTGACGCGGGCCCCCTGCCCCCGCCACGCTTCAGAGCGTGATTGTTCGCGCCCTTACACAAAAAGAGCGCCCCGCTGCGCAGGACGCTCTTAGCATGTACAAATCCTACTGGATGTTGTCGCGGATGCCCAGAGCCTTGATGAGCTCACGGTACTCGACGATGTCGTTCTTCTTGATGTAGGAGAGAAGACGACGACGACGGCCGACGAGCATGAGCAGGCCACGACGGGTGTGGAAGTCCTTCTGGTGGGACTTCATGTGCTCGGTCAGCTCCTTGATGCGCTCGGACAGGATGGCGACCTGAACCTTGGGGTTGCCGGTGTCGACCGGAGTGTTACCGAACTGGGCAGTCAGCTCCGCCTTGCGCTCTTTGGAAACAGTCATTGTTTCACCTTTCGTTTTGCGTCGCCCACGGGCGACTCGATTCGCCTCGGACTGGGAAGCCGCCGGTGGAGCGAGCAACCAAGGTCGAGGTACCAACAGGCCGATATGTTACCACAAGCAGCCCGCCCCTGCGCATCATCACCGACCCAACATGAATTCCATCGCACGGAGGCGCTGATCGGTGTGCGTCGCAGCCCAAACATGCGAAAGCCCGAGCAAGAATGCCGCCGTATGCGGGTCGATTCGCTCGGCCATGAGCGCATCGAAGGTCATGGACATGAGGGCGCGCAGCCATGCGGTCTCACCGGTCGACACCAGTTCGGCACCCGGAACGCTCGACGCGCACGACCCGCACATGAGGCCGCCCGCCTGGGCTGAAAAATACGACAGCATGGGGTCTCCGCACAGCACACAGGCCGAAAAATCGGGTCGATAGCCAACGTGCGACAGCAGCTTAAAGACATATGCCGCCACAAGTAGGTCCATATGCGCCGTGTCAAGCCCGCTGCCCACCAGGGCAAGCGCTCGCTGCGTGATGGCAAAGGTAAACGGGTCCTCGGCGTCCTCGAACGAGCACACGCGCGCAACCTCGGCGATCGCGCTTGCGGCGCAGGTCGTCTCGTAATCGGGCGCAGCGCCGAGCGGCGCCTCCATAAGCTCGGCCTGGGAAACCACGTCGAGTGACCGTCCATGTGCGAGCAGCATATCGACCGTACAGAACAGCTCGCAGCGCGCAGCCAGGCGTCCGCCGGGTTTGCGGGCGCCCTTTGCCACGGCACGAACCTGCCGCCCCCGCTCGTCAAGCATCGTCAAGATCAGGTCGGTCTCTTTGAGCTTAGTCTTATCGAGCACGACCACTTTCGTGCGATATGTCCGGGAGCCTGCCATGCGCGCCGCGCGTCCTTAGTCCTCGGCGTTATAGCCAAAGCGGCGAATCTGGGCCTCGTCGTCACGCCAGCCGGCCTTGACCTTCACGTCCAGCTCCAAAAAGACCTGCGTGCCAAAGATGCGCTCAAGATCGCGACGGGCGTCGATACCGATATGCTTGATCATCTCGCCGCCCTTGCCGATGATGATGCCCTTTTGGCCCTCGCGCTCGACGTAAATGGTGGCGTGCACGCGCAGCACCTTCTTGGTCTGCTCAAGCGCATCGCAGATCACGCCAACGGAGTGCGGAATCTCATCACGGGTGCGGCGCAAGACCTTCTCGCGCACAAACTCGGCAACGAGCGTCTCATCGGAAGCGTCGGTACCCATGTCCTCGGGGAACCAACGCGGACCCTCAGGCAAAAAGTGCGCAACGGTCTCGATAAATGCATCGACGTTGAAGTTCTTGACCGACGACGTCACGATCTCGTCGTCATATTCCATGAGTTCGTGGGCTGCCTTAAGCTGCTCCATGACCTGTGCGGGGTCGGCCTCATCGGCCTTGGTGAGCACCAGGACCTTCTTGGAACGAGCGTTCTTGACGCGCTCGGCAACCCAGGCGTCTCCCCTGCCGATCGGTTTGGTGGCATCAATCAAAAACGCGACAACATCAACATCGTTCAGCTCGAACAACGCGCTCTTGTTGAGCTCGGATCCCAAGCCGTCCTTGGGCTTATGAATACCCGGGGTATCGACAAAGACCAGCTGGTAGCCGGGGCGGTTGACGACGGCGCGCATGCGGCGGCGGGTCGTCTGGGCCACCGGCGAGGTGATGGCGACCTCTTTGCCATAGCAGGCATTAAGCAGCGTAGACTTGCCAGCGTTGGGACGACCGACCAGGGCCACAAAGCCGCTGCGGAAACCGGGCTCAACGTCACCAAAGCGCGCGAGGTTGTCGTCCTCGTCGCACAGGGCGTCGAGTTCCTCGTCGCTCATACCCTCAAACGGGTCGAACTCCTCGACATCCTCGAGCTCCTCGGTATCCACCGCGTCCAGGGACTCGTCGTCCAAAATCTCATCGGCAGGCTGCATATTGTCGGACATGGGAATCCCTTTCTAAATAAAGCCGAGCGCGTGGGCAAATACCAGCAAGCCCACAATCGCGGCGGTGATGGAAAGAACGTATACGGAGGCGGCGGCGATGTCCTTCGCACGCTTGGCCAGCGGATGGAGCTCCTGGGTCGCCAGGTCGACGATGGCCTCCATGGCGGTATTGCAAAGCTCGCCGTGGATCACCAGGCCGCAACAGATGATAATCGTGGCCCACTCGGCAATGTCGAGCCCCACGATGCAGCCTGCAATGACGGTGCACACGCCCGCCACGAGCATGACCTTAATGTTGCGCTCGGTCTTGACGGCGGTGACGAAGCCCTCCATAGCGTAAGAAAACGACTTTAAGAAGGACGGATGGTCCTTGTTCGATCCGGGAATCATAGACGGCTCCTAGTCGTGGGCGTGGTTGGTGATGGGGCCGACGTGGACTAGCTTGGGGTCCTCGCCGCGCTCGAGCGCCAAATCGCGCAGGATGGCGTCCTCGCGGGCCTCCATGACCTCGGCCTCGTCGTCCTCGATGTGGTCATAGCCCAGCAGGTGCAGCATGCCGTGAACGAGCATCAGACGACACTCGTCAGCGGGGCTATTGCCAAAACCAGGGGCCTGACGGGAAATAACCTGCGGGGCCAAGATGATATCGCCGAGCTCGAGCGTCTCATCGGCGGGAATATCCTCGTCAAAGGCCGAATCGCACTCAAACGAGAGCACATCGGTGGTGCGGTCGATACCGCGCCACTCGTGGTTGAGCTCATGCATCTCGTCCTCATCGACATACGAAAGGGAAATCTCGACTTCACGTTCAACGCCCTCGGCGGCAAGCACAACCTCGCAGATGTGCTCCACCTCCTGCGCGTCGAGCAGCGTATCGAGCTCGGCATCGTTGCTGATCAATACACTCAACGGGACTCCTTTCGGTCACGTACGCGTTTCTCGCGCACATCATCATAAGTATCGTATGCCTCGACGATACGTCCCACCAAGGCATGGCGCACCACGTCGGCACGCTCGAGGTGCGAAAATGCGACTTCGTCGACACGGCCCAAAATCTTCTCGACATCCGCCAAGCCACCACGACGACCCACCAGGTCACGCTGGCTCAGGTCGCCGGTAATCACAAACTTGGAGTTAAAGCCCAAGCGCGTCAGGAACATCTTCATCTGCTCGGGCGTGGTATTTTGCGCCTCATCGAGCACCACGAAGGCATCGCTCAGCGTACGACCGCGCATATAGGCAAGCGGGGCGATCTCGATCACGCCGCGCTCCATGAGTTCATCGGTGCGCTCGCGATCCATCATGTCAAAAAGGGCGTCGTAGAGCGGACGCATGTAGGGATCGATCTTTTCCTCGAGGGTACCGGGCAAAAAGCCCAGGTTCTCCCCCGCCTCGACAACCGGACGCGTCAAGATCAGACGGCCCACCTCGTGGCGCTTGAGCGCGGCAACGGCGAGCGCCATGGCCAGATAAGTCTTACCGGTGCCGGCAGGACCCAAGCCAAAGGTGATGGTATGCGAGCGAATGGCATCCACATAGCGCTTTTGGCCGAGCGTTTTGGGGCGAATGGCACGACCGCGATACGAAAGCAGCACGTCATCGCGAAGCGACGTAGCCTCGTGCTCACCGTCGCGCAGAACGGCCAGACAGCGCGAGACATCGTCGGCAGGCAGCGTGCGCCCGGCGGCCGCCTCGCGAAAAGCGTGCTCGAAAAAGCGCGCCACGAGTTCGACCTCATCCGGGTCACCGCTCACGGCGATGCTATCGCCACGGGCGACCACATGGGCGCGCACCAAGTTCTCGAGTGCACGAAGGACGCCGTCGCCGGCGCCCAAAACGCGCGAGGGGTCGATACCCTCGGGAACGGTAAGTCTAATCTTCGAGGCTTCCATGAACCTCCCTGCGCGCATGGACCAAGCCGGAATCATCGACTCCGATGATAGCAACATCGAGCAGGCACGGGGCTGTGAGTCCACAGGTATCGTCAAGACGGGCATGATGGAACGAGCCGAGCGTCAGGTTGTCACCATACTCGAGCACGGCACGCTCGACCGTGCCCACGCGACGACGAGCGTCGGCAATAGCGAGCTCCTGCGCCGCGTTTCGCATACGGCGGCTGCGCTCGGCCATAACCTCGGGTGGCACCTGGTCGGGCATGTCAGCAGCAAGGGTACCGGGACGCTTGCTGTAGCGGAACACGTGCATACGCGAGAAACCCACACGGCGACACAGCGCAAGCGACTCCTCGAACTCCTCGTCCGTCTCGCCAGGAAAACCGACGATGACATCGCACGAAAGGGACGCCTGGGGCAAGTTGGCGCGAATCATACGCACCGTGTCCTCAAAGGCCTCGGCGCTATAGGGACGGCCCATGCGATGCAGGGTCGCCGTGCAGCCGGACTGCACAGGCAGGTGCAAAAACGGGGCGATACGCTGCGGATAGCGTGCCATAACCTTAAGCAGGCGCTCAGAGATATCCATGGGCTCGACCGAGGAAATGCGCACATGAGGGATAGACGTGCGCTCCATGATGGCCTCGAGCAGCTCATCGATTTCGACATGCTCGTCGGTCGCGCTCTTGCCATCGTAGGCACCCAGGTTCACACCGGTCAGCACCACCTCGGGCACGCCGGCCTCCTGGGCCTCGCGAACTTGCTCGAGCACGGACTCGACGGGCACGGAGCGCTCGGGGCCGCGTGCCTTCCACACAATGCAATAGGTGCAGCGATGGTTGCAGCCGTCCTGAATCTTCACGCCCAGGCGAGAGCGGCCGAGCGCATCGACCACCTCGCCATCGCTGCAGGCGGGAACGCTATCGGACTCAACGCCCAGCACCTCACAGACACGTTCGGCGACATCGATCTTGGACGGCTCGGCGATCACGCGATCCGAAAGTTCCAACAGCTCCTCGGGATGCAAATTGACCACGCATCCGGTCACGACCACATAGGGCTCATTTGGATGGGCCAGCGCATGACGGACGGCCTTACGGGTCTTGGCCTCGGCCTCTCCCGTCACGGCACAGGTGTTAATGACGATCAGATCGGCATCCTGAGGCTCCACAATAGCAAAGCCCAGGCGCATAAGATCGGCAGTGATACGGTCAGACTCAACCCGGTTGACACGGCAGCCGAGGTTGACGACGGAAATATGGGGTGCGAGCACGCGGGCTCCTTAATCGAGGATATCGTCGAGGGCACTCTTGATACGGTCGGTCACCGACTTCTTACCGGAAGCGACGTCATCGCCCATCTCATCGGCAAAAGCACGGAGCAGCTCGCGCTGCTTATTGGAAAGATTGGTGGGAACGACCACGCGCAGTTGCACGATCAGGCGGCCACGCGAACCGCCACCGCCAATGCGCGGCATGCCGTAATTATTGACGCTCACGGTGTCGCCGTACTGGGCGCCGGCGGGAACCGTCACCTTAACGACCTCGTCGGGCATAATGCCCTCGACCTCGATCTCGCAGCCGAGCGCAGCCTGCGCAATCGAGATATCGCTCACCAGGTACAGGTCGTCCCCGTTGCGCTTAAAGCGCTCATGGTCGGCAACGCGCACGTTGACAATCAGGTCGCCCGAAGGCTCGCCGCGAAGGCCGGCCTCGCCAAAGCCGCTCACACGCAGCTGGCGACCGGTCGAAACGCCGGCAGGAATATCGATGTCGATCTTTTCATGCGAAGGCGTGCGGCCCTGACCGTCGCAGGTCTCGCAGGGATGGTCGATGACCGTGCCCTCGCCATGGCAGTCGGGGCAAGGCGAAGAGGACTGAACCTGGCCCAAAAACGATCGCTGAACCGTCGTGACATAGCCCGTACCGTGGCAGCGGCCGCACTGCTTTTCCTGTGCGCCCTCTGCCCTACCGGTGCCATTGCAGTCCTCGCAAGGAGCAAGGCGGTCATAGCTGATTGTCTTTTTGCAGCCGAGCGCCGCCTCCTCGAGCGTCACCGAAAGCGAGATGGCCATGTCTCGTCCGCGACGACGCTCACGACGGCTGCGGGCGCCACCGCCGGCACCGCCGCCAAAGAACGACGAGAACAAGTCGTCCATGCCCATGCCACCAAAGATATCGTTGATATCGACGTAGCCCGAACCACCAGGGCCGTCGGCAGTGCCGTAACGGTCGTAGTTAGCACGCTTCTGCTCATCGGAAAGAACGGAATAGGCCTCGTTGAGCTCCTTGAACTTGGCCTCGGCCTCGGGGTCGTCCGAAACATCCGGATGTACGGTACGGGCCTTCTTTAGAAACGCACGCTTAATCGTCCGCGCGTCGGCATCCCTGTCGACGCCAAGCACCTCGTAGTAATCCCTATTTTCCGACACGACCGAATCCTTCCGACTTTCATTATTGTCACAGTGCGTCCTATACCCAAGCAGGGCCGACCGCAAACAGAGGGTTTGATGTTATTGCATTTGGTACGGCGAAAGCATGGCCCGTTGCGAGCAGCTCGCGAACCAAACCGACACGAGCGCGAACATGAAGCCGTTGGCAAAACCGTTGGCAAACTGCATCGCGCCGCGCTTCCACCACAGCAGGCTGCGATGAAGCACACCGTCCGAAAGCACCATGAACAGGCCCATGGCAAACGGAATAAAGCACATCACGGCAAAGGCCGAGAACACGCCCGAGATGGCCGAGAGTACCAAAAACGGCGCCACGATGCCCATCAGGTAAAAACCGGTACGAGCTTTGCCTTCCAAGCACTCGGCCTCAACATGGGCGCGGCCGACCAGATCGCCGCCCGCGGCACCGTTGGTGCCAGCATGACCCATGCCGCCAATGCGGACCTCGTCGCCATCGTGCGTGCCGGCAGGAAACTCAATCGTCTGCTCGGAGGTTACGCGAGTACGACCGCTGCCGCCGCAATCAGGGCAGGGGTCGGCCACGACCCTACCGGAACCGCCGCACTCGGGGCAGACCGACTGGAACGTGCCCGCACCAAACAGGAAGGACAGGTCGACGTCGATATGGCCGCGGCCGCCACAGCTTGGGCAGGTATGGGCATGCTCGGAGGAGACAGAGCCCGAACCGCCGCAGTTGTTACAGGTATCGAAGCGCGTGTAGCGGACGGTCTTGCGGGCACCGCCCTTTGCCTCCTTGGCGTCGAGTTTGATATCGACGACCACGTTGGCGCCGTTCTCGGGATTGTAGGCAGCCTGCCCGCGACGCGGCTGGCCCCAGGCGCCACCAAAGGGAAAACCGCCCTCAAAGGGATTGCCATAGCCCGCGCTGCCGGCGTAGCCGCCGCCATAGGGCGAAGCCGTAGGAGCGCCGGCGAAGGGGTTGCCCGAACGCATGGCGTCGTAGCGCGAACGCTTCTGCTCGTCCGAAAGCACGGCGTAGGCCTCGGAAACCTCTTTAAACTTTTCCTCGGCATCCGGCTCTTTGTTGACGTCCGGATGGAGCTTGCGGGCCTTTTGCTGGAAGGCCTTTTGAATATCACGCGAGGTGGCGTCCTTGGAGACACCCAGAATCTCGTAGTAATCTTTTTCGTTCATCGTCGCCATGCGCGGCAACCTCCTGCTCACAGCAGCGTATATATTCCGGTAATTCTACCCGAGCGGCCTAGGCTAGATCCCAAAACAGCTCGAACAGAACATTTCCATCGAGCCAGCCCAGGTATGTCGGCGCTAAACGAGCTCGAACATGGCCCGCAATGACATCTGCCGAAGTGAAGGGTCCCTCATGGACTCCGAGCGTCTCGGGCACCCAAGTGGCAAGACCCAATTCGAGCGCGCGATCGCAGGCAGCCGCCAGCTCATCGGCCGGGATGACACGAGCCGCGCGAACCAACAGGTCGGACGCGACACCGCGCGTCATACGACAAGCGAGCATCAGGTCTTCAGCCGCAGCCTCACGCTGCGACAGATATTCGGCCTCGAACGCCGTCGCGTCATCGTCACGTTGCACCAGACGCACACGGTACGCATCACCTCGAGAAGACACGCCGGGGAACAAACCTGCAAGACAGTCGAAATCCTCGGCGTCGAGCATGCCCGCGGCAGAGCGACCCAGACCCAGGTAACCCCGTCCGGTCCAGTAGGCAATGTTATGGGCACACTCATGGCCGTCGAGCGCATAGCTTGCCACCTCATAGGGGTGATAGCCGGCCGCACCCAGGAGCTCGCGTGCCACATCCATGCAGGCGGCCTGAAAATCCTCGTCGGGCTCGACCGACTCGTCGCGGCACGCCATGCGATAAAGGGGAGTCCCCTCCTCAAGCGTGAGCGGGTAGACCGACACATGATGCGGAGCCGCCACCAGCACGCCATCGAGCGTGCGCTTCCAACTCGCTGCGGTCTGCCCGGGAAGTCCGCACATAAGGTCGCACGACACGTCAAGCCCAGCGTTCTTGACCGTCGCGATGGCGGCGAGCGCCCGATCGGCATCGTGAATACGGCCGATGGCGGTAAGTTCGGTGTTATCGAGCGTTTGCACGCCCAGAGAGACGCGTGTGACACCAACCTTGGCAAGCGCAGTGGCAAGCTCGGCGGTCAGCGACTCGGGATTGGCCTCGCAGGTAAACTCAACGGGGGCGCACCACGCACGAATACGCCGCGCCAGCTCCACCAGGCGCTCCCCCGCCAGCGACGGCGTACCGCCGCCAACATAGACGGTGCGGATATGGTCAAGGGCCCCAGCCTTGCCAAAAGCATCGAGGCGCGCGAACAACTGCTCAAAATAGACATCGAGCGCAGCGCTCAGGTCGCACGGAGCAAAACTGCGCGAGTCAAAGTCGCAGTACCGGCACTTTTGAGCGCAAAACGGCACGTGCACGTACAGCGCGGTAACGGCCACCCTTAAGCCTCCAGCGGATGAGGGGGCACCGATTCGCCGGCGGCAAGGGCAGCCTCGCAGGCCACCACATCATGCTCGATCTCATCGACCAGCGCCATAAACTCCTCATACGTGGAGCAGCGCACCACATGGGCACGCCAGGCGGCGGCATGGGGCATGCCTTTTAAGTACCAGCTTGCGTACGTACGGGCACGCGACATGAGCGGCAGGAGCTCATGTGTCATCGTTAGGTGCTCACGCAGGGCGTCCAGGCGCTCGACGGAGCTGCGAGCCGGCACCGGTATGCCATCGAGCGCAAGGGCGCGAGCATCGCCAAACACCCACGGGTTCCCGTAGATACCGCGCGCGATAAACACCGCGCTGGCGCCCGAGTTGCGCAGATGCTCCGCGGCATCCTCGGCGGTAAACACGTCGCCCGAACCGATCACGGGAATCTCAACGGCGTCGGCAACCTCATCGACGACCGACCAATCGGCCTGGCCCGTGTAGAGCTGCGTGGCGCAACGACCATGCACGGCGACTGCGGCGGCACCGGCGCCTTCGAGCATCTGGGCAAACGTCGCGGCATTACGGTCCTCGGCATAAAAGCCCTTGCGGATCTTTACGGTCACGGGCACATGCGCCGCGCCCACCGCCGCCTCGACGATCTTCTCGGCCAAATCGGGCGTGCGCATAAGGGCTGAGCCCTCGCCCTTGGTGACAACCTTTCGGGCAGGACAGGCCATGTTGATATCGATGAGCGACAGGCGATCGCCCACACGCTCCTCGACGGCGGCGACGGCGCTCGCAAACTGATCGGGCTTGGAGCCAAAGAGCTGCACGCAAATCTGCTGCTCCTCGTCGGCCGGTAGCACCAGGCGCCAGGTCTTGTTGCTGGCATAGGCAAGGCCCGCCACGCTCACCATCTCGCTGTAGGCAAGGTTGGCACCGCGGCGGCGGCACATGATGCGGTAGGCAGGGTCGGTCACGCCCGCCATGGGAGCCATAAGGAACGGCTGCTCGGCATAGGCGCCCAGCAGCCGCAGACTATATTCGGAAAGCGCCATAGACCTACTCGTCCACCTTGAGGATCGCCATAAAGGCCTCCTGAGGGACCTCGACCGAGCCGATGGCCTTCATGCGTTTCTTGCCCTCTTTCTGCTTCTCGAGCAGCTTACGCTTACGCGAAATATCGCCGCCGTAGCACTTAGCAAGCACGTCCTTGCGACGCGCCTTGACGGTAGAACGGGCGATGATCTTGTTGCCGATAGCACCTTGGATGGGAACCTCGAACAGCTGACGCGGGATGATCTCCTTAAGTTTGTCGCACAGACCACGGGCCAGGCCATAGGCCTTGTCCTTATGGACGATAAACGATAGCGCGTCCACCTCGTCGCCCGAAAGCAAGATATCGAGCTTAACGAGCTCGGATGGACGGTACTCGTTGAACTCGTAGTCGAGCGAAGCATAGCCCTTGGTACGGCTCTTGAGCTGGTCAAAGAAGTCCAAGATGAGCTCGGCGAGCGGCATATCAAAGCGCATCTCGACCGACTTGCTCGTGAGATGAATCATGTCGGTAGTAATGCCGCGGTGCTCGATAGCGAGCTGCATGACGGCACCCGTATACTCGGGCGGGCAGATAATCTTGGCCTTGAGGTAGGGCTCCTCGATGCGCTCGATGCGCGTAGCCTCGGGCAGATCCTGCGGGCTGCGGACATCAATCATCTCGCCGTCAGTCTTGTAGACGTGATAGTCCACCGAGGGGCTCGTAGCAATGAGGTCAAGATTGAACTCGCGCTCCAGGCGCTCCTTGACGACCTCCATATGCAGCAGGCCCAAGAAGCCCACGCGGAAACCAAAGCCGAGCGCCACCGAGGTCTCGGGCTCCCACACCAACGACGGGTCGTTGACGTGCAGCTTATCGAGCGCGTCACGCAGGTTCTCGTAGTCCTTGTTATCGATCGGGAACAGGCCCGTATAAACCATGGGCTTGGCCTCGCGGTAGCCGGGAAGCGGCTCAGGGCAGGGATTCGACGCCCACGTGAGGGTATCGCCCACGCGAACGGCCTCGGGGTCCTTCAGGCCCGTGACCACGTATCCGACCTCGCCGACCGTGAGCGCGTCGACCGGGGTCTCGGCGGGACGCTTGACGCCCACGCCATCGACCAAAAAGTCGCCCTTTGCCTGCATCATGCGCAGGGTATCGCCCTTTTTGATGGAACCGTCAAAGACGCGGACCGTGGCGACGACGCCACGATACTCGTCGAAGTATGAATCCAGAATGAGTGCCTTGAGCGGCGCGTTCGCATCGCCCTTGGGCGGAGAGATCAAAAAGACAATGGACTCCAGCAGATCGTGGATGCCCTCGCCGGTCTTGCCCGAGACACACACGGCATCATCGGCAGGGATCGCCAGGTCATCCTCGATCTCGGTCTTAACCTCGTCGGGATGAGCCGAGGGCAGGTCGATCTTGTTGATGGCCGGCACAATGTCCAGATTGGCGTTCATGGCGAGCGTCGCGTTGGAGACGGTCTGCGCCTCGACGCCCTGCGTGGCGTCAACGACGAGCACCGCGCCCTCACAGGCCGCCAGCGAGCGCGAGACCTCATAGGTAAAGTCCACGTGGCCCGGCGTATCGATCAGATTGAACTGATACGTCTCGCCATCGTCGGCGTCATAGGACACGCGAACGGCATTGGACTTGATCGTGATGCCGCGCTCGCGCTCGATATCCATGGTGTCGAGCAGCTGCGACTCCATGTCGCGCTCGTCGACGGTATGGGTGAGCTCGAGAATGCGGTCACTGATCGTGGACTTGCCATGGTCGATGTGCGCAACAATCGAGAAGTTGCGGATGTGGGAAATGTCAATTGAAGTATTCATGCGGACTATCTTACCCGAGCGGTACAAAAAATGGAGCCTGTTCCATAAAACAGGCTCCATTTATGCGCGTAATCTGTGTGGTGTGAAATTTACAACTTAAGCGTTGATGCTGTTCACGAGCTTGGCAAGACCGGACTTGCGGTTGGAAGCCTGGTTCTTGTGGATAACATGCTTGGCGGCAGCCATGTCGAGACGCTTGGTGACGGTCTTGAAGGCAGCCTGGGCCTTCTCGGCGTCGCCCTCGGCGACGGCGGACTGGACGTGCTTGGTCAGCGTCTTGAGCTCGGACTTGACAGCCTTGTTACGCATGCGAGCTGCCTCATTGGTGCGGATACGCTTCTTCTGAGACTTGATGTTTGCCACTTCTGGAGTTCCTTTCGAGTTCCTTGCAAAAAATGTATGACACCTCTGAGACACGGTGAGGTCATGCAAGCGCCTACTATAGCACGCTCCCCCTCAAAGGGATAGAACGAATTTGTCAAATAGGCAGGTATCATCACGATTTTCTCAAGATGTTCGTAATCCAGAGCAAAAGCGCGGTCTGAGAATCGGCCGAACCCTTGAGCGCGAGCTCCACATCAACGGCACCCTCGAGCGCTGCGACGAGCTCTGCCATCGAAAAGCGACGTGCCCAGGTCAGGTGATTCTTGACCTGCCAGGACTGGAGCTTGAGCGTTGCGGCCAGCTCACGACCCTGTCCGCGCGCATCGAGCGCCTTGGCAACGATAAGCTCGCGAATGCGGCCGCACAGCAATGTGTACGTCCACACGTAGCTCTTGGCGGGCATTAGATTGAAGAGCTCGAGCGAACGGCGCATGTCACGGGCCGAGACCGCATTGAGAAAGTCCCAGGGTTGAACCTCGGCCGTACGTACAATCCAGCGCTCAACGTCGGCAAGCTCAATCTGGGGCGCCTCGACCATCTGGGCAAGCTTAGCCAAGTCGTTATCGAGCATGCGAGTGTTTTCACCCGAACGCGAGACGAGCTCCTCGGCGGCCGCCGTCGAGATCGACTTGCCGTGCTGCGTCGCCATCTGCTGCACGCGGCGCGGAAGCTCCCAGCGCTTGGTGCCGGAGCAATCGATCACAGCCTTCTTGTCGATCTTGGCGATCGCCTTATACAGGCGCGTGTTCTTGGCAAGCGAGTCAGCAATGATGAGGCAGACCGTTGTGGGGCTGGGACTCGCCAAATACTCGACAAGCGGCTCCGAGACCGCCTTGGCGAGCTTTGAGCAGCCGTCAAGGATTACCAGGCGAAACTCGCTGCCCATCGGAAAGGTGTTAAGCGATCCGATAATGGACTCGATATCGGGGTCCTTGGTCATGTCGCGCTCGTCGAGGTTGAACTCGACCATGCCCGTCTTTTCCAGACGCGCTTTCATACGCGAGACGGCGTGATCGCGCTTGACTCCGTCGGTACCGACGATCAGATATGCCGGCAGCAGACCGATTTCGGACATTGCGCTCCCCTCCCGCAGGTCTTCGTATTCGTTCCGTGCCATTCTAGCCCAGGGGCCCACCACACGCCAACGACGTCGTCACGGTCGCTGGCATCGCATCGCAAAGCCATTCTCAGTCGGCGTAACGGTAATGTCGCCGTGTTCGATGGTGCACGCGAACACGCCGCCCGCTTCCTTCACGGCATCGATGCAGGCATCGGACGGATGACCGTATCGATTCCCCTCGCCCGCGCTCGCGAGGGAAAGCTCGGGCTTCAGGACGTCCAGCAACTCACCATCAACTGAAACCTTGGAGCCGTGATGCCCAAGTTTAAGTACATCGATATCCCCCACCTCCTGCACGAATTCCCGTTCTTGGTCGAGCTCGGCATCGCCGGTGAGGAGCATACGCAGGCCCTTGCCTTCCTGAACATAAGAGAGTAGCAGGACAAGCGAGTCCTCATTTCCCTCGCCATCCACGGACTCGAATGGCCACACCACGCGAGCGCAAAATGAGCCGATGTCAACCGTATCCCCACGGCGCACCTGCCGATACTCCACGCCAGGTCGGTTCAATACTTCGGCAGGAGCATCCTCCAGCGCATCAGCCGCCACGGCAATCGTTCCAACCGAAAACTGTTCGAGCACGGCAGGCAGACCCCCCCAGAGGACCACAACCCAAAGCGTAACAAACACAGCAACGAAATAGTACACCTTAATACACACCACCACCCCCCACCCACCACCCCCCCCCCCCCCCCCCCCCCCCCC
>CAJMEW010000038.1:0-14974 GCA_905212545.1 uncultured Collinsella sp.
AGGAAGAAGGGCGTGAAGGGAGCGAAGAGCGTTGCTGCCTAGGCTAGCCCCTTGTCACACAAACTACCGAAGCCTCCAAAATAGCCGTTTGCGGTCACGCGGGTCATATCGTACATCGTCATAGCCGCGGTAGCTTTGATACGGGTGTCGATGGCCGCCGCATTGACTGCCATGCCGCCCCAACCGCAGATACCGATAATGCCGATACGCTCCGGGTCAACACTTTCCTGCACAGAGAGGAAATCCACCGCCGCGCAAAAGTCCTCGGTGTTGATGTCCGGAGATGCTACATAGCGGGGCGTACCACCGCTCTCGCCGGTATAGGACGGGTCAAAGGCAATTGCAAAAAAGCCCAGCTCCGCCATTTTCTGCGCATACAGACCGGAGGACTGCTCCTTCACCGCGCCAAACGGGCCGCTGACGGCGATGGCGGGCAGCTTGCCTTCCGCGTTCTTAGGCACGTACACGTCGGCCGCCAGCGTGATGCCGTATCGGTTGTGGAAGGTCGCCTTGTTGTGCTCAACCTTGCCGCTTTTGGGGAATACCTTGTCCCATTCCTGCGTCAGTTTCAACTGCTCCATGCCTAAGCCTCCTTGTCAGTCGCTTTAAGGTATTGCTCGTCGTCCACGGGCTCCAACCACTCGTTGGAGGCCTCCTCGCCCGGAACCTCCACCGCGAGATGGGAGAACCAGCTGTCGGGCGCCGCACCGTGCCAGTGCTTTACGCCTGCGGGAATATTTACTACATCGCCGGGGCACAGCTCCTGTGCCGGTTTGCCCCATTCCTGGTAAAACCCTCGGCCAGCCACGCAGACGAGGATCTGCCCGCCGCCGCTTTTGGCGTGATGGGTGTGCCAGTTGTTGCGGCAGCCGGGCTCAAACGTCACGTTGTAAACGCCGACTTGCTCGGTGGAAAGGGGTGAGAGGTAGCTTTGACCGATAAAGTACTTCGCAAATGCGTCGTTGGGGGCACCGATGGGAAACGCCATCTCGTTTTGGTGCTGCGCCTTTGCGTCGGCAGCGTCTTCGTCCGCCCAGACCTCCTTCGCCATGCGAAAGGCCGCCCACGCCTTGGGCCATCCCGCATAAAACGCCGCATGCGTAAGGATTTCCGCTATCTCAGTCCTGGTCACGCCATTGTTCTTTGCGGACATCAGATGATATTGAAACGAAGAGTCCGTCAGGCCCTGCGCCATTAGGGCAACCACCGTCACTATGCTGCGATCTCGAAGGGAAAGCCCGTCTTCTCGACTCCATACCTCGCCGAACAGCACATCGTCATTGAGCTGTGCAAATTTGGGGGCAAAATCCCCCAGGGCATCTCTGCCCGCCGTCTGCTTAATCGTCATGTTCGATTCCTCCTGTCGATGGTTTTGAGTGCAAAACTGCTTCCGTCCAGCTAAGCCGCGCCTAGACTCCTGTGCCCATTCGTCGCGCCTGCTCAAGAGCGGGATGCCCGCCGATTTCGCCCACGCCGTTCAAGCCGCCGGCGAATACCGTTCCGGCAAGCGTGCGCCTTTGGCGAAAATCCCTTGCGCTCCCGATTTGTATTGACGAAAATAAAGGTAATACCTAAACCTAACTTTAGGTCAAGGAGTTAATTCGAGATTTGTCCGGAGGGACCATGTACACAATCGGACAGGTGGCGGAGATGTTCGGTCTGCCCGTTTCCACGCTGCGTTATTACGATAAGCAGGGATTGTTCCCGGGGCTGGAGCGGACGTCCGGCATTCGCCGATTCGGCGATACGGAACTCGAGGCGCTTCGGGTCATCGAATGCTTAAAGAAGGCTGGAATGGAAATCAAGGACATCCGGCTGTTCATGGAATGGTGTGCGGAGGGCCCATCGACATATCCCAAGCGCAAGGCCATGTTCGAGGAGCGAAAGGCCCACATGGAGTCGGAGATCGCGAAGATGAACCGCGCGCTGGACATGTTGAAGTTCAAATGCTGGTACTACGAGCAGGCGATTCAGGATGGCAACGAGGATAGAATGAAAGTGCTGATTCCCGACAATTTGCCGGAAGAAATCAAAGAGGCCTACGAAAACGCCCACGCCCGATAAAGCCGCCCAATGCCCAAGGGGATTCGTCAAGGAGTTCTTTTTCGGGTGGCAATGCAAAAAGAAGGCCTCCGAACCTGAAGGTTCGGAGGCCTTTATTCCTGCCACTTTGCTGATAGCGCAGTTCAGTGGCGATGACGAAACGATCGATAATCCTCTTTGACGCTTGTTTAGCGAAATGGGAAGCGCATGACAGCCATCCAGCGAGCCCTGGGGTATCCGGGCAGAAAGGGCCTGTTGGCGAAATGGATCGACCGCTACATCCGCTGGGGCAAAAGATCACTTGTCCAGCGGCTCCATGATTTCTAATATGATTCCATCTGGATCCCGAAAGTAGAAGGCTTTGCTCCGACCAAAGCCATCCTGCCGAAAATCAAATTCCTGGGGAGCGGAGAAACACTCCACACCCTGCTCCGCCAGTTTTTGATAGACCGCATCGGCATCCTCTGCATAGAAGCAAAGTTCTGATATGGAAGTTGTGAAAAGATCCGCGGGCTTGCGGTGAATTTCATCCTCCACAAACTGGATTAGTTCCACCGGCGGCATATGCAGCTGATCCGAGCCGTTCAGATAAGCAACCCGAGCCTTGCAGTTTTCTCGCCGGAACATTGCCTCCGTCTCTTTGCCCTCCATCAGGAGCTCCCCCTGATACTGAAGGCCCAGCACATCCCGATAAAACGCCACGGAACGGCCCAGGTCGCTGACCGTCAATCCCACATGGTAGATCTGTCCAATCATAAGTTCCTCCTCGTTAGTTGTTTTCTGCTGGTTCAATGAAGGCATGGAACAGGAAGGCAAGCCCAATTGTTAAGATAATGTGGCAGATTCCGGCAAGCCCTCCGATTATGTGATCCATAAAACTACCCATCGGAACTGCTTCGGTAAGAATAACGAAAGCACCAGGTCAAATGCCCCTATGGGTACCAAGAAGCTCAACTGGTTATTAAATGGGTACCGAACGTCAATGTAATCTTTGCTGAATTTAAACTTAATATCAAGGCTAGCTACGCGAATAATTGCTCATAAAGGGACACCCCTGAAAAATTGATGCCCCGATATCCAGCGTTGTCTGAGCTCACAGCAACCATGAGCTCAAACGACTTGCTGCAGAAAACCGATACGATACAAAAAAGAGAAGTGCCCCGTGATACCACAGGGCACTTTTAACAACTAATGCTCTTTTAAACGGAATTATTCCCACTCGGTTTCGAAACTTGAATTTTTTTGAAGTTTCGAAACCGAGTGGGAATATGCGCAAAGACGCGTCGGAGGGGTAAGCCCCAGCCACGTCATGTCGGCAGCGATGAAGGGCGCGTCCGCGCGTTCTACAATGCGGGCACCAGAGATGAAAACACAGTCTACATCGGGTAGTCGTGGGCGTGCGGGAGTCCGCATCAGTAACCTGCCTCCTTGGTTGTCCCTTCTCTGCATGGTCGTCTACATAAAGGAGGAACCAGCCATGCAGATCAGCGTGTCGTCCACCCTGACCGTATATCAGGACGGCCAATTCTGGGTCGGGCTGGCGGAGCATGTCGGGGGCGGAAGGTACGGCGTCGCCCGCATCGTCTTCGGCACGGAGCCGTCCGATGAGGAGATTCTGCAATTCGTTGTCGGCAAATGGGAGAAGCTCTCGTTCTTCGGTGGCAAGCCGGCTGAGGCAAGCAAGCCCGCGAAGAACCCCAAGCGGCGCGCCCGCGAGGCGGCGAAAGCACTTAAGTAGCCGGCGATGAGCACCAGAGGTTCAAATGCTGGTACTACGACCAGGCGATTCAGGATGGCAACGAGAATAGACTGAAGGCGCTGATTCCCGACGATTTGCCGGAAGAGATCAAAGATACCTACAATAACGCCCACGCTCAATAATGCCGCCCGATGCTCAAGGGGCTTTGCTCTATGGCGACGCCGAAACAGCATCAGGCGGTACTCGACGGTATCAAAACGCGAGTTCAGAAGCCAGTTCCCGTTATTCCCATAGACATAAGCGCATCTGCTCGCGATTGCCTATCGATGCTTTGCCTCGAGCACGGCAGACACCGCATCGAGGAACTCCCGCACATGGTCTGCGGGGTGCGGCGAATGAAGCAGCCCATAAGACACGAGACAGTCCCAATCGGTAGGGACGGTTTTGAGCATGGGGTGGACGTTGGCCCACAACGGCAGCGTCGCAAGCGCGAGGTCCTCGTTCGCGCCGCGATTGAACACCTCCACCCGATATTGCGGGAAGTCTACGAGCGCGATTTGAGGATGATGCAAGAGTATCTCGTCGCGTACGCGGTCGATTTCGGTGTTCCAGCCCCGGCGTATAAGCATAAGACTGTGATTGTGGAGGTCGTCGAATGTGACAATGTCGCGTTTGGCGAGTTCGTTGTCGACGGGAACGGCGCACCAGAGCGGCTCGCGCGAAAGCTCGAGGCCCAGGCACCCGCGCTCTTTAAGAAAGGCATCGTCGAAAATCCCCGCCACGATATCCATGTCTTGCCCGAGGTTCGCCAAACCGCGCGCCGCCGAGGGTGTGTTTTCAAACGTGACCACCTGAAGGCTCATGCCAGGGCAACGTTCCTTCACCTTCGGCCATAGCTTCGTGAGCGGCGTGCTGGGCGTCATGAGCGACACTCCCACGCGGATGATGCGCTTCTCTCCGCGCTCGGCGACGCGGGCGCGTGCGATTGATTCTTGAGAGTACTGCACGATATGGCGGGCGTCGGCGAGCAGCGACCTGCCTGCTCGCGTAAGCGAAAGCCCCTGATGCGATCGGTGGAACAGCGTAAGGCCTAGCCGCGACTCCAGCAGGTTCATCTGCTTGATGACAGCCGTGGGCGTGATGAAGGACTCTTGTGCCGCCTTGGAGAAGCTGCCCGCCTCCGCCACACGGATGAAAGTGTCAAGCTGTGGGTTGTACATCGATCCTCCTGTCACGCATTATGTGCCGTATATACCCCATGGTTATATCCATCATTCCAACGTGAACTTCTCGCACGTCAGTAAACGCCGTAGCCTTGTATTCGAAAAGTCACCATTAAGGAGGAGACCATGGAGTATCTGAAGCTCAACAACGACGTAGAGATGCCCATCGAGGGTTTGGGCACCTTCCTCATGACCCCGGCCGAGGCCGAGACGGCCGCAACCGCCGCGCTCGCGGCTGGCTACGAGCACATCGACACCGCCAACGCCTACATGAACGAGCGCGCCGTGGGCCGTGCCATCGCCAAGAGCGGCATCGCGCGCGACAAGATCTTCATCTCCACCAAGCTCTGGCCGAGCGTCTACGACGCGGGCATGCCGGCGGTGGACGCCACGCTCCAGCGCCTGGGGCTCGACTACGTCGACATGCTCATCCTGCACCAGCCGGTAGGCGACTACCTGGCCGCATGGCGCACGATGGAAGAGGCGTACCGCGCAGGCAAGGTGCGCGCCCTCGGCCTCTCCAACTTCCCGCAAGACAAGATCGCCGAGGTCATCGAGGTCGCCGACATCAAGCCGCAGCTCGTGACCGTTGAGTGCCACCCCTACCACGTCCAGCGCGACCTGCGCGCCTACCTCGTGCCGTACGGCACGGTGATCGAGGCGTGGTACCCGCTCGGCCACGGCGACAAAGGTCTTCTGGAGGAGCCCGTCTTCGTCGCTCTCGCCGAGAAGTACGGCAAGACCCCAGCCCAGGTGATCCTGCGCTGGCACGTGCAGATGGGCACCTCCATCATCCCCGGCTCCAAGAACCCCGCCCACATCGCCGACAACGTGAACATCTTCGACTTCTCCCTCACCGAAAACGAGATGGCCGAGATTGCCAAGCTCGACGGGACCATGACCTACTACACCGCCACTGAGGAAGCACTCGCGGGCTACCTGGCCATACGCCCCGATTTCGACGCGCAGGAGTAGCGCTCAGACGATAACGGACCGACCAAGCCGCCGCCGAGGACCAGTCGACTGTCGAGGATGAGCCCGCCGCAGTGCCCGCTGCAGACGGCAACGTCCTCGTGGCCTACTACTCGGCACAGAGCCACACCGCTGTCGTAGCTCAGACCATTGCCGACGAGCTCGGCGCCGATCTCTTTGAGGTGACGCCTAGAACCTGCGGGTTATAGCCCCGTGCGCACCCCAGCGTTATAGAACCCTCACCAACGGAAACTTCCGCCGGCGCGGCACCCCTCGTATGGTGGATACGTCAAGTTGCGAGAAAGGAAGGCACCATGGACTACATCACCTTGAACAACGGCGTCAGGATGCCGCAGCTCGGCTTCGGCGTGTACCAGATCCCGGACGCCGCGGGATGCCAGCGCGCCGTGGAGGACGCGCTCTCGGTCGGCTACCGGCTGCTCGACACGGCCGCGAGCTACGGCAACGAAGAGGCGGTCGGGGCCGCCATTCGTGCGAGCGGCCTGCCGCGCGACGAGGTGTTCGTGACGACCAAGCTGTGGATGTCGGATGTGAGCTACGAGGGGGCCAAGCGCGGCTTCGACGCGTCGCTCAAGCGGCTGGGGCTCGACTACGTCGATCTCTACCTCATCCATCAGCCGTTCGGCGACGTCTTCGGCGCGTGGCGCGCCATGGAGGAGCTCTACGAGCAGGGCGTTATCCGCGCCATAGGTACAGCTAACTTCTACCCCGATCACCTCGCAAACCTCATCTCGTTCAACCGCATCGCCCCCGCCGTGAACCAAGTCGAGTGCAACGTGTTCTTCCAGCAGCGCGAGGCGCAGGAGTACATGGCCGGCAAGGAGGTGGCCATGGAGGGTTGGGCGCCCTTTGCGGAGGGCAGAAACGACCTCTTCCGCAACGAGATCCTCGCTCGCATCGGCGAGGCGCACGGCAAGACGGTCGCCCAGGTCGTGTTGCGCTGGCTGCTGCAGCGCGGTGCGGTCTGCATCCCTAAGAGCACGCACCGCGATCGCATGGAGCAGAACTTCGACGTCTTCGACTTCGCGCTGGGCGACGACGAGATGGTCGCCATCGCCGCGCTCGACACCGGGCGCAGCGCGTTCTTCGACCACCACGACCCCGCCACCATCGAATGGATGTCCGAGCTCGTGCGCAACGTGTAGACGAGCGGTCAGACCGCACTGATAACTTACTAGGAGGAATTGCCATGAACTCATTCACGTACGACTACCCGGTCAGGAACTACTTCGGCGAGGGGGCCATGGACCAGGCACTCGACGCCGAGATGGGTGCCATGGGCAAGACAGTGATGCTCGCCTACGGCGGAGGCTCGGTCAAGCGGACCGGCGTCTACGACCACGTAGTCGAGAAGCTCACGGGCGCCGGCAAGCGCGTGGTGGACTTCGGCGGCATCATGCCCAACCCGACCTACGAGAAGTGCCAGGAGGACGCCGCGCTCGCACGCGAGGAGCAGGTCGACTTCATTCTCGCCGTCGGCGGCGGGTCGGTCTTCGACTGCTGCAAGGTGGTCTCCGCGCAGGCGATGCTTGACGAGGACATCGAGACGTTCGAGCACGTCGACGGCAAGATGCCGAGCTCGTTCATCCCCATGGGCTGCATCGTGACGCTCTCCGGCACGGGCGCCGAGCAGAACAACGGCGCCGTCATCACCAACGAGGAGACGCACGTGAAGGGCGCCTTCTTCGGCGCGTTGCCCTCGTGGGCGGCGCTTGACCCGGCGCTCACGCTCACCGTACCGCACGCGCAGTTCATGAGTGGCGCGTTCGACACGCTCTCGCACTGCATGGAGAGCTATTTCGGAAGCCCGCGCGGGCGCAATGTCACCGACGACATCAACCTCGCCATCCAGTGTAACGTCATCCGCAACATGCGGATCATCGCGGACGACAATCAGAACCTCGAGGCGCTCAGCGAGCTCGTATACGACTCCGCTATGGCCGAGAACGGCGTGCTCAAGATCGGCAAGTCAACGGACTTCCAGGCGCACATGATCCAGCACCAGTACGGCGCGTACACCCACACCAACCACGGAATGGGCCTCGCGGTCATCCACCCTGCGCTCTACCGCCACCTGGTCCCCGAGGCGCCCGCGCAGTTCGCCCGCTGGGCGCGCGAGGTGTGGGGCGTCGACGCCAAGGGCAAAGACGACCTTACGGTAGCGCTGGAGGGCATCGACCGCCTGCAGACGTTCATCGGCGAGATGGGGCTTCCCACGAGCTTCGCCGAGATGGGCTCCGACGCATCCGACGAGACGCTGCACAAGGTTGCGGACACCTGCGTGCTCACCGACGGCTGCGCCAAGAAACTGGAGCGCAGCGAGGTGTTCCAGATTCTGACCGAGTGCCTCTAGATCGGCGCTCCGTCCCGATCCGCCCGCGCCGAAGGAAACGGGAAGGCTCCTCGTTTTTCACGAGGAGCCTTCTGAGTTTTTGCCCGATTGTGAAACCATGTGGCTTGCAGGTGCGGTGGTTGCGAAACGCCCCCATCAATCGCCATCGGAACCGTACGAATCCGTATGAAAAACAAGAACAAATGTTCTATTTCTATTCCCATTCAGCGGCTAGTCCAGTCCGAGTGTTGTCGATGCGTGTCGCGTCGTACCGCCTAAGGGCTGATTCGTGCGCAATTTGGGCGAATCAGGCCCTTGATTCGCAATTTCGGGAATGCCTCAATTGATTCGCAAAACCGCAGGTCGCTCCTTTAATCACTCCCTGGTTTCCGCCGGGGTTCGTAGCGAGTGGCTTGGAAAAGGGTGATTCGGGAGATCAGAGGACAGGGGCGGAAAAGCCCCCTTGGCAGCATCCCGCTACTTGATCATCTTGCGGCGCGCTTGCTTGAGCCAGTTCTTCTTGAACGTGCCTATGCCGCCGAAGAACTTGTTGTAAGTCTCGCCGTCTTCCTTCGCCGCGTACTTGACCGCCGCAAGCTCGATGGTGCAGAGGTAGTCCGCTGCTTGCTCGAGACGGTAGTCGGTCATCGAAGTCTTGCGCCGCTCGACGACCCCTTTGGAAAGCACGAAGCCGATCGACTGGTCGAGCGCCTGCTTCACGATGTCCTGGCCGTTGTCGTAATAGACCTTCACCTCGTCGAAGCTTTGAAAGAATTCTAAGCGATCAAACAAAAGGCCCGAAATATCGCGCTTCATGCGCGAGGTGAGCTTTGCCAGATCCTCGAACTCGCTTCTGCGGTAGACGAACGTTCTATAGGAGACGGGAAGGCGCTGAACCAGAACGTTGAACGAGTACAGCATCTTCTTGCGCGCCTGCAGGTCGATCCCCTCGTACGGCCCGTGGCCGTTCAGCAGCGGCTCAGAATGGAACGGTATGTTCGGGAGGTCGGAGCTGGCGAGGGACTGCTCGTATCGGGAGACCTTGTCGGCAATGCCCTCCGACTGGTCGTGGACCACGAGGGTCAAAAGGTAGTACCGGGCCTTTCCGCCCCGATCGCCGCTCTCGTCGACGAATATGCTCAGGTCTCGCGCCAATATATGCCCCTGGATAGAATAAAAGCCGGGGGATAAGCCCCCGGCACTTGGAGGTAGCTGAAACAGCCACCAAAATTCTTATACCAGATCTAAGCCGGCTATGCAAGGATTCCCGCAACGCGAGTGGGTTTCTGGCACTGGAGATTCCGAGGTGCAGCATGCCCCCGCCGATTGTCGGCGTGTTCCGTACGGGCAACTTGCCTGCTGAAGCAAGTGAGCCCCGGCGACTTGCATCAGCGGTCGTACCGAGGCTAACTGGTTTGCATTGTAGCGCATGCATTCTGTTCGCGAGGTCTTAAGTGTCCGATGTGCGAATCAACCCCTTATTCGCGGGTTCAGAAATGGCTCGATTGATTTGCGAAACCGCAGGTCGCTTCATGCGCACCGGCATCGCCCTACGAATATGCAACCTTGTTGACGCCGACGAGCCCTCGCTCAAAGAAGACGACGTCTGCGGTGTGCAGGCACGCCGTTTTCACGGATGGCGCAGAGAGTCGGGGCGCCGTCGAAACGGCGGCTGTCTTTACCCTTGCCGTTTTAATGCTCGCCCCTTTGATGCCGAGCATCGAAAGCAGGTGCTGGGGAACCTCGTAGTCTTGCTCGATGAGGCCAAAGAATGTGACGCCGGAATCGACGCACACCTTCATGACGCAAGACGAGACGGGCTTGAACGCCATGCTTCCCGCCGCTCCGCCGACGAAGGATCCGATGAGCACAGGGAGGGTCGCCCCGCCTGTCAGGGCGGTCGCGACAGCGGCTCCGCCGAGCATCATGACGGTTGAGAACACGGATTGGCCCATGTTGCTCGCCATCTCGACGGGCTCGATCCTCCCCGACGCCACGAGATAGGAGTTTCGGCACGTCTCCATGGTTAGCACGACGAGTGATGCGATGACGTTCGCGCCCCTCGATCCCATTGCGGCGGCCTTTACCATCTCGCCGAAGGCGCCCTTTGCTGCTGCGGCAGTGATTGCCGCGGTCGCCGATCCGGACACGAACCCGTTGGTGGCGCCGGCGCATGCCGCCGTCCCGATGGACTTCAAGTGCTCGTCGTCGATTTCTCCTTCTGCGATCAGGTAATCGATGGCGCGGTAGATCTCGGGGGCAACGCTCAGGGCGGCGCTCAGGGCGGCGGCTGTGCCGCCGGCCTTGAGCGATTGCTTCACTATGTCGCTCGCAGCGATTAGTTGGGACGTGGTCATGCCGTCGTCTGCGGGGTCGAGCTTCTTCTTGTTCGAGACGTCGATCGCCTTTCGGCGCATCTCCTCGTTCGTGGCGGGCCTGCCCTCGACGCCCTCAGGTGTCTCGATTCGGTCCGTCAGGTTGTCGCGCACCTTCGTCCAGCGCTGCACCTCTTCGTCCAAGCCGCGGCCTTTCGCGCGCTCGATGCGTATCAGCGTGTACTGCTTGGCTGCTTCAAGCTTGTCCGACGGGATCAGGCCGCCCATGTCGCCGTAGAGCAAGTCGTCTGGGGTTTTGCCCGCGAAGCCCTTCTCGACGGCCCACTCGTCAAAAGAGAGATCCGCATATCTTTTCGGCCTGCCGTTGTACGAATCGCGAAGCGTCGTCGCGAGCTTGCGCGCGATGTTCTTCGGGTCGGTCAGGAACTTGAGCTGGTACTGATCGGCGCCCCAGGCCACATCCGCAGACCCGAGGTCGTGCGAGTCGAGCCTGATGCCCTTGGCGTCGACCCTCTTAACGGCAGCGTCGACGTTCGCCGTCCCAAAGGCCCATTCCTCCGCCAGGAATCCCTTGAGGGAGTCCTGCGCCGCCTTGCTGTTTTTGTAGTGGTCGTAGGAGTTCATCGCGGAGTACAGCTCCTCGATGGCGGCCTCCACGCTGTTCACCCAGCTCGCAGCATCCATCCCGGCGGGCACGGCGGCGGCATGGCGCGCGGAGATCTCGAACCCCTTGTCGAAATCGTTCATCCCTACGCCTCGACGAAGCTCTTGAGCTTCTCGTGGTAGAAGCGTTTCACAGCGTACTGGTAGCGTTGGTCGCGGATCTCGCCCGCCTTCTGATGGAGGACGACGGCCTGGTTGATGCCGTTCGCGCCATCGGCGGCAGCCCTCCCGATGGTCTTGCCTACCATTTTGGCAAAACCAAGCACGGGATTGGAATCATTGCTTTCTTCGGGTTCCACCGCCTCCTCTCCGGGGCGCAGGGCCGCGAGAAGGTCATCGAACTCCATGCCATGCTCCCTTGCCCTTTCGAGGAACTTCCAGTAGTCCTCCTTGGAAGGCGGCTCGGTATTCACTGTGATGCAGGCGTGGTTCCCGCTCACGCCGATGTAGACGCCTTCCTCGTCGATGGCTTCGGGGTTGTCGAGCCGAATCGCGTCGATGTAGTCTCCGGTGCCTTCCGACCAGCCGATGAAGACGACCTTCTGACTCGACGAGATGGCGGTCTGAGCAAACTGGCCCTCGTTGAAGATGGAGGCATCGACGCTGCCGTCGACGGGGCCGGTCGGACCAGCCTCTGTGTCATCGTTCTTTCCAATCATGTTGTAGAGAAGCTTGGAGAACTTGCCGGTGTTTCCGGCCTCGACAATAAGAAGCGATTCGGCGGTGTTGAACATCATGGGCAACCTATCTAGAGGAAATATATGGTTGAGGCGATTATAACCCCGAGGTAAACAGCTATATTCAGCTGTCAACTTAATATCGGGAGGGTTTGCAAAGGCTACTCTCGCCCTACGCTGGGGGGCATGGAGCTTTCAATATCAGACCACTGTCGGGTCTTTTCACTCCTGAATAGCACGCAAGCTCCTAAATGAAAATAATCGCAGGTAAAAGGGAGCGAAACGACAAAGAAAAAGCTCCGTCCCAACGCGGGAACGGAGACTCGATGATCGTTTTTACCCACCGCCGTCGCTGGCGGCTTTGCCGTGACTCACGTACGAAACGAAACTCAGCGGTACAGTGCGGCACTCAAAAGTGCAGGTCAAATCCCTGTCAGCCTACTCCCACTCAATGACTAGAGCCCTGGTGTAATTGGCTGGATCACCGTTCCGGGAACCGGTATCGACCTACCTGTCCGCCAAGCTCCTTCTTCCGCTCCAGCCTAGTATCCGACTCGCGCCGCTATAAGCGAAAACCGAAGAGATGCGCCTTAGCCAAGAAATTAAAGTTAGCCTTATCTTACTGCATGATTCGTGTGTTATAGTTAGATGGCTCTAACTGTTTGGGGGCGATGGCCATGCACGAACGCAAGAGCTTCTGGGACAAGAATGCCGGTCGGTACGACCGTTTCATGCGAAAGGACCGGGCGGCGTATGAGAAGATGTATGAGCTGATCAGGCCGGTGGTGAAAGCAAAAACCGTGCTGGAGGTTGCCACCGGCACGGGGCTTATCGCAAAGAGCATCGTGAATGTAGCGGCGCACATCGAGGCTACGGACGCTTCTGCACAGATGATCCTTGAAGCAAAGCGGGACAATCAATCCGCAAAGCTGCACTTTTCCGTTCAAGATATGTTCCGCCTGCCCTATGCACAGAAGTCCTTCGAAGTGGTGATCGCGTCCAACGCGCTTCACATAGTGCCGCATCCGGAAAAGGCCCTGCAAGAAATCAGGCGGGTGCTGAAGGACGACGGCGTGCTCATCGCGCCAACCTTCACCCACGCGGGGAACTCGGTTTCCGGCAAGGCAAAAGCCTTTTTCATGAGTATGGCGGGATTCCCCCTCCACAGCAGGTGGACAAGCGAGGAATACCTGTGTTTCCTGCGTCAAAACGGCTGGGCGGTGCAGAAAAGCGCGGTGCTGAAGGCCTCGTTCCCGTTGACCTATGCGGAATGCACGAAATCGGAGGGGCCAGATGTCGTTCTTTGAAAACACCCGCAAGCCCGTGGGCCTCGGCGGAAAACTTATGGTTGCCATGATGAATCTGGGCCACAGCCCTGTGGCGCGGTGGGGACTTCGATTTCTGCGACTTGCGCCAAATGCCAAGGTGCTGGATTGCGGCTGCGGCGGCGGGGCAAACATAAAACGGCTGCTGAAAAAATGCCCGCACATGGCGATAGGCATGACGGTCATAGCGGCTGTGCTGGCGGCAATTATGACAGTTTTTATTCACTGAGGAAGAAACCTATGAAATGTAAAATTGAGAAAAACACCGTGCAGGAGACGCTGATCCTCCCGCTGTATTCCCGGAAGCTGTGTACGGAGTTGTACCCGAACCTTTACAGGGATGAAACAGCGGTTCGTCTGCTCGACCAGATCGACTACGACTTTTCAGAGGCAGAGAAAAACTCCCGCAGCCTGATGCAGCGCTTTGGTGCGCTGGAGGTGGCCATGCGGCAGAGTGATCTTGCTTTCGAGGTGCGGGATTACCTGAAAGGCCACCCCAATGCGGCGGTGGTCAATCTGGGCTGCGGGCTGGACAACACCGGCAGAGCCTGCGACAACGGTAGATGCAAGATCTACAATCTGGACTTCCCGGATGTGATTGCCTTGCGGCAGCAGCTACTGCCCGCCGGGGATCGGGAACATAATATCCCCTGCGACCTGAAAGACACCGCATGGTTTGGCAAAATCGATGCCTCCGGCGGGGCGGTGTTCTTTGCCTCCGGGGTGTTCTATTACTTTCTAACCCAGCAGGTCCGGGAACTGGTGCGGGGAATGGCAGACGCTTTCCCCGGCGGTGTGCTGGTCTTTGATGCTGCCAATCGGATGGCAGTAAAGATGATCGCAAAAACATGGCTTAAGACTGCAAAAATCAAGGATGTGGGGGCATATTTTGCGGTTTCGGATGCCGCCAAGGAAATCGGCACGTGGGACAGCCGTCTGCAGGTCACAAGTCGCGGCTATATGCTGGGCTACAACGATTTGAGGGACCCTTCTGTCAGCGGCTTTTTCCGGTTTCTCGCAAGGGTCGGTGACAACGGAATGAAAATGCAAATCGTGAAAATAAGATTTTGAGAGGAAAAAAATAAAGCGCGTTCACTTTGACGTTGAAGACGGCTTCTACGGCGCATATTGGGCGTGCAAGGACACACATACAGCAGCGGGCACGGATTCGATTGAAACCGTGCCCGCTATCTGATACTATATTATTTTATCGAACGTCTGTTCTATTCCCACTCGATAACAAGATCCGCAGGTAGAAGTGTAGTCCAGTTATTTGCACCACAAATTAACAGGCGTTTCTTCAACTGAATTTGGTCCTCATTTGGTCCCCACGCATAAAACGGAAAGGCCGATTCAAGATCTTTAATCAACTGGATCATCCTTTGGTGGGCATTTGACCCAACGATATTTCTCATCGTCAAGGCGCGCGGCCAACTCATGGCGATCTCTATAGCGCAATGCTATAGGTTTAGGGAAAAGATCGTCTTTTACGGAAGCAATCAACTCGTGAGGCGCATTGTTGTCTATCAGCGAAATCATTGCAAGGACATATCCGCTATAAAGACCGTCCACATAACCCGTTTGGTGCAAATTTTCAATAAGTAAAGAGGCTTCGGTAGTTTGTGTGACAAGGGGCTAGCCTAGGCAGCAACGCTCTTCGCTCCCTTCACGCCCTTCTTCCTC
>CAJMEW010000039.1:0-12680 GCA_905212545.1 uncultured Collinsella sp.
ATTTCCCAACATACCTTTCATCCCAACCTCCTTCTCCGGTCGGTTCTTTTTGCGTTGTATTATGCCCCTTGTGGCCTTTGGGCGTGGGCCGCTTTGTTAACGGGCTTGTGTTTCACATCGCGCCCCATGACGCTAGTCCAGCTTGGTGCCTGGTACTTGCGGCGCCTCTTCAAGCAACGCTTTAAGCTCGTTCAAAATGGAAACGGGCTGACGGTCGACGCCGTCCAGATGGAGCGTGGCCACGCGAATGGGCGGCTGATATTCAAGCGAGCCGATGAGCACGGGAGTACCCAGGAACCGTTCGATGTCGCTTGCGATCTCGTCGATTGCCTCGGGGCCGAGCTCATCGAAGAGTGCCACGAATGTCGGCCCCGTCGAGCGGAACAGGCGGCCCTTGCCGCGCGAACAATCCATGAGGCAGGCGGCGCTTTCGGCGAGCACGCGGTCGCCTGCATCGAATCCAAAGCGGGCATTGACCTCGGCGATATCGTCGATCTTAATGGCAATAAAGCCTGCCTCGCGCGGCACGCGGCGCATCTCTCCAATAGCGTTGACCAGGGCGTGAGCATCACCCAGGCCCGTTACCGAGTCGGTCGTATCCGCTAGGCTTCGGTTGACGATAATGCCCACATACATGCCGGGCTCGGTATCGGTGCCGTCCAAGCGGTAGCCCGTGCAGTCGCAAAGCGCGTATTTTCCGGTGGCATCCATTACGCGATACTGCATGTAGTGGAAGTGCCACGTGCCGTTTATCACCATGCCGAGCTCGGCACGTACGTTGTCGCGGTCCTCGGGATGAACGCGGGCGAGCCACATGTCGAGTGAGTTAAAAGGGTGCTGGGAGGGCAGGTCAAAATCGCGCACGGCGTTAACCGACCATTGCGATTCTCCCGTATCGAGATTGAGGATAAACGGATAGCGCGTCTCGGAGCTCATGGAGATCGCTTGGAACACCCGGTCATTGCAGGGAAGCTGATCGACGATTGGGCGTTGCGGCGCGTCATCGTCTTTCGGTTGCTGCACACGATGCATAAGCTTATAGCGATACATCTTGCGATCGGCATCCATCGTCATCTGGCGACGCGTGTCGCCGGCAAGTGGATCGACGCGCGAGCAGCCAAAGCTAAAGCTGCCGATCATGGGCGCCTTGCCACCTGAGCTCGCCTCGATCAGCCTGGTACGCACCTGCTCCAAGCGCTGCTCGAGTTCAATCTCGTTTGCGGAGGGCGAGATGAGCACAAACTCGTCTCCACCGATACGGAACAGCATCTCATCGTGCTCCATGGTTTCGGAGAGCGTGCGGCAGATGCTCAGAATATAGCGATTGCCTTCGGCGTGGCCAAACCTATCGTTGCAATGTTTGAGATGGTCGATGTCAATATAGGCGCAGGTGAAGGGGTCGCCTTTGCGCCAGAGTTGCTCGACGTGACGGTCGAATCCGTTGCGGTTGCCCAAGTTGGTGAGCGGATCGATATAGGCGTTGCGCTCAAGCAGCTGGCGCTCTTGTTGCAGGATGGCATGCGTCTTTTGCAGTTGCTCACCAACGGCGCGTAGCTCAGCAGGCAGCGCGGCAACATCGAGTTCAGCGGTCGAGACGCCGTTCGCAAGTCGCTGAAGATAGGTAATAATCGATTGCTCGCCCAGGCGATATGACTCGTTCATGATGGATAACCTCCTTGGGCGGAACAACGGTTTGTATCATATCCCCAATTCGGTTTGAATTGGGGATATAAGTTAGCTAATGGAGACAAATGCCCCCTTCGACGGTGGCGTTTTGCGCGCGAGCGCATCAGTTGTTATTGCCACCATCGAGCAATGTCTCAAAATCCTTCGCCGGCATGGGGCGGTAGTAGAGGAAGCCCTGCGCGTAGCGGGCGTCCATTTGTCGTAGCATGTTCGCCTGCTCATTTGTCTCGACGCCTTCGACCACGACGGGCAGATGGAGCGACTGCGCCATTTCGAGCATCGATGAAATGATTTGCGTGCTGCGGCCATGATCGCCGTCGACGGGCGCAATCTGCCAAATGTGCTTGTCGAGCGTCACCATAAAGCCGCTTTCCTCGAGTGCGGGGATATGGGTGCACATGCTGTGGACGGCTATTATTCGACAGGCGGTAGCGCGACGATGCGATGTTCGATGAAAATGCGACTGAGACGATATATGTTGACGGGTATACTTGTCCCGGTTTAAAACGCAGGAACGGAGATGGTCGCATGGCACAGCCGGATACGACGCACACGGTGGGGCTTGCGCTCGAGGGAGGCGGCTACCGCGGTATGTATACGGCGAGCGTGCTCGACGTTTGGATGGAGCACGGTTTGACCTGCGACCATATGGTGGGTGTCTCGGCGGGCGCGGCGTTTGGCTACAACTTTAAATCGCGCCAGATCGGCCGCGCCATTCGCTACAACAAGGCCTATTGTGCCGATAAGCGCTATGCGGGTGTGACCAGCTGGTTGCGAACCGGTGACATGTTCAATGCCGATTTTGCCTATCACGAGGTGCCCATCGAGCGCGATCCCATCGACCTGGAGACATATCGCGCCTGCCCTATGCGGTTTACGTGCGTGTGTACCGATATCGAGACGGGCAAGGCCGTCTACCACGACCTGCCCTATGGCGACGAGCGCGATATCGAGTGGATCCGGGCGTCGTCGGCGATTCCCGTGGCGACGCGTCCCGTTGCTATTGGCGGGCATAAGTATCTGGATGGTGGCGTGGCTGATTCCATTCCCAGCGCTTGGTTGTTTGCGCAGGGGTATGACCGCAATATCGTGGTGCTCACGCAGCCGGCGGGCTTTGTGAAGCAGCCCAACAGCGTGATGCCCATGCTGCGGCGCGTGTTCCGTCACTACCCGGAGTTTGTCGCGGCGCTTGAGCATCGGCATGAGGTCTACAATGCCACGCTCGATGACCTGGCGCGTCGCGAGGCCGCCGGCGAGGTCTTTGTGGTGCGGCCGAGCGAATCGGTGAAGGTGCCGTCGCTGTGCCGCGAGCCGGATGAGCTCGAGCGTATCTACCAGGTCGGCCGCCACGATGCGGAGGCGACCTTGCCGGCGTTGGAAGCGTATCTGGCGGGGTAGAGGCCGCTGCCGCCATCTCGGCGGAAAGCGCATCCCGGAATGGAGGTCCAAACTGGGATGCGCTTTCCATTGCTGAAGATGTGAGGCTGCGGATTAGCTGCTCGGCTTATGCCTATGCCTGCTGCCAGGTATCGACAAGCTCCTTGGCGGCGACGTAGGGGTCGTCGGCACTGCAGACGGCGCTCACCACAAAGAAGCCATCGACGCCGGTGGCCTTGAGCTGCGGCAGGTCGGCCGTCTTGACGCCGCCGCCCACTACGATGGGCACGGGGCTTGCCGCGTGGAGTGCGGCCAGGTCCTCAAAGCTCTTGGTGATGATGGAGCCATCGGCCGCGCGTCCGCAGTCGCGCTTGGTCTCGGTCTCGTGGAGCGGGCCGATGCCCAGGTAGTCGACCAGGCTCATGTCGGCGGTCTTGACGTACTCGAGCATCTCTTCGCAACGGGCCGAAAGGCCCACGATGGCATCGGGGCCCAGAAGCTTGCGGCAGACCTCGACGGGAATGTCGCTCTGGCCCACGTGCACGCCGTCGACGGCAATACCCTGCTCGCGTGCGGCAAGCACACAGTCCAGACGGTCGTCGATTAACAGGGCGACCTGACCGGTCTTGCCGGCCTGAGCGATTGCCTGCGCGGCGTCGCCGGTCAGCGCAATGATCTCGCGGGCGCTTGCCACCTTGGAGCGCACCTGGATGCAGGTAAAGCCTGCGTCGAGCGCCTGGGCCACCACATCGCCCACGGGACGTCCCAACGTGTTTTCGGGGCCGAGCACCAGATAGGCCGAGATATCAAGGTTGTCGCGGATGCTCATCGTGCTTCCTCCTGTTTCTTGATCTGTGCTTCCATGCGCTCGAGTTTGCCGGTCATGGTGTCGGTAAATCCGGGTCGAATATCGGCTTTGAGCACGACTTCGGTGCGGATGCCCTTGCTCGCCAACACAAAGGTTGCGTCGCGCACGACCTGCATGACCTCGTCCCAGTCGCCCTCGATCTCGGTGAACATAGAGGTGGTGCGGTTGGGAAGGCCGCTCTCGCGAATGATGCGCACGACCTCGGCGACCTCGGCGGATAGCTCATCGCCGGTGCCGCATGGGGCGATGGCCACAGCGACGAGCGTGTTCATGCCGGCATTGGTTGCGGGCTCGGACATGGCCTATGCCTCCTCGAGCTCGAGTTGGTTATCAGCGATGTCTTGGGCGGTCGCGCGGTAGAGCTCATCGATAAAGGCGACCTTAAAGCTCGCCGGGGCATCGGCGACGGCGGCAGCACGCGTGCCAGCGACGTTGTAGACGGCGGTACCGCAGACGGCTGCCGTAAACGGGTCGGCGGCACAGGCGTACACGGCCAGCACGCCTCCCTGCGAGCAGCCGCAGCCGGTGATTTTGGACATGAGCGGGCTGCCGCCGTGGGACTTGGCCACGGTTGTGCCGTCGGTGATCAGGTCGACTTCGCCCGAGACCACAACGGCGCCGCCGGTGTAGCGGGCGAGCGCCACGGCGGCATCGCGGGCGGCGTCTACCGTGTCGGTGGTATCGACACCGCGTACACGGCTCAGATCAGCTGCCTCGCCCTCAAGACCCCACAGGCCGGCGAGTGCGATGATCTCGGAGGCGTTGCCGCGCACGATAGCGGGCTTGTACTGCTTGAGCTCGTTTACCAACTGGGTGCGCAGGCTGCCGATGCCCAAGCCCACTGGATCGAGCACCCAGGGCTTGCCGGCGTCGTGTGCCGCCTTGGCCGCGCGGGGAATTGTCTGCTCGTAGATGGGGAAGAGCGTGCCCATATTGAGATAGATGGCGCCGCCGCCGGCAACGAGTGCCTCGCCCTCGTCGGGCAGATAGACCATGGCGGCCGATCCGCCCACGGCGAGCTGCGCGTTGGCGACAAAGTCGATCGTCACCGTGTTGGTGATGGAGCCGGCCATCGGATTGGTGGCGCGAATCTCCTCCACGGCCTTGACCATATGTTGTTTAAGCTGTTCCGAATCAATCACTGCACATGCCTCCTTGGCATAGAAAAGGGGCGCTGTGCATAGACAGCGCCCCTGTAAAGGCGGCATGCTCCCTACGCCAGCATTAACTGACAGGTTCAAAGGATTGGGCCCCATGCCCTCTCAGCCTTGTGGTTTGCACCGCCGGCACTCCCGCATCGAATCTGTTGCTCCCTATACTAGCGCACCTGCCAAATAGGGACAGGTTTATTTTGGTAGGTGGCAACAGGGGCGTTGCATTTTCCCAGATAAAACCTGGCAAAAAAAACCTGTCCCTTATTGGCAGGTCGTTACAATGGTTACGGTGAAAATGACGGGGGGCTCTATGATCAAACTTGTGCTGACCGATATGGACGATACGCTGATTCCGGCTGGACATGACGGTGTCAGCGACTACGCCATTGAGGGTATTCATGCCATGCAGGCGGCGGGTCTGCACTTTGGTCCGGTTTCGGGTCGTCAGCCGTCCGCGATGGGCTGGATGTTCAAAAATCGTTCCGAGTGCTTTTCGACTGGCGCGTTCTGTAACGGCCAGGTGATGTTTGTCGACGGCGAAGTAGTCGCCTCGCGCGCAATCGACAACGATGCCCTGATGCGTTTGGCTGACTATCTGGAGCAAGAGACCGACGATACATTTCTAAAAGTCTATAGCCTGGGCGATGACTTTTGGGGCAACGATGCCTACTGCGTGACGAGCGATCCCGAGCGCGTGTGTCGCGCTATGGAGTCGGGCGGCAATGCGTGGTTCAAAGGCGAAGAGGCTCCGTGCCGTCCCGTCGTCGATGATGCGACGGTGTTTAAGGCGAATATCTGGAGTGCCCGTTCGCGTGAGGAGCTCGCGGAGTTACGCGAGCGCGTTGCCGCTGAGGTGCCGGAAATCTCGCTTGTGTTTCCCAACAACCGCGTGCGCCTGTTTGACATCCTTCCGGCTGGTTGGGACAAGGGCTGCGCTGCGCTGGAGCTGGCGCGCGCTATGGGCATGACGCCCGACGAGGTGGCCGTATTTGGCGATTCCGATAACGATTTGCCCATGATCGATGCCGTTCCCAACTCCGTTGCAGTCGCTAATGCCAACGAGGTCGTCACGGCGGCGGCGCGCTGGCATATCGGCGCTGCGGCAGATGATGCGGTCGCCGGGGCTCTGCATCAGATTGCCGCCTGCGCCGCGACGGGGGAGATGCCGTCGTTTATGCGCCAGGTGGACGCGGCGGGTCTTGGCGCCACGAACGTCTAGGGAGAACGTCATGAAGCTTCAGCAGCTTAGGTATGTTGTTAAGGTTGCCGAATGCGGCAGCATCACCGAGGCCTCGCGCCGGCTCTTTGTGTCGCAGCCTTCGATTACCGCGTCGATCCGCGATCTCGAAAACGAGATGGGTGTGCACATCTTTGAGCGCACCAACAAGGGCGTCATTGTGTCCGAGGAAGGCGAGACCTTCTTGGGCTACGCGCGTCAGGTACTCGACCAGGCCGACCTACTCGAGGGCAAGTACAAGGGCGCATCCGAGCAGGTGCCGCACTTTAGTGTGAGCTGCCAGCATTATTCCTTTGCCGTTAACGCGTTTGTCGATGTAATCCGCGAGTTCGATGCCGCGCGTTACGACTTTACCCTGCGCGAGGAGCAGACCCACGAGATTATCGAGGATGTCGCGCATATGAAAAGCGAACTGGGCATCCTGTACTTATCCGAGCATAACCGCGAGGTCATCGAGCGCATGCTGGCGGCCAACGAGCTCGTGTTCGAAGGACTCTTCTGCGCCGCGCCGCATGTCTTCGTGTGCGCCGACCATCCGCTGGCGGGCCGCTCCAGCGTGACGCTCGAGGACTTGGAAGACTACCCGTTCCTGTCCTATGAGCAGGGCAGCTATAACTCGTTTTATTATTCCGAGGAGCTGACCTCGACCTTTGAGCGTCGCAAGAATATTCGCGTGCGTGACCGTGCGACGCTGTTCAACCTAGCTATGGGCCTTAACGGTTACACGGTGTGTTCGGGCGTGATCAGCCATGAACTTAACGGCCCCGGTATTATCTCGATTCCGCTCGATGTGGACGAGTATATGGAGATTGGCATTATCACGCGCAAAAATACGACGCTCACGCGCTATGGGCAGGCCTATATCGACGCGATTCGTCAGCATATTTAGCTCACTTCGAGATATCCATGTGAGGCTGAGTCCCGCTGTTGCTCGGTATAGAAAAAACTAATAACAAACCTATATAAACATATATTTTACGATGACCACATGAGCGCCCATACTCTGTCTCGATAAAGCAACCAATGCAAAGGGAGATATCTATGAGCACTTCGATTCAACCGAACGCGCCGTTTCGCGCCGATATCGTCGGCAGTTTTCTTCGTCCGCAGGCCGTGAAGGACGCCCGTGCCGCCTACGCCGCGGGCAAACTCGACGCCGCCGGTCTTAAGGCCGTCGAGGATGAGGCCATTCGCGACCTGGTGGACAAGCAAAAGGCCGCCGGCCTGCAGGTGATTACCGATGGCGAGTTTCGCCGCAGCTACTGGCACCTCGACTTTATGTGGGGACTCAACGGCATTGAACGCCGTGCCTCACGTACGGGCTATATGTTCCACGACGAGGAGACCACGGCCGATACCGCCGTGGTGACCGGCCCCATCAGCGGCGTGAACCACCCCTTCGTCGAGCACTTTAAGTTTGTCAAGGCACTTGAGGGCGAGGGCCACGTTGCACGCCAGACCATCCCGGCGCCGATCCAGGCGTTCTCTGAGGTCACGCTCGATCGCTGCAACGGCCAGCAGGAGAGCCTGCGTGCCGTCTATAAGACCGATGAGGAACTTGCCGACGCCATTGCAGCCGCTTATCGCACGGTGATCGCCGACTTGTACGCAGCAGGCTGCCGCAACATCCAGTTTGATGACTGCACCTGGGGCATCTATTGCGATACCGACTTTGTGTCCAAGACCGGCATGAGCCCGGTTGACCTGCAAAAGGTGTCCGAGCTGGGCGTGGCACTCAACAACGCCGCCATCGAGGGCAAGCCCGACGATCTGGTCATCAACACGCACGTGTGCCGCGGCAACTATCACTCCACGTATGCCTTCGAGGGTGGTTACGATCCCATTGCACCGTACCTGTTTGCGCACGAGGATGTCGACGCGTTCTACCTTGAGTTCGATACGCCGCGCGCCGGTGGCTTTGAGCCGCTCAAGTATGTTGCTCCCGGCAAGAAGGTCGTGCTGGGCTTGGTAACCACCAAGGCGGCAGAGCTCGAGAACGAGGATGTTATCGTCGAGCGCATCCGCGAAGCCGCAAAGTACGTGCCGCTCGAGAACCTGTACCTGTCGCCCCAGTGCGGCTTTGCCAGCTGCGAGATTGGCAACAAGCTGACCGAGGACGAACAGTGGGCAAAGATCGCGCTGGTCAAGCGCATTGCTGAGCGCGTTTGGAAGTAACGTTACCGTTTGCAGGTGACGGCGCGCGCGAGACATGGCGTATCACGTACAATGGTTCGGATTGTATCGTTCGGGCAGGTTATCTGATATGCCTGATCGCCCTTCCATCATGAAAGGACTTCCATGTCCCAATCCTCGACGCCCGCCGTATCTGAACTCGAGGAGACTGTCGAATAGTAGTTGTGTTCAGCTAAATCAAAAAATGGCGTCCATGCGTATGTACGCGTGGACGCCATTTTTAATGCGTCAGTATCCAGTGGATGCCGCGCGCCATGCGCAGGTCAGTTTGGGCAAAGTGGTTGCCGGGGTTGAGCTCCAGCGTTGTTGGAATGTCATGCTCGATAAACAGCTCTTCCATCGCACGCGTATCGTCGAGTACGTGCCGCATCATGCGGTTGGGCGTCTTGGTTTCCTTTTTACCGAGCGACAGATAGGCGGCGTCGGGCGTGGCTGTCATCGTGCGCTCGCGCGCGTAGTCGATAAAGCCGGGGAACCACAGCGACCCCGATGCACTCGCCACGCGCTCAAAGACATCTGTTTGCCAAAGTGCCCACAGTGCAAAAAGACCCGCCAACGAGTAGCCGGCAATGCCGCGCCAGGTGGGCGGGCAGGGAAGTGATGATTCGGCCTCTGGGATTATCTGATTCAGCAGTTCATCGAGAAACTCAGACGCCTGTCCGCCAAAGGGCTCGGCATCTCGTATAGTTCCGTCGCATTCCCAGGGGCTCAGCTCGCGATTCCAATCGAGCCCTCCAATGGCGACAAGGGCGAATGGCGGGCAGTCGAGCTCTCGGCAGCGCTCGTAGACTTCACTACCGTCGCCCATAACCACAGGGAGATAGATGACGGGCGTACCTTCTGCACACTCTGAATAAACGGTTATCTGCTTCTGATGCACTTCCAAGGCAGGCTTCTCTCGGTGTTGTGACATTGACAGCCTCAATTGTCGCACGCTGGCACGGGGGCAGACGCTAAAAGAAAGGCGCGGAGCCGCTCGATGCGATTCCGCGCCTTGTTGTTTTGCTTTAGCAGACTATGCCGCTACGCTACAAAGAAGTAGACGAGGAAGGCGAGGGCTGCGATCCACATGAGCGGCTTGATCTTGGAAGCCTCGCCCTTAAAGAGCGCGACGATCACGTAGGCGATAAAGCCCAGGCCAATGCCGGCAGAGATGGAGTAGGTGAAGGGCACGCCGGCGACAATCATGAACGCCGGGAAACCCTGCGACACGTCGGACCAGTCGATCTCGGAGGCCTCGCTCATCATGAGGTAGCCGACGTAGACCAGAGCACCGCAGGTGGCGGCGCTGGAAACGATGGTGACGATGGGGGAGAAGAACGCGGCGAGAATGAACAGCACGCCGGTGGTGACGGAGGTGAGGCCCGTGCGGCCACCGTCGGCAGCGCCAGAGGTGGACTCGACGAAGGTGGTGATGGAGGAGACGCCCATAAAGCCACCGGCAGCAGCGGCCACGGAGTCGACGACCAGGATGGGACGGATGTCCTCGACATTGCCGTCCTCGGTCAAGAACTCGCCCTGCTTGGCGACGGCCATCGCGGTGCCCATGGTGTCGAAGAAGTCACTCATGAGCAGCGAGAAGGCAACGACCAACAGCATCGGGTCGGTCAGAACCTTCACGATGGCCATGTTGCCATCGGCGGTGCTGGCAAACGGGGCGCCAAAGGTCGAGAAGTTGAGCGGTGCGATGAGGCCCTCGGGCGCATGGGTGACGCCCAGCGGGATACCGGCGATAACGGCGACGATGATACCGATGAGCAGCGAGCCCGGCACGTTGCGGGAAGCCAGGGCAACCGTCACGACGATGGAGATGATGCCGACGATAAAGGTGGGGGAGGCGATGTCGCCCAGGCCGACGAGCGTACCGGCGCCAGCAGTGATGATGCCGGCGTCGCACAGGCCGATCATGGCGATGAACAGGCCCAAGCCAACCGAGATGGCGTGGCGCAGGACCACGGGGATGGCGTCCATGATGGCCTCGCGCAGGCCGCACAGGACGAGCAGCAAGATGACGATACCTTCGAGGAAGATAACGCTCATGGCCACGTGCCAGTCGCCGCCGCACATGGTGGTGGCGATGCCCGCGATCATGGCGTTGATGCCCAAACCCGACGCGCAGGCGAGCGGGCGGTTTGCGAAGATGCCCATGCAGATGGTCATGATGCCAGCGCCCAGGCAGGTGGCGCAGGCGAGCGCTCCCGCATCGATGCCGGCGCCCGAGAGCACCGCAGGGTTGACGGCGATGATGTAGGCCATTGCCAGGAACGTTGTCAGTCCAGCGCGAAGTTCGGTCCCGATTGTGGACTTGCGCTCACTGACGTGAAATAGTTCGTCCATGCATACCCTTTCCTTGTTCGGCCCCGAGTTTAGGCCGATTGACACGAACTCATTTACTATATCGCCTTTACAACCTTGCTGTTCTCACATGTTGATGTTCGGCGCTTTGTAGCGGACGGACGGTATTTTTCGCATGAAAATGTGTGGGTACCGTATACTTAAGCGGTTACAACGACCCCTATGGAGGAACGTATGATTAAAGAGCTTTGCCACGACGAGGCTATCCTGTCCCAGCGTTGCGAGGTTGCGACCGTCGAGGACGAGTCGGTTGCTCAGGACCTGATCGATACCATCAAGTCGCTCGACGATGCCGGCTGCCTTGCCGCTAACCAGATTGGCGTTACCAAGAAGGTCTGCGTCTACCTGGACGATGCCGGCGAGCCCCACGTGCTCTACAACCCCCGTCTGGTGTTTGGCCTGGGCGCCAGCAAGATGGAGGAGAGCTGCCTGACGCACGACGAGATCACCAAGTCCACGCGCTATATCAAGTGCAAGGTCGCTTATGACGTGATCGTCGACGGCAAGATGCGCGAGCGCAAGCAGGACTTCGTCGGCTTTGAGGCGCAGATGGTTCAACACATGATTGATCACTGTCTCGGTAAACTCGTCTAGGACGATTTGATCGGGGATTGAACCGGTGCTTTGGCCCGGGCGTGACATTGTTGTCATGTCCGGGCTTTTGTGTTTAGCGCCTTTTTGTTTGGAGACAATGAAATTAGCAAGAACGTAAAGCTAGGAGGCGCTATGTGTACGAGTATTCGATTTACCGATAATTCTGGCCACATGTATCTGGGCCGCAATCTCGACTGGAGCTTTGACTACGGCCAACAGGTTCGCGTGATGCCGCGCGGGTTTCACATTCCGTATTCGTTTATCGACGACGCGACAGCGGCGCACGCGGTGATTGGTATGTGCATCGATTACAGGAACTACCCTATGTTCTTCGATTGCGGCAACGATGCGGGCCTCGCCGTGGCGGGTCTCAATTTCCCGGGTTATGCCGAGTATGCCGAGGACCCTGTCGACGGCAAGACCAATATCGCGGCCTATGAGTTCCCCCTGTGGGTGGCAGCGACGTTCTCGACGGTCGATGAGGTCGAGGCCGCGCTGCGCGACACGGTGATTGTCGCCAAATCTGCCGGAGAGGGGCTGGGCGTGTCGCTGCTCCATTGGATTATCGGCGACAGCCAGCGCAGCATCGTGGTCGAGATGATGGCTGACGGCCTGCATGTATACGACGATCCGGTCGACACCCTTGCCAACCAGCCGACCTTCCCGTGGCACATGGAAAACCTGCGCACCTATATCACCGCCACAAGCGATTTTCCGCAGACGGCGACATGGCGTGGCGCCGAGCTCAAGCCCTATGGAGCCGGTGCCGGCATGCGCGGCATTCCGGGCGATTGCTATTCGCCGAGCCGTTTTGTAAAGGCGGCGTACCTCAATGCCAATTACCCGCAAAAGGAGAGCGAGACCGAAAACGTCGTTCGCATGTTCCGCTCGCTCGAGGGCGTGGTGATGATCGAGGGAGCGTCCAGGATGGGCGATGGCAAGTTCGAGAAGACTATCTACACCGGATGCTTTAGCGCGCGCACGGGCAATTATTACTACGCGATGTATGGGGATCCGTCGATTCGCTACGTGAGCCTGATGGATGCCGAGGGCGCGAGCCCCGATAGGCTCGTGGTTCCCGAGCCGCGCCGTTCGTAGCCGATAGCTTTACCGCAATGCAAAACGGCCCTGCATCTCCCGTGAACTGCCTCCCATTTCTTGGACACGAGAAATGGGAGGCTTTTTATGCGTGTCGACTTGAGAGTGAAACACGACA
>CAJMEW010000040.1:0-10980 GCA_905212545.1 uncultured Collinsella sp.
CAGTTCCAGATCGTTGTTTTCGCCCGCTGAGCTGGGCCTATGCCGGAATCTCTCCCACAGAAACCACCGAAGAGCCCGTTGTTGTTAAAAACTCGCTTGATAACCACGGTACCCACCACAAGAATTTACTCGGAAAGCCAGATGACAGGCTCTTTAGCAGCAACAGGGCCGGAAGCATGCTCACGAAGAGTCGAGTTCTCCGAGCGCTCGCACACGATAACGAAGACCGTGGGATCGAAGCCGGCGGCGCGGACCGCGTCGAAATCGACCTCGACGAGGGGCTGGCCCGCGTCGACATGGTCACCCTGGGCAACAAGCGCGTGGAAGCCCTTGCCCTCAAGCTTAACAGTATCGATTCCGATATGCAGCATCACCTGAGCAGAGCTGTCGTCGGACATGATGCCCAGCGCGTGCTCAGTCGGAAACAGCGCCGCGACGGTGCCGGAAACAGGAGCGCACACCGTTCCCTCTTGGGGAACCACGGCAACGCCATCGCCCACGGCACGGCTGCTAAAAGCGGGGTCATTGGTATTTTCTAGATGAACAAGCTCGCCGGCAACGGGAGCGAGGATTTCGAACTCGGAAGCTGCAGTCGTCTGCTCATCCGAACCGCCCATCAGGCGAGAAAAGAAACCCATGGTGGCATGTCCCTTCATAAATATAGCCCAACCAAAATCAAGCGAATGCATCCATAGAGACACACCCGTTCAAAGACTTTGGTTAGGCCCACGTCCGAGGGACTCGGTAACCTTCCGCATTTCTTTTACGGGAGCTATTGTAGACAAGCCCAAAGCCGGAACAACCATTATGACCGATGAACGGTATTTTTTCTTCGATAAACGGTATTTAGGCGACATTTGGATGCCTCCATAGCTTTGTAACCCTCGTGGCTATTCCCGATGGGACACCCGACCCCGTATCGCGGCTCAGTCGCCCCCAATCTGGGTATCCGGCGCACGGCGCCCTATTGTCTTGCATAATTTCGCTTGCGTCATGCATAAAAAGACGGGGGTGCCCCTTCCCGTCCAAACGTACCCCCGCTTGGACCGTGCAAAAACCGGAGTATTCAGCATCGTGGCCCCCGCCGGCGACGCCGCAAATCGGGGAAGCCACGCAATCGGCGTCGTTTTGAGACACGGCGCGGCGCGAAACGCGTGTTATCGCCGCGCCGGACGCCATCCGCTAACCCAAATTGCCTGTCGAATGATCTCGCTGGCCCAAAAAGACGCTTCCGGCGCGTATGCAGCCACCCCGGCCTGTTGAATACTCCCAAAAATGCACGGCGCGCCCCGGGGGACCCGTGCGCGCCGTGAAAAAACACGCTCGCATCCAAGAGAATGCGAGCGTGAAAGTCAGATGGCAGCAAGGGCGCCAGGCAGCGAGCGGAATCCCGAGCGTGTCCGCCCGGGCACTGCGGCCACCGTGCGTCAGTGGGGAGCTTCACGTTCTCCGTCGATGCCAGAACCCCGCATACGCGAATCTCCAACTAAGCCGATAGCCCACATCTCTTGCCGCGACCGTCTCCGTGCTTTTTCGTGAGGGGGCCGGCCCACCTCAAACTGCGCCCACAAAAAGGGCCCCGAGCATAGTCTGCTCGGGGCCCGAACTCATCTCGCCTTACCGCGCGACGCGTATGTTACTTGCGCTTGCCGCCGCCGTCGCCGGGGCGACGGGAGCTGCCGCCGCGCTTGCCGCCACGGCTGTTGCCATAGCTGCCACGGTTATCGCGACCGCCGGCGCGGCCGCCACGGGAACCGGCCTGGTTGCCGCCACGCCCGCCGCGATAGCCGCCACGGCGCTCCTCGCGGGTATCGTCGTAGTTGCGCCAGTCATCGCGACGATCGCGGCTGGCACGCGGGTCGCGACGATCGCGCGACTCGCCCGAACGACCAGCGCTGCCGCGGCCACCGTTGCCGCGGGCGCCTTCACGACGCTCAGTGCCGCGGCCGCCCTCGCGGCCTCCGCGCTCGTCAAAGCGCTTGCCGCCGCGGGTACCACGCTCGTCACGCGAGCCACGGCCCTCGTCCTCGCGCTCAACACGGCGACGACCGCCGCGGTCCTCGTCCTCGCGGCGACGACGATGCGCCTCACCCTGAAACTGCTTGGCACGGCGCTCGGCACGGTTGCCGCGCGGGGCCTGCTCGACGGCAGCAGCACCGCCGCGCTCCTCGGCAGCCACCTCGCGGGCCACGCTCTCCACAGCCTCGTCCACGCGAGCCTGAACACCCTCGCGCACGCGGGTCTTGCCACCGCGCTTGGGGCGGCTCGGACGCTCGCCGTCGCCGCGGCGCTCGTCGCGGCCGCGGTTGGAACGACCGGCCACATCGCCGTAGTCATCGCCGTTGCGCTTGCCGTCGCGACGTGCCTGCTCAAGCTTCTTCTTGCTCTTGGACTTGCCGCGCTTGGTCTTCTTCTTCACCTTAAAGGCCGCAGGGTCGCGCTCGGGGTCAACCGCGGGCGGGTTGGGACCCACATGCAGGTCGCCGGCCTCGTAAATGTCGGCCGTCTTGTCCATGAGCTTCTCGATCTCGTAGAACTCATCGACATCCTGCTCGGTCACAAACGTGATGGCCCAGCCCAGCTCGCCGGCACGTCCCGTACGGCCAATACGGTGGATGTAGTCGGTCGGCTCGGCCGGCACGTCAAAGTTCACGACGTAGCGCACGTCGCTGATGTCGATGCCGCGGGCGAGCACGTCGGTCGCCACTAGCACGTCGACGGTGCCGTCGCGGAAGGCCGAAAGCGCGCGCTCGCGCTGCGCCTGGCTGCGGTTACCGTGAATCGCGGCGGCCTTGATGCCCTTACGCTCCAGACGACGGCAGCAGCTGTCGGCGCGGTGCTTGGTGCGCATAAAGACGATAGTGCGCTCCGGGCCCTCCTTCTTGAGGAACTCGGGCAGCAGGTTGTTCTTGGCCTCGATGGACACCGGGAACACAAACTGGTCGACGGTGTCGGCGGTCGAAGTGGCGGGCGCGATCTCCACGCGGGCCGGGTCGCTCACCAGGTCGGCGATCTCGCCCACGGCCTCCTCGTCGAGCGTGGCCGAGAACAGCAGCGTCTGACGCTCGGCCGGCGTCTCACGCACAATGCGGCGGACGGCGGGCAAAAAGCCCATGTCGAGCATGCGGTCGGCCTCGTCGAGCACCAGCACCTTGACCTCGTTCAGGTGGCAGGCGCCCTGCTCGATCAGGTCGACCAGGCGGCCCGGCGTGGCGACCAGGATGTCGCAGCCGTACTTGAGGGCCGCGGTCTGAGGCTTGTAGCTCACGCCGCCCACGACGGTCACGGCAACATGGCCGGTGACGTCGGCAATCTTGCTCGCGACCTCGTCGATCTGCTGTGCGAGCTCGCGCGTGGGGGTGATGACGAGCATCAAGGGACCGCGGCCGTTACCCTCGGGCTTCTTGGCACCGCGACGGCGGTTGCGGCCGCCACGCTCGCGCACGGGCTTGGGCGGAGCAATGTGCTCCAGGTTGTTCATGGTCGGCAGCAAGAAGGCAGCCGTCTTGCCGGTGCCGGTCTGAGCGGCGGCAAGCAGGTCACGGCCCTCGAGCACCACGGGGATGGAGCCGGCCTGGACAGGCGTGGGCGTCGTGTAGCCCAGGTTCTCGATAGCACGAAGCATCTCGTCCGAAAGACCCAGCTCGTCGAAGGCGGGCAGGTTCTCGGTCGCAGACTCGACGGTCTCGGCGGCGCTGGCCTCGTCGGCAGCATCGAAGGCAGCCTGGGTCATGGCCTCGCGGGTCTCGTCCAGAATCTCGGCGTCCGTGACGTCGGATACAGAATTACGCATATGTTGTTGTTCCTTATCTGCACGCGTTATGGGCACGGCGTGCGGCCGCGCGGGGCGTGCTTGGTAGTGCGCTAATACATACAAAAACGGGTGCGCACAGAGAGGACGTTGCTCAGCACGCTGGCGATCGCTTTGGCAGCCCTATCACGCGCCGTCCAGACGCAGCAGCTCTAAGCGATGGAGCAGATTCGCCGCCGGTTAGTATACCCGTGCTTCGCATGCCCCCACGTAAACCACAGATGACGAGGCGGACGAGGTGGGCCCGGCTGATTGTCTCAATCTGTAACATCTACAGGGCGAATCTTCCTCTACGTGTTACAGATCGAGACAAACGGTCGACACGGCTCACAAACGTCTCAATCTGTAACAGTTAACGAGTAAAATCGGCCCTAATTGTTATAGATCAAGACAGAGGGGGATTTCCGTCCAGTCCAAACCAAATCTCTCAGTCTTCCTGCAATTTCGAACATGTGGCCTATAATGTTGCTTTAGTTACGCTATATATTGCGCAGCCATTTAATACGTCGCCCACCGGGGGCCATTAATTCCTATCGCCATATTGGCTAGGAAGCAATCAAAGGAGGTATCCGTGGCAGCAGAGACGCCTTGCTCGGTCCTCTATAACGATATTCGCTCGTTCGGCGGTCTTAAACATCTCGAGATCGCCCGAATGCTCATCAATGGAAACTCTTATCTCGGCAGTACCCTGCTCGAGAAATGCTCTTCCAACCGCTCGTATCTCACCCGTTACATCGTCCATCGCAAGCCTGACCAGTGCGCACCCTCCATCTACAGCGACTTTACCGTCACCACGCTCAACCTTTCCTCGGCAATCTGCAGCAAGCTCGGCGGCGGCGAGTCCGCCTATCGGGCAATCGCCGAGCACTATCGCGGTCCGGCCGCCAACGAAATGATGTCGGCTCTCGCCAGCTACAAGCTGGACAGCCGCCTATATGCAAATGCCCTCAATCGCATCGACAACTTTGACGGCAATGCCGTGCGCGAGAAAAGCACGCTTTACCTTATGCTCTTTGTGGCAACGGGGGCGCTCGCCGATCCCGTTCAGGGCGTGGCCACCGTCGAGCGCTTTTGCGACAGCAAGACGGGCGAGCACTTTGGCACCACCGAAACTACCGTCGGACGTGGCTTTATGAGCAGCCTGGAGCAGCCGCGCACCGTCGCCCCCAACCTCGGTCTGCTCAGAACCCATGCCGACAACTGCGCCGGCATGCAAATCCATCCCCTCACACGCGATCCGCGCGGCACCGTGATTGGTTCTTTGCCCAAAACCTCGCCCAGCATCACCGATGTGGGCGCCGACGCATCGCGCGAGCATCTTCGCATTTGGCTTGAGGGTGAGCACTGGTACGCCCAGGGCCTTGGGTCGACCAACGGCACAGTGCTCGAATCGGGCGCGGGTGACGGCGATATTGTGATTGAGCCGCCGCGCGACCAACGCGAGCCTGGCAAGATCTATCCCCCAGTGGAAATCGAAAACAGCGACAGGCTCCATCTGGGTCTCTACACGACATTCCTTGTCATTGTGGACTAGCGCGGACGGCGATCGGAAGACGGTCGCCGTCCGTCTTTCGTCTTCTACCTTCTGCGTCGTAAACGACAATGCTCAGCGGTATACGTGGGCAGTGCGGCTATCATGGTACTTTACCGATATCCGCACTGCTCGCGTATACGTGCGGCAACCCATGCCAGACAAAGGAACGCCATGGATACTACCGATAGCGCCTATGGCGACAAACTCATCCGTCTCGATACGTTCGATACCGCCGTGGCGGTCGACCCCAGCGCCGAGGACGACGCCAAACGTCGGTTTATGACGCTTATTCTCCAGACGGCCCACCGCAACAACGGCAACATCGGGCACGTGCTGCGCGCGACCAACACGAGCGGCGAGGTCTTTGCCGTCAAGCTGCTCAAGGACAACGCTATCCTTTCCGGCCAAGCCCCCGACCGCTCCGCCGAGCAATCGGCAGCGCACCTGGCCAGCACCGCCGCGCTGTTCGAGGAGTACCGTCATCTGTGTACCGTCTCGCACCTGCGCGGATTTCCGCGCGTCTATGGCTACGGATCGTGCGAGGATGACCCTCTCATCCTCATGGAGTGGGTCGAGGGCACCTCGCTCAAGCAGGCGCTGCCCCTGCTTCCGCACGACGCCTCGGGCGGGCTGACCACCCAGATGGTCGCCGCCGTCGGAAACGCCGTGCTTCGTGCGCTCTTGATGATCCAAGGCCTCGTGAATCCGGTCATCCATCGCGACCTGTCGCCTGCCAATATCATGTTCCGCACCACCAGCCGAACGCTCGAGCAGCAGATTGCTGATTGTTCCTTTGACCCCTGCCTCATCGACATGGGCTCCGCGACCATGGCTCTCGGCGACGACACGATCACCCGGCGCGCCGACATCTGGCGTTTTGCCACGCCCGCATACGCCGCGCCCGAGATGCTCACGCAGGATATCGAAGGCATCGCGGCCCTTCGCCGTTCGCCGGCAATCGACGTCTATGCGCTTTCGAGCATTCTGTACCAGCTCTACAGCGGTCGCAAACCGTTTGACTTTGAGTCGACGGACGCCGCTGCAACCGGCTCGTTCTATCTCGTAAAGACCAAGACCAAGCCGGCACCGCTCGAGCCGCGCTGCGAGGGCGATGAGGCGCTCGTCCAGATCATCATGAAGGGTCTCTCAGTCGAGCAGTGCGATCGTCCCACCGAGCAGCAGATGCTCGAGGTGCTCTCGGCATACCTCACCGACGCCGAATCCGAAGGCCGCGAAGGTGCAGGAGACGAGGCCGCAATTGATATCGATTCTGGCACGCACCTTAAGGTCGACGTCGCCGGCGAGCGCGCACGAGAGATCCTGAATCAGGCCCGCCACGATGCCATGACCCGCCGCCGCTTTATTATCGGCGGCGCTATCGCAGCCGTTGCGGGGCTCAGCGTTATCGGGGCGGCAACCCATGGCTTTGGCATCCCCGACTACCTCGACGGCATCCGCGGTTCACTTGACGACTACACCTGGGATCAGCTGCAGGAGATTTCGCTCAAGATTAAGGCCGCCGAGACCCGTAGCGAGGCACGCGAGATTGCCAAGCGCTATCACCTGCTCGATGCCGATGGGCATATCCCCTATCCGTGTACCAAGCGCGTGAAACTCACCAACGGGCTGGAGGTCGGCGCGCAGCTTGTGGGCATCCGTCACGATGAGCTTCTGGACGGGACGGGCAAGGCCGGACTGACGTTTATGTTCGACGCGGGTATTGCCGAGCGCAACGCTGCGGCTGAACCGCCGAGCGCCGGCTGGGCAGTTTGCGAGCTGCGGGAATGGCTCGACGGCGACGGCCTTAAGCTGCTGCCCAACAAGTTGCGCGCGCTCATCAAAGGGGTCAAGAAGGTCTCGAACAATGTGGGCGCCGCCAACAGCGCATCGTGCCTGAGCGAGTTGCCCGCAACCCTTTGGCTGCCCGCCATGGTCGAGCTGTGCGGTACGCAACCGTCCGATTCGTTTGCCGAGGACTATCACTACCTGGCAGACATCTACAACGGCGAGGGCAAGGAGTATCAGCTCTTCCGCGAGCTCAAGGTGAGCCCGTATTCCACGAACGAGACGATGGTCCGCCAGTGGAAGGGCAAGGACACCTGTTGGTGGGAGCGCACGGTGAGCCCCGACACATCGGAGAGCGAAGGCACGCTCTATATGAACCGCGTGGGGCACGACGGCGACGTCTTTACGTACGCAACGCCTGCGGAAAAGCCAAACAAGCTAACCTGTGTGATCCCCGGATTCTGTATCTAGGCGGCGGGCGTCTTGCCATGACGGGACCCCTCCCCGTCAATTGTCTTGATCTGTAACAGTTAGAGATCATATTTCCCGCCAGATGTTACAGAACGAGACAAACCCCAACCCCACGAGACAACATCTCAATCTGTAACAACTAGGACCCAAATATCGGTCTTACTGTTACAGATCGAGATGTTCAGGTTACCCTCGAATGGTTTGTCTCGATCTGTAACATCTAGCAGGCAAAACGGTCCCCAGATGTTACAGATCGAGACGTTAGTTTTCGGCTGAAATGTTTGTCTAAATCTGTAACAGTTATGGTTCAAAAACCGGTCCAGACGTTACAGATTGAGATGTTTGGCAAAGACGGCCGCCGATTGAGCAGCCACCCTCATCTGTAATGAAAAGTCATACATTCCAACTATTACTAGACACCCCCAGGGGGTATGGGTGTATAGTATCGGCAGGTTAACAATTCCAACACCGAACTACAGAAAGGAGAAGCCATGGCTCAAGATAAGTTCGACGTGGGCGGTATGACGTGCGCCGCGTGCCAAGCGCATGTGGATCGCGCCGTGAGCAAACTCGACGGCGTCCAAAGCGTCGCGGTCAACCTGCTCGCCGGTTCCATGATGGTCGACTATGACCCCGCGCAAGTCACCCCCGACGATATCTGCACCGCTGTCGATCGCGCGGGCTACTCGGCCTCGCCCATCAGCACGGGCACCGACGCTGTCCAAAGCGGCAGCTCGCAGACCAGGTCTGGCGCAGCCCATATGGAGTCGCCGACCAAAAAGCTGGAGGCCGCCGCCTCCGCCATGCGCACCCGCCTCATCATCTCGATCATCTTCCTCATCCCGCTGTTCTACATAGGCATGGGGCACATGCTCGGTTGGCCGCTACCCGGCATTTTTACCGACCATACGCACAGCATGACGCTCGCGCTCACCGAGCTCGTCCTGCTCATTCCCATCGTCTACGTCAACGACGCGTACTTTATCAACGGGTTTAAATCACTCGCACACGGCGCGCCTACCATGGACGCCCTTATTGCCGTGGGCGCCACCGCCTCCATCGCCTGGTCGCTCTACGCCATGTTTATCATGGCCGACCAACTGGCCGCCGGACAGGTCCACGAGGCCATGATGACGGGCATGGACAATCTGTATTTTGAGAGTGCGGGCACGATCCTGTCGCTCGTCACCGTGGGCAAATACCTCGAGACGCGCAGCAAATCAAAAACCGGCGGCGCCATCGAAGCGCTGATCGACCTGGCGCCCAAGACCGCGACCGTCGTGGCCGAGGACGGCACCGAGTCCACCGTCGACGTCGATGCCATCCTGCCCGGTCAGGTCCTGCGCGTGCGTCCCGGCGAGTCCATCCCCGTCGACGGCGTGGTGCTCGAGGGCGCCTCGGCCGTGGACGAAAGTGCACTCACTGGCGAGTCCATCCCCGTGGAAAAGACCGCCGGCGACACTGTCAACGCCGCCACGGTCAACCGCACCGGGTCGTTCACCTTCCGCGCCACGCGCGTGGGCGCTGACACGTCGCTCGCCAAGATCATCCAGCTTGTGGAGGACGCCAACGCCACCAAGGCGCCCATCGCCCGCATGGCTGACAAGGTCGCCGGCGTGTTCGTGCCCGTGGTGTTCGCGATCTCGGCCGTGACCTTTGTGGTGTGGATGGCACTGACCGGCAGCATAAACGAGGCGCTCACCTCCGCCGTGGCCGTGCTGGTGATCAGTTGTCCGTGCGCGCTCGGCCTTGCCACGCCCGTCGCCATCATGGTGGGCACCGGCAAAGGCGCCGAAATGGGCATTCTGTTCAAGAGCGCCGAGGCGCTGGAGAATCTGCGCAGCGTGGGCACTGTGGTGCTCGATAAGACGGGCACGGTCACCCGCGGCAAGCCTGCCGTGACCGATATCGTAGTAGCCACGCGCACTGACGGCTCACCCGCCATGAGCGAAAAAGCGTTGCTGAAGCTTGCTGCCGCACTAGAGCGCCAGAGTGAGCACCCACTGGCCGAGGCGATTATGGCCGAGTGCGAGGCGCGCGGAATTGTCGCGCGCATGGTCGAGGACTTTGCCGCCGTGCCCGGTCGTGGCGTGACGGCGCGCGAGGGGCAAAACGCCATTGCAGCCGGCAACGTACGTCTGATGGACGAGCTGGGCGCGAAGGTGCCCGCCGACCTTGCCGAACAGCTCGCCGCCGAGGGCAAAACACCGCTGTTCTTTGCCAAGAACGGCGAGCTCGTCGGTACCATCGCCGTGGCTGACGAAGTCAAGGAGACAAGCGCCGAGGCTATCGCCGCGCTCCGCAAGCTCGGCGTCGACGTGTGCATGCTCACCGGCGACAACCGCGTCACCGCCGAAGCGATCGCCCGCCGCGTGGGACTGAGTAGCGAGCAGGTCATCGCCGACGTCCTCCCCGCCGACAAGGAGCGCCATGTGCGCGAGCTGCAGGACGCGGGCGGCAAGGTCGCCATGGTGGGCGACGGCATCAACGACTCCCCCGCCCTGGCGCGCGCCGACGTGGGCCTTGCCATCGGCACCGGCGCAGACATCGCCAAAGAAGGGGCAGATGTGGTGCTCATGCGCAGCGACCTCATGGACGTCGCCCGCGCCATCGAGCTTTCGCGCGCCACGATCCGCAACATCAAGCAGGACCTGTTCTGGGCACTGTTCTACAACGGCATCGGCATTCCGCTGGCGGCGGGCGTGTTCTTCCCGCTCACCGGATGGCAACTCTCGCCGATGTTTGGCGCCGCGGCCATGAGCCTGTCGAGCGTGTGCGTCGTAAGCAATGCGCTGCGCTTAAAATCCTTTAAGCCAAAAGTGGCAAAATAAGCTCACCATTAAGTCCATTTAGAACGGGTTTTCCAGGTGCCCGAGATTGACCTGAAAGAGGAGCGACGCGTACTTTGGTACGCGAGCGACGGCTTGAAGGTCAAGGTCGGGTGCCTGGGAAAGCCGACACAACAGGGAGGAATACCCATGCGATACATAATCAAGACTTCCGGCCTTATGTGCGGCCATTGCGATGCCACCGTCGAGACCGCGCTGCTCAACGTGGTCGGCGTGACCGATGCCGACGCCGATCACGAGACCCAGACTGTCCAGGTGGAGTGCGCCGACACCGTGACCGCCGAGCAGCTCGCCGCCGCCGTCGAGGGCGCCGGCGAGAAATTCCACGCCCTATCCGTGACCGCAGCGTAGCAGACACCGTCTACTCAATCCTCAGAAGTTGCGGTGAAATAGTTCCTGTTTTAGCGCTTCAAGCCTGCAAACAAGAACTATTTCACCGCAACTGACGGGGGCAGGGGGTGCGGACAGAAAGTTGGACCGCGGGGCGGTCCGGACTGGAGGTTCGCATGTACAGCAGGGAGAAGGTCGAG
>CAJMEW010000041.1:0-8578 GCA_905212545.1 uncultured Collinsella sp.
TCGACCTTCTCCCTGCTGTACATGCGAACCTCCAGTCCGGACCGCCCCGCGGTCCAACTTTCTGTCCGCACCCCCAAACGGCCTATTTGGCGGCTAAACAGGAACTATTCCACCGCAACTGCGGAGGGGGTCCGGCACCCCCCCGTTAGCGGGGCACGTAGCGACCGGGTTGGGCTCCGGTGGGCTCGCCGTCGCGCGCGGCCAGCACGCCGTTCACAAACACGGCCTTGGCGCGGCCATGTGCCTCAAAGCCCTCGAGCGGCGTGTAGTCCACGGCCTGATGCTGCGTCGCCGCGCGTATAGTCCAGCGCGCCTGGGGATCCCATACGCACACGTCGGCATCGGCACCCTCGGCAAGACAGCCCTTGCGCGGGTACATGCCAAACACGCGCGCCGGGTTCTCGCTCATCAAGCGGCACAGATCCTCGGGACCCAGCTGCCCCTCAAAGCTCGTGGCAATCGCGACGGGACGATGCTCCACGCCGGGCCCGCCGTTGGGAATCGCGCGGAAGTCGTCGCGCCCGCGGTCCTTTTGCCCGTGCAGGTTAAAGCTGCAGTGGTCGGTGGCGATGGTATCGATCTCGCCGGCCACAAGCGCCTCGCGCAGGGCCGCACGGTCGCCGGTATGGCGCAGCGGCGGACTCATCACATACTTGGCGCCCGCAAAGCCGTCCTCCCCCTGCTCCAGATAGCAGGTGTCGTCGAGCATCAGGTATTGAGGGCAGGTCTCGACATAGATATTCTTCTGCCCGCGCGCCTTGGCCGCACGGATGGCCTCGAGCCCCAGCTTGGTCGAAAGGTGCACCACGTTGACCGGAGCATCCCCAGCTAGGTGCGCCAGATACAGCAGGCGGCTCACGGCCTCGGCCTCGCACACATCCGGACGGCTGAGCGCATGCCCCTCGGGCCCATGAATCCCCTGCTCGTACACGCGCTTCTGCAGCTCATTCACCAGCGTACCGTTCTCGCAATGCACGCACAGTATGCCGCCAATTCGCTTGAGCTCCTCGAGCACCTCGAGCGTCTCGGCATCGTCCAAGCGCAGGTGGTCATAGGCAAAGTAAGTCTTGAACGACGATACGCCCGCCTCGCGCATGGCCGAAAGGTCGGCGCGGTTGCGCTCGTTCCACTCGGCGAGTGCCATATGAAAGGCGTAGTTGGCGGTGCAGGTGCCGTCGGCGCGGCGATGCCACTCGGCCAAGGCATCGGGCATGGTCACGCCGCGATCGGCCGTCGCGTAGTCCACGATGGTCGTCGTACCGCCGCAGGCAGCCGCACGCGTACCGGTCTCAAAGCTATCGGCCGTCCAATCCATGCCAGTCCAGCACTGCATGTGCGTGTGGCCGTCGATAAAGCCGGGGAACACCCAACAGTCGGTGGCGTCCTGGACGGTATCGCCCTCGCCCGGCTCGATTGCCGCGGCAATCCGCGCAATCTTATCGCCCTCCATGGCAAGATCGGCGCGGCGAAGCCCCTGAGGCGTCACGAGCGCGCCGTTTTTGATGATGATCATAATTGCTCCTTATTGATTGATGCAGTTGGCCACGCGATCAAAATACGAGCAAGCGGCGATATGCTCCGTTATGCGTTGCTGTCCCTTGGCGGTATCGACGTCCCACAGCTCGTAGGCGCGCGCCTCGACCAGCACCACGTCGGTACGGTCCTTGAGGATCGAACCCCCGCCGTCCTTGCCCTCAAGACACATAAGTGCATCGAACAGTTCCGCCGGAAAGAGCACCGGGCTCGAAGGCTCACCGTTGCACGCCAAGCGCACCGGATGTTTGCGGCCACGCTCGTCAAACGCGCGAACCATGGCCTCAAAAGAGTCCGCGCTCACAAGCGGCTGGTCGCCCGGCAAAAAGAGGCAACCTTTCCAGTTGCGTTCGACTCCCCACGAAAGGCCCGCACGGACGCTTTCGCTGCGCAGCTCGCCATCGTGCAGCACGCACGGGCAATGCTTGTCCTCGCAAATCTGAGCGACCTCGGGCCAACGCGTCGAAACCCCGACGTCAAAGCCCCGGGGAACCGAATCGATGGTCCGGGCAATCAGCGGCTCGCCATAGATATCGGCAAGCATCTTGTTAGAGCCAAACCGCTTGCCCTCGCCCGATGCCATAATGACGCATCCAAGTTTCATGGTGATACCTCCCCTGAAACCATCGTACCCATAACTCGCGCCGCGGGCATCCACATCGAAAGCGCTTATCCCGCACGCCCGCGATGCAAAAAAGGGGCACCCCGCCGGTTGGCAGAGCGCCCCCTTTACATGGCTTACCTCAACCCGGCTTTAGGCCTGGAGCCAACGGGCGGTGTTGCGCTCGTCGAGGGCCTTGAGGGTAGCGGCGGGATCGGCAACCTTCTGCAGGAACATCATGGCAGCGATGGCGTACGGCTTGTAGCTGGCCTCCTTGTACATGCCCACGCGGTGCATGTCGAAGACGTCGGCGTTAACCTCGCCGTGCTCGCAGGAAACACCGGAGATGTCGGCGGGCAGCGGGTGCATAAAGATGGTGTCCTGGCCGTTGGCAGTCTTCTCCATGAGCTCGGTCGTGGAGCACCAGTCCTGATGGGTGGCGTTCTGGGCGAGCAGCTCCTTCTCGAGCGCTGCGATGCCGGCGTCGTCGCCCTCGGCGTACAGGTTGGTGCGCTTCTCCATGGCGGCAAACGGAGCCCAGCTCTTGGGGATCACGATGTCGGCGCCCTCGAAGGCCTCGGCCATGGTGTTGACCTGCTTAAAGGTGGTGCCGGACTCGGCGGCATAGCCCTTGGCGCGCTCGACGACCTCGGGCATGAGGTCATAGCCCTCGGGGTGAGCCAGGGTGACGTCCATGCCAAAGCGGGGCAGCAGGCTGATCAGCGACTGCGGGCAGGACAGCGGCTTGCCGTAAGAGGGCGAATAGGCCCAGGTGACGGCAACCTTCTTGCCCTTGAGGTTCTCGAGGCCGCCAAACTCGTTGATGAGGTAGAGCATGTCGGCAGAGGACTGCGTGGGGTGATCGGAGTCGGACTGCAGGGAGATGAGCGTGGGACGGTGATCCAGAACGCCGTCCTCGTAGGCCTGCTGCACGGACTCGGAGACCTCGGCCATGTAGGCGTCGCCCTTGCCGATGTACATGTCGTCGCGGATGCCGATGACGTCGGCCATGAAGGAGATCATGGTAGCGGTCTCGCGGACGGTCTCGCCGTGAGCGATCTGGGACTTCTTCTCGTCCAGGTCCTGCAGCTCAAGGCCGAGCAGGTTGGCAGCCTTAGAGAAGGAGAAGCGCGTACGGGTGGAGTTGTCGCGGAACAGGGAGACGGCCAGGCCCGAGTCGAAGATCTTGGACGAAACGTTGTTCTCACGCAACTCGCGCAGGGCGTCGGCAACGATGTAGAGCGCCTTGAGCTCATCGGTGGTCTTATCCCAGGTGTGCAGGAAGTCGCTGCCGTACATGCCCTTAAAGTCGAGACCGTTCAGCTGCTCGACGAGCTCGGTAAACTTGACGTCCATGGAAATGTCCTTTCTAAAGATGAAACGATCGCAATGAGTTGATGCGCTCCGGCATGCGCGTGTGGCTAGAACATGCAGAGCACTATGACGAGGACCCGCCACCGTTGAGGAAGCATGGGAGATAACGACCGCGGGCCCCGAGTCAACAGGGGATGCCGGGGACACGAGCGGCCCCCGGCTCAACAAAATCGAGGAATGGGACTAATCGATCTTGTTGTTGGTCAGACCGGCGCGGAACACGGTGGCGTCGCCATCGGCCTGGCTCGGATCGTAGAGGTTCAGGGCAGCCACGTACATGGCGGCAGCGGTGACCAGGTCGTCCTTGTAGGTGACCTCGTTGGGAGCGTGAGCCTGAGACTCGGCACCCGGGCCAAAGCCCACGCAGGGGATGCCATAGCGGCCCTGGATGGAAACACAGTTCGTGGAGAAGGTCCACTTGTCGCACAGTGGACGACCAGTGCGCTTGTCCATGCTGGGCTCGCAGCCGATGCGCTCGTCACCGAACATGGCCTTGTGGGCGTCGACGAGGGCCTTGACGTGCGGAGCGGTCTCCTTGTTGATCCACGTGGGGAAGTAAGCCTCGGTCTCGTAGACCTCGCCGGTCCAGGACGGACGGTCGTACATGTACATGGAGACCTTCACGTCGTCGCCGTACTTCTTGGCGGCCGGCAGGTTGCGGATCTCGTCCAGGCAGGACTCCCAGGTCTCACCGGCGGTCATGCGACGGTCGATGGAGATGGCGCAGGAATCAGCCACGGCGCAACGGCTGGGGCTGGTGTAGAAGATCTGGCTGACGGTGCAGGTGCCGCGGCCCAGGAAGCGGGCGTCCTCGAAGTGCTCGGGGTTGTACTTGGGGTCGAGCATCTTGACGAGACCCTTGATGTCGGTCGACTCGTCGCAGCCGTTGTTGTTGAGGGCGCGGACGTCGGCGATGATGTCGGCCATCTTGTAAATGGCGTTATCGCCGCGGTCGGGAGCGGAGCCGTGGCAGGAGGTGCCGTGAACGTCGACGCGAATCTCCATGCGGCCGCGGTGACCGCGGTAGATGCCGCCGTCGGTGGGCTCGGTGGAAATGACGAACTCGGGCTTAATGCCGTCCTTGTTGTAGATGTACTGCCAGCACATGCCGTCGCAGTCCTCTTCCTGGACGGTGCCGACGACCATGATCTTATAGCCCTCAGGGATGAGACCCATGTCCTTCATCATCTTGGCAGCGTAGGTAGCGGAAGCCATGCCGCCCTCCTGGTCAGAGCCGCCGCGGCCGTAGATGATCTCGTCGGTCTCGTAGCCCTCATAGGGATCGGCATCCCAGTTCTCGATGTTGCCGATGCCGACGGTGTCGATGTGGGAGTCGATGGCGATGATCTTGTCGCCCTCGCCCATAAAGCCCATGACGTTGCCCAGGCCGTCGACCTTGACCTCGTCATAGCCAAGGCTCTCCATCTCGGCCTTGATGCAGGCAACAACCTCACCCTCCTCGCAGGACTCAGAGGGGTGGGAGATCATGGCGCGCAGGAAGCGAGTCATATCAGCACGATGAGACTCAGCAGCAGCCTTGATAGCGTCGAAATCGAGTTCTTTAGCCATTGTTCATAACCTTTCAAACGAAGAAATCTACCTGTGAGGTGGCGGAGCGATACCTATTTACTCCGCCCTAACGATTAGCAAGTGGGATATTCGCCTTCCCAAACAATACGGCGATACTGGTCGGGATCCGTATCGCCCTCGGTGGAGAAGCAGAGCACAGAGCTCGTCTTGTCCAGGCCGATGAGTTCCTTGAGCTCGGCGTACTCGGGATCGAGCATGAGGGTCTCGACCAGGCCGGTGGTCACAGCACCGGACTCGCCGGAGATGACGCGCGGGTCGCCCTTCTCGGGAGCGCCCAGGGTGCGCATGCCGCGAGCGGTGACCCAGTCGGGGCAGGACACGAAGGCGGTGGTGTGGTTGCGCAGGATATCCCAGCCCAGAATGTTGGGCTCGCCGCAGCACAGACCGGCCATGATGGAGGGCATGTCACCGTCCACGATGCGCGGATCGCCGTCGCCGGCGGCAGCGCCCTTGTACAGACAGGCGGCAGGCGCGCACTCGACCACGACGAAGGTGGGCGGGTTATCGGGATACAGGTTGGTGAAGTAGCCCACCACGGCGCCAGCCAGCGAGCCCACGCCAGCCTGGACAAACACGTGCGTCGGGCGGTTGATGGCCATCTCACGCAGCTGCTCGGCAGCCTCGGAGGCCATGGTGCCGTAACCCTCCATGATCCAGGACGGGATCTTCTCGTAGCCCTCCCAGGCGGTGTCCTGAACGATGACGCCGCGCTCGCAGGCGTCGGCCTCGGCGGCGGCCATGCGCACGCACTCGTCGTAGTTGACCTCTTCGATGGTCACCGTGGCGCCCTCGGCGGCGATGTTATCGAAGCGGGGCTTGGTGGAACCCTTGGGCATGTGCACGACGGCCTTCTGGCCCAGCTTGTTGGCAGCCCATGCCACGCCGCGGCCATGGTTGCCGTCGGTGGCGGTAAAGAAGGTAGCCTGGCCAAAGTCCTTGGCAAGCTGATCGGAGGTCAGGTAATCGAAGGTGCAGTCGGCAACGTCCTTGCCGGTCTCGTCGGCAATGTAGTTGGCCATGGCAAACGATCCGCCCAGAACCTTAAAGGCGTTGAGGCCAAAACGATAGCTCTCGTCCTTAACGCACAGGTTGGACAGACCCAAGCGCGCAGCCTGACCGTCCAGGCGGGCAAGCGGGGTGACGGTATATTGAGGGAACGACTGGTGGAAGGCGCGGGCCTTCTTCACGTGGTCGAGGCTCATGATTCCCAAGTGCTTGTCATCGCTCTTGGGCATCGTGTTGCCCGCCCACTGGATCTTATCGGCCATACGGTGAACTCCTTAAGTCCTCTCTTGCCGGCCCCCGCATACGCGTTTCAGCCCATTCCCATTCATGCGACTGAACTTTTATGTGGATGCCAAACAAAAAGTTTGTTATCACTGTTCTATCACACTTTTTGATCGGCAAACCTAACAAATTGTTTGTTGCCGTAATCGGTACCTTTTCGCCGCCGAACGGTTACATAACGCAGCGACGCTTTCGTTATTTGCGAACAGGTGTGGTTTATGGCAAAGTATGCCCAAACTAATTTTTAGGAAGGCACCCATGACCCCCGCACAGATTGAGTTTTACAAGCGCCTCGCACACGGTCTGGCGCTCCAATTTGGTCCCAACTGCGAAGTCGTCGTCCACGATCTGGAGACCGAGGACGTGGACCACTCCATCGTGGTGATCGAAAACGGCCACGTCAGCGGGCGCAAACTGGGTGACGGTCCCAGCCATATTGTGTTTGAGTCCATGCACGAGGGCGCCACCGATGTGCACGACCGCGAGCCGTACCTCACTAAAACCACCGACGGTAAGCTGCTCAAATCGTCGACAATCTTTATCCGCAACGACGAGGGCAAGCCCGTCGGCATTTTGGGCATCAACTTTGACATTACGCTCATGAAGGCTTTTGAGCGTTCGCTCGACGCCTTTACCGGCACCGGCGGCACGGGCTATACCGAGCCCGAGCCCATTACCAAGAACATCGGCGACCTACTCGAGGACCTGCTGCACGAGTGCGAACAGTTTGTGGGCAAGCCCGCGGCGCTCATGACCAAAGACGAGCGCATTCGTGCCATTGGCTACCTCGACCGTCGCGGCGCCTTCCTCATTTCCAAGTCGAGCGAGCGCGCCTGCGAGTTCTTTGGCATCTCAAAGTACAGCTTCTATAGCTACCTCAATGAGGCCAAGGCGGCAGCCGGCGACAAGTAGGCACTCGCCTGGATTGCCCCTCCCCTTTTGGGCGCGAGTTCTGGAAAGCACGAATCCAAGACCGAGCAGCTTGGGAAGTTCCATATAATCGATGTCATTGGTATTTCGAAAGGATGGAACAGAATGGCGTTGAGCAAGGCATCATGCACCGGTCGCGGATTGATTCCGGCAATTGGTGGACATGTGCACCGCATGTTCGATGAGGGTGAAGACGACCTGTTTTCACTGAGCCTTGACGACGTGATGGATGATCGCCCGTGGACCGCCGACGAACTCATGGGCGGTGGGGCTCGCCCGTCAAGCCCCAATCCCGCACTTGCACCTAAGTCCGCACCTGCGCCGACTCCTGCGCAGTCGCCTGTTTCGACGCCCGCGCCTACGCCCACACCCACTTCGGCGTCCACGCCCGCTCCCCGCCCCGCAAGCGACCCGTCCGAGACGGCGGCATTTCTCGCTGCAGCGACGCAGGGCAAATCGGCCGACAGCACCGTTATGTACAGCGCCCAGCAGTTGCCTGTTCCTGCGGCACGCAAGCCTCCGGTCGCAAGGCTCGATGAGCCCGTTGCCCATCAGGTTGCCCACGATTCCTGGGCTGCAACCGATCTGGATGAGACCTCTACCGGCATGCCGGCGCTCGATGTTCCGGTTAACCCGCTTTTTGCCGCTAACGCGAGCGCCGCGGACTATGAGGGCGGTGCGGCATATTCCGATTATTCCGATGGCTATGCTGGCAACGGTCGCATCGAGACAGAGGATTATGGCACCGCATCGAGCGATTATCTCAACGATCCGTACGCTGCCACGCCTGCACCGGAATATGACCCGGAGGCCGCGTCCGCACCGGCGTATACCAAAAGCACGGGCGAAGAGCGCTTCGCCGATTATTACGCCAAGGAAAAGGCGCTGCGTTTCTCGGAATTTCCGCAGGCAGTCAAGGTTGCCTTTATCGCCATTGTCATTGCCCTGCTCGGTGTCATTGCGTTTGAGGGATTCCAGCTGTTCCGCGGCCCCACCCAAGCGGAGTCGGAGACCCAGCAAAAAGAGGACGATAACCAGTACCTGGACATCAACACCCTCAAGGGCGACCCCAACGACGGGGACGATGAGTAGCGAGAGCTGAAGGCAGCCGCAGGATCCCGCATCCAGCACCGGCTTCTAAGTGCTGTTTTGTCATCCAGCTACACTTTTCCGGATAATTTGCCTATCGAATGGGGGTGCGGACAGAAAGTTGGACCGCGGGGCGGTCCGGACTGGAGGTTCGCATGTACAGCAGGGAGAAGG
>CAJMEW010000042.1:0-6331 GCA_905212545.1 uncultured Collinsella sp.
CCCCGGAGGAGTTCCGGAACCAGCCCCTTGCGGCGTAGTTCTTATTTAAGCCGTCCAAGTTTTGGGGTGCAGTTCAGACTAGTCACTGGGGACGTTCCTAAATGGCTAGGTATGGCTGCCAGGTTTAGGCTGTTAGGTCGAGTTCGTAGAGGAAGCTTTCGCGCGGCATGTCGCGACGACGCTCTTCGCGGTTGGCGCGGTGCGTGGCCGTGCGCTTAAAGCCGTGCAGCTCGTAGAACTTCCACGAGCAGTTGGAGTCGGTGTACAGGTGCGCCCTCGTCGCTCCAAGCGAGGACAGGTGCGAGACGGCGGCATCGAGCAGAACCGTGCCAACGCCCAGGCCATGGACATCGCGGTCCACGGCAAGCAGCGTGACCTCGTTGTCGTGCGGCAACGGGCTGCTCTCGAGCAGGCGGTTGTTGGTTCGAATGGTTGCGCGCACAAACGAGAGGTACTCGGCGCAGGCATCGGGCTCTAGCTCACGCATCTGCGATAGCAGCGCGCGTTCGGTATCCATCCAATGTTCCTTAACGGTGGTGCCGGAGCTCTGTCCCGCACGCGCGAGCGAAATACCACGTGCCTGACCGTCGATTACGGCAACCTGTGAAAACGTCGACGACGAAAGGCAGTAGGCGAGGTCGCACGCGGCCTCAAGGCGGTTGTACTCATCGTTATCCGAATTGTTATGCCAAAGCTGCTGCAGAATCAGCGCGATGGCGTCGAAGTCTTCGGTATCAAACGGTCGGTAGAGAACCCGCGAGACCATGGTGCCTCTTTCTTTCGCGGATGCATATCGAGCACAGTTCTACCACGCCATTGGCATCTAATTATGGTGCCCCTGTGTTCCATGAACTCACCGTGCCCGGTGCCGTGCCCATCCCCTCTGCTCGCAAACTTTTTCTGCATATGCGCCCGTTGCGGGGTGCATCGATGCGCTCGATGCGCTACATTAAATCAGTATTTTCAATGCCGCTGCGCGAGCGCTGCAGATCGACGTATCACCGACTCACAGAGCACGGCGGCGTACCAGACAGGAGGACTGCATGGGATCTGATGTGAAGATCGCACGCGCGTTGATCTCGGTTACCGATAAGACGGGCGTCGTCGATTTCGCACGGACGCTGGTCGATGACTTTGGCGTCGAGATCATCTCTACGGGCGGCACGGCTCGTGCCATCGAGGACGCGGGCGTTCCCGTAACCCCCATCGAGGAGTTCACGGGCTATCCCGAGATGATGGACGGCCGCGTTAAGACCCTGCACCCCAAGGTTCACGGCGCGCTGCTGGCCCGCCGCGATTCCGAGCAGCACATGCAGGAGGCCGCTCAGCACGGCATTAAGCTGATCGACCTGGTCGTCGTCAACCTGTACGAGTTCGAGAAGACCGTCGCCAACCCCGAGGTCACCTTCGCGGACGCCATCGAGCACATCGACATCGGTGGCCCCTCCATGCTGCGTTCTGCCGCCAAGAACGCCACGAGCGTTACCGTCATTTCCGACCCGGCCGACTATGATGCCGTCCTGGCCGAGATGCACGAGACCGGTGGCTGCACCACGCTTTCCACCCGTCGTCGCCTGCAGGTGAAGGTCTACCAGACCACCGCCGCCTACGACACGGCTATCTCCCGTTGGCTTGCCGCCCAGGCAAGCGACGTGGCGGACACCTCTGCCAAGCTCGAGATCTCGCTGGAGAAGGTCGATGACCTGCGCTATGGCGAGAACCCTCAGCAGAAGGCCACGGTCTACCGCTTTGCCGAGGGCTGCGAGAACACCGCGAGCTCGCAGTTCCCGCTCGTGGGCTCCGAGCAGATCCAGGGCAAGCCGCTCAGCTACAACAACTATCTGGATGCCGACGCCGCCTGGAACCTGGTCCGCGAGTTCGACGAGCCGGCCTGCGTAATCCTCAAGCACCAGAACCCCTGCGGTTCCGCCGTTGCCGAGGACATCACGGCCGCCTACGACCGCGCCTTCGCCTGCGATCCCAAGAGCGCCTTCGGCGGCATCATCGCCTGCAACCGCGAGGTTCCCTATGAGCTGGTTGAGCACTTTGCCGATCAGAACAAGCAGTTCGTCGAGGTTATCATCGCTCCGAGCTACACTGCCGAGGCGCTCGAGCGCATGGCCAAGCGCCCCAACCTGCGCGTGCTGGCTACCGGCGGCGTGGACCACGGCGCCCAGGTGGAGCTGCGCTCCGTCGACGGCGGCATGCTGGTGCAGGAAGTCGACCATGTGACCGAGGACCCCGCGACCTTTACGTTCCCCACCGACCGCAAACCCACCGACGCCGAGATGGCCGAGCTCGAGTTTGCCTGGAAGGTCTGCAAGGGCGTTAAGTCCAACGCCATCCTGATTTCCAAGGGCAAGGCCGGCATTGGCATGGGCCCGGGTCAGCCCAACCGCGTGGATTCTGCGCTGCTGGCTTGCGAGCGTGCCGAGGACTTCTGCGAGCGCGAGGGCGTGGAGAAGGGTGGCTTTGCCTGCGCAAGCGACGCATTCTTCCCGTTCCGCGACAACGTCGACGTTCTTGCTGCACACGGCGTGACCTGCATCATTCAGCCTGGCGGCTCCAAGCGCGACGACGAGAGCATCCAGGCCTGCAATGAGCACGGCATCGCGATGGTGTTCACCGGAGCCAGGCATTTCCGTCACTAAGTTCCGCCCTGGGACAAAATAATCTCTGCAAAAGACGGCTGCTCCGTTTGGAGGGCCGTCTTTTTGGTATAAGAGGACGGAATGACTAACACGAAAGGTATGACCATGCCCCAGATTGATGATGCCGAGCTGTTTGGCAATGCCGAGGATCAGCGTGCGTACGAGGACTTTTGCGCCAATCAGGAGGCGGTCGAGAAGTTCACGCTCGACAAGCCTGCGCTTATCTGCCGTTGGCGCATGTCCAACAAAAAGGTGCCCATGCTCAACCGCCACATCCGTGCGCTATCCGAGCGCCTGGTGCAGGGCGAGCCGCTTACCCATAACATGCTCAGCTGGGCCAAGCAGCACGTTGAGTGGTCGCTTGCCGAGGGCGATTACACCGCGCGCGACGGCGTACTCATGCTGGTGATCGACATCAACGGCAACGCCGCCATGACGGTGGGGGAGTACGAGCCGCTGGCCGATACGTCGGCCAAGGCGCTGCGTGCCCGCTCCGCCGAGGCCCGCTCCGAGGCCGACGAGACCGGCGTGGCGCCCGAGCTGCTCGCCGCCGTCAACAACGGCGAGCTGGCCTTTGTGGCACCGGCGGACGAGTGTCTGTGCGGCACGGCGACCCTTATTGAGCAGTTGGCTCAGACCAAGGGCATCCCGGTCACGCGCGTAGACATTCCCGCGCAGCTTAAGGGCGCGCTGTTCCTAGTGAGCGACGAGCACGGCGTGGTCCCCGCAACCGAGACGGACGCCGCCGAGGCAGACGCCGCCACGGTCGCCTTCTTCGCCGACGGCTACGAAAAGCTCCGTGCCCGCCGCTCCTAACCTCAAGGCGGGGTGGGCTTACTGAAGCGAGCGAGCGCGTTCGATGGCGTAGGCGAGCGACAGCTGCTCCATCTCCGGGGCGCATTTGTAGCTCAGCCCGGTGAGAGCTGTCACCTTATCGAGGCGATATCGAATCGTGTTCGGGTGCTGGCTAGTCTGCTTGGCGGTTCGCTCGATACGTCGGTCGTTCTCGATGAATGCGGCGAGCGTGGATTCCAGCTCGCTGCCATGCTCACTGTCGTGCTCGCGTATCGGCGAGAGAATCGCCTCCGAGAACGATCGCATCTCCGGGGTTTCCGCAAAAGGCATCACGGTTCTCAGGATGCCGAGCTGCGTATAGCGCACGGGACCCTCGGCTCGTTGACAAGATAGGCGCTGTGCGTAAATCGCCTGCGAGATCGCCTGCGCCACCGCCTCGTCTCCAAACAGAATATCGCTGATGCCGAGCCCTTCCGCTCCGCCATCGATACCGCTAGCCTCGATGAGCTCCGTGAGCGCCTGCACGATTCGCTCCACATCGAGCGTCTGTTCCGAGTCGCTTGTCGCTACGAATAACAAACCTCCGTCGTAGGGTGCCAGCATGTTGTGGCATCCGGCGAGGGTCGATTTTGCACAGAGACGTTCGATTTGCAAAAACGTACGCGGGTCGAGGGGCTCTGCAAACGATGCGAACAGGGCGACCGCTTCGTCCAGAAATGACGGGTTGAGGCCTCGGATGCGTCGGCAGATGGACTCAGGCGATACGTCTGTCCTCAGGGCATCGATCTCGCGCTGTGCGAAGTCGATGGACGCGAGCTGCTCGATATGCCGTTTGACCTCATAGATGACGCTGTCAAAGAACAGTGAGTCGTCGGTCGTGAGAAAGACCGGGTAGTGCCGCGCATTGGCGTAGCGGATGGCTTGGTCGGGAATCGGGATGTGCAGGACGTTTTTGATGATGAGACCGCTCGTTCCCTTGGCGACGAGGTATTTCACGGCTTCAGTGATGAGGTACGGGTCGTCCTTCGCATAGAGGAAAGTGCTGAGGATGATCTCGTCTGAGCTGAAGTTGACGCGCTGGTACTTGTTCTTGAGGCCGGGCATGAGTTCATAATCGAGGATCCCGACGCCAGAGACGGCACGCGAGACGCCATCGCTGCCGGCGATTAGACGGACCGACCCCTCATATTCCCGTGAGAAGTCCGAGATGGTGTATAGCATCAACATCACCTTGTAAATCACTACAATAAGTACAGGTATAAATAGGATAATCGCACATCCGTATACCGTTGATGCGGGAATTAGTTCAAATACATGCTGATAGAATGAAAAATCAGATTGAGAATCGTTGTAGATTCCAACAAAAAATGATCCTTGGCGGCATCGTTACTAAACCGTACAGTGAAGCAACGTAAAGCTTTCGCTGAGAGGAGCGATGATGGGGCAGATGGTGGTGCTTTCGGCTGAGGAAGTTTCCAAGGTGCTGACGATTGAGGATGCAATCGCTGCCGTTGAGGAGGCATATCGCCAGAAGGCAACGGGCAAGGGTGTTGCGTGGCCGATGGTATATGAGCAGTTCGAACCCGGCGTGGCCGATATGGATATCCGCTCGGGCGAGTTGGCGGGAAGCGGCCTCTTCGGTCTCAAGCTCACTGCTTGGTTCTCTCAGAATCCCAAAAAGGGGCTGCCCGAGATCTTTGGCACCACACTGCTGTGCGACAACGCGACGGGCGAGCCGCTGGCGCTGCTCAATGCCTCTGCCGTCACTGGACTTCGCACCGGTGCCGCCGCTGCGCTCGGTGCCAAGTGGCTGGCTCGGGCGGATGCGTCCAAATTGCTTGTTGCGGGTGCCGGCCATATGAGCACCTATATGGTGGCGGGCGTGCTCGCCGCCTGTCCCAAAGTGGGCGAGGTCAAGGTGTGGGAGCCGGTTTCCGATGCCGCGCCCGAGGCCCGCGTCGAGCGCATGCGAGACGAGGTCGCCCATATCTTGGGCGCCTGCGAGCATGCTCGCGAGGCATCCACCTATTCCATCGAGGCGACGGCCGACGGCCAAGGTGCCGCGGCAGAGGCCGACATCATCGTGACGATCACGCCGGCGACCAAGCCCATCATCCCCGATGCATGGGTGCGCCCCGGTACGCATATCTCCTGCGTCGGTGCCGACATGCCCGGCAAGCAGGAGCTCGCCTCGGCACTTGTCGCCCGTGCCGCTGTTTACGTCGACGACCGCGAGCAATCGGTCGCGTCCGGCGAGCTGGAGATTCCGATTGCCGAGGGTGCCATCACCCCAGAGGACATCAAAGCGGAGCTCGGCGAAGTCATCGCCGGCACGGCTACGGGGCGTTCGGATGACGAGCAGGTGACGGTGTTCGATACGTCGGGCATCGCCGTTCAGGACCTTTCGGCATCGAAAATCGCCTACGACCGCGCCGTTGAGGCGGCGCTGGGCACCGCGGTGGAACTGTAAGAAAGTCAAGGAAAGGAAACGACAATGCAGATCAAGGATTTCGCCGTCGAGCAGTGGATGAACGAGTGGGAGACCAAGTGCACCCACAACGTTGCGGAGACGTGCGTCTACTCCCTCACGCTCGACCAGCTGTTCGAGCTTACGAACACCGACAAGAAGGCGTGGCTCGATAGCCTGTGCTCGCGCCGATTCACCTACGGAGACATCGAGGGACAGCCCGGCTTCCTCGAGGGGGTCGCGCGTCTCTATAAGACGGTCGAGCCCGGGCATATCGTGCCCACGCACGGCGCGACCGGTGCCAACTCCCTGGTAATTTCCACGCTCGTCGAACCGGGCGATCGGGGGTGCGGACAGAAAGTTGGACCGCGGGGCGGTCCGGACTGGAGGTTCGCATGTACAGCAGGGAGAAGGTCGA
>CAJMEW010000043.1:0-5882 GCA_905212545.1 uncultured Collinsella sp.
GCTGACCTTCTGGTCGCGCCCTTGAAGTTGAACGTCAGATTGTCCAAATGCGGCCCGCGCAGCGTCGAGCAGTTACGGCGTTTGGTAAAACGCCGTAACTAACGTGCTCCGTACTGCTCGTAGTAGGCGTCGATGGCGGTCTTGAGCTCGTCGTCGATGACAACCTTGCCGTCGATCTCGTGGTTGTAGAGGGTCTCGACGACCTCAGCCATGGAGACGATGCTCGCGACGGGGAAACCGTACTTGGCCTCGATCTCCTTCTGCGCGGTGGTCACACCGCCCTTGCCGACCTCCATGCGGTTGAGGGACACGATCAGGCCCTTGATCTCGACATCGGCAGCAGCCTTGACCTTGGGATAGGTCTCGTCGATGGACTTGCCGCTGGTGGTAACGTCCTCGACCATGACCACACGGTCGCCGTCCTTGGGCTCATAACCCAGCAGGTTGCCCTTATCGGCACCGTGGTCCTTGGCCTCCTTGCGGTCGCAGCAGTACTTGACCTCCTTGCCGTACAGCTCGTGGTAGGCAATTGCGGTCACGACGGCCAGCGGAATACCCTTGTAGGCCGGTCCAAACAGCACATCAAAGTCGTCGCCAAAGTTATCGTGGATGGCCTGGGCGTAATACTCGCCCAGCTTCTTGAGCTGATAGCCCGTCACGTAAGCGCCGGCGTTCATAAAGAACGGGGACTGACGGCCGCTCTTGAGCGTAAAGCTGCCGAACTTAAGGACGTCGGACTCGACCATAAACTTGATGAACTCTTGCTTGTAAGCCTCCATGCGGGCTCCTCTCGTAATCGCGTACGTGCCTTCCAGTTTAGCGCAGGCGAAGCGTCGATGCGGGCGCGCTTTGGGGCCACGGCATTCTGTAAAGGCTTTGTCAGGGGGAATGGTTTTCCGAACAATGGGGTTGACATGTCAAACCCCCTCATCAAGAATACGGGCGGATTAAAAAGGGGTACGAGATACCCAAAGCGCGCTGCGCTCAGCCTTTAGGAGGTGTGCCATGGAAGGCAGTCCTAGTCGAAAAACCTGCATGTCGCCCTCGGCACGCCGCGAGGACTCCGCACACGCATAAACGCCACCGGCAGATCGCCAAAACCACCGCAAAGGCGCGCTGCACCCTTTGTGGGCTCAAGAGCTTGACGTGAGCGACATCTAGGTTTTTTGAAGCAAATACGACACGTACGCTAACTCCCCTCAACAAGGAGGACCCTATGCTGATGCTCAAAACCGTCACGGTACTCGAAGCCATCTCCAAGCGCCGCCGCACGGCGCGCCCTGCCGCTCATACCGGCCTGTCCAAGAACACCATATTCGCCGCCACCCATAGTGCCGAGGACGCCCTCGTACTGCTTGACGCCACGGCAAACGGCCTCACCGTCGAGCAGGCAACTGAGCGCCTGAACGCCGTCGGCCCCAACACCATCGAGGCAACGACCAAAACGCTCGCCCGCCGCATCGCCGACGCGTTCATCGATCCCTTCGCCGGCATCCTCGCCGCGCTCGCACTGGTCTCGCTCTACATCGACGTGCTCGCCGTGCCCGAACCGCAGCGCGACCCCTCCACGGTCATCGTCATCGGCACCATGCTGCTGGTATCGGGCGGCATGAAGTTTATCCAGGAAGCCCGCAGCGGCAATGCGGCCGAGGCCCTCAAGGACCTGGTCTCCAACACTTGCACCGCCCTGCGCGACGGCGAGCGCATCGAGATCCCCTTCGACGAGCTCGTCCCCGGCGATGTAATCCGTCTCTCTGCCGGCGATATGGTGCCGGCAGATGCCCGCATCATCACCGCGCGCGACCTGTTTGTGATCGAGTCCGCACTCACCGGCGAGAGCGAGGCCGTCGAGAAGACCACCGCCGTCACCGTCGTCGAGGGCGCCGACGGCTCCGCACTGCCACTCTCTGCCTGCAAGAACATCGTCTTTACCGGCACCTCCGTGCAAAACGGCGCCGCCATGGCGCTTGTCGTTGCCACCGGCTCGGACACCTACCTGGGCGGCATCGCCAAGATGCTCAACGGGCGCGGCGAAAAGAGCGCGTTTGACCGCGGCGTCTCGAGCGTCTCCATGCTGCTGGTGCGCCTGATGCTCGTTATGGCGCCGGCCGTCTTTGCCATCAACGCCGCCACCAAGGGCAACGTCATCGACGCGCTGCTGTTCGCCACGAGCGTGGCCGTGGGCATCACGCCGCAAATGCTTCCCGTCATCGTGACCACGAGCCTATCGCAGGGCGCCAAGGACCTCGCATGTCGCCAGGTTATCGTCAAGGAGCTGCCGGCGATCCAAAACCTGGGCGCCATGGACGTCCTGTGCTGCGACAAGACCGGCACCCTCACCGAAGACCGCATCGTGCTCGAGCGCTATCTCAGCACCGACGGCAACGAAGACGCGCGCGTGCTGCGCCATGCGTTTTTGAACAGTTTCTTCCAGACCAGCCTCAAAAATCTTATCGACCTGGCCGTAATCGACCGTGCCGATGTGACGCCCTCGACCGTCGCACCCGATTCCATGCTGGGCCAGAGCCTGCGCGACCGCTACACCAAGGTCGACGAGGTTCCCTTCGATTTCTCGCGCCGTCGCCTGAGCGTAGTTGTCGCCGACGCCCAAGGCAAAACCCAGATGGTTACCAAGGGCGCCGCCGAGGAAATGCTCGAGATCTGCTCCTTTGTCGAGATCGATGGCATCGCTCAGCCGCTCACCGACGAGAAGCTCGCCCAGATTCGCAAGCAGATCGCCGGACTTAACGCCGAGGGCCTACGCGTAATTGCCGTGGCGCAGAAGACCAATCCGCGCTGCGTGGGCGAGTTTGGCATCGCCGACGAGTGCGACATGGTGCTGATGGGCTTTTTGGCCTTCCTCGATCCGCCCAAAGCAAGTGCCGCGGGCGCCGTCGCCACCCTCGAGGCCAAGGGCGTGGCGGTCAAGGTCCTAACCGGCGACAACGACCGCGTCGCCGCCACCGTCTGCGAGCAGATTGGTATCGATGCGAGCAACGCCTTGCTCGGCTCCGAGATCGATGCGCTCGATGACGCCGAACTTGCCGAGCGCGCCGAGAAAACCCACCTCTTCGCCAAGCTCTCGCCGCTGCAGAAGGCGCGCCTGGTACGTGTCATGCGCGAGATGCTCGGCCACACCGTGGGCTTTATGGGCGACGGCATCAACGACGCCGCTGCCATGCGTGCGAGCGATTGCGGCATCTCGGTCGATTCGGCCGTCGATATTGCCAAGGAATCCGCCGATATCATCTTGCTTCAGAAGGACCTGGGCGTGCTCAAGCGCGGCATCATCGAAGGCCGCCGCACTTACGGCAACCTGCTCAAGTACCTCAAGACCACGGTGAGTTCCAACTTTGGCAATGTGCTGTCCGTGACCGTCGCGAGCCTGTTCTTGCCGTTTTTGCCCATGAGCGCCCTGCAGCTGGTACTGCTGTCGCTGGTCTACGAGATCGTGTGCATCGCGCTGCCGTGGGACACCGTCGATGACGCCTGGACCACCCGCCCGCGCGCCTGGGACGCCGCGTCCATCAAGGGCTTTATGCTCGAGCTGGGCCCCGTGAGCTCGCTGTTTGACATCGTGACCTTCGCCGCGCTCTTCTTTGTCGTGTGCCCCGCCGCCGTGGACTCAAGCTGGTCCGAGCTTGCCGCCGCGGGCGACGTCGCGGGTATGGCGACCTTTGCCGCGCTCTTCCAGAGCGGCTGGTTTGTCGAGTCCATGTGGTCGCAGACACTCGTGGTCCACATGTTGCGCTCCCCGCATCTGCCGAGCCCGCGCGACCACGCCGCGCCCGCATTGTGCGTTCTTACCGTGCTGGGCCTGGCGCTCGTCACCTGGCTGCCGGCAAGCCCCATCGCCGATGCGCTCGGCCTCATGGCGCTGCCCGCGAGCTTTTTCGCGCTGCTCGTCGGCATCGTCACCGCCTACATCGCGCTCACTCAGCTGGCAAAGCGTCGCTACATTGCACGCCACGGCGAGCTGCTGTAGCAAGTAGACGGAAAACACCCTGCCAGCTGCCGTTACCGCTACCACAGCTGCCGACGCCGCTGCCGCTGCCGTTGCCTCTGCCGCTGCCGCAATCTATCCCCTCAGCAATTGCGGTGAAATAGTTCCTGTTTAAGGCCGCGCGACTTTAATTTAGGGACTATTCCACCGCAACTTATTGGAGGATTAGCTAGTCCTTGGGTGTCCAGGACCAGAAGAAGTTGATGAGGGCCACGCGCGAGGCGGTGCCGGTCTTTTTGTTGATCGAGGAAATGTGACGATAGAGCGTGGAGCGCGAAAGGAAGAGCGTTGTGGCGATGTCCTGAACGCTCTGGTCCGAAACGACCAAGACCTCAAGAATATCGCGCTCGCGCTCTGTAAGCCCAAAGGTGGCGACGAAGGCATCGAGGCGCTCATCGGACGTGAGCTCCGCTGCCTCCACGGGCTCGGGGTCGGAGCATGTGGGCGCAAGATCCCCACCAAGATCGTCGGTGGCAAGCGGCAGTCCGTCCCGCATCGCGGCATCATCGGCTCGTTGCCCCAACTGCCCCAGCAGCGTAATCGCAATGCCCACAAACATCACGAGCGCCGCACCGACCGCAGCCAGCACATTTTGACTCGAGATAATCGCCACTGCCGGCGCCGTCACGAACATCGAGCACACGTTGTTGACGACGCGACCCATGCACGGCCAAAAATATGACCAGCGCGCATAGAGCGAGACGGCGGCATATTTTGTGGTAAAGAACACCACGAAAAAGCCCGAGCCCAGATAAAAGATGATCGTGGCAGCAAGCTCGTTGCCGCCATTGCCATCGACGATGAGCACAAAGAACGAAAGCGTGGACAGTATGGCGGCACATGTCATGCCGATATTCATATACGAGCGGCCGTGCAGGTCAAATAGTGCGCCAGCGACCAACGAGCTCACGACAAGCAGCAGGCGCGGCCAATCGCCCAAATCGACGGTTCCGACAGCATGCAGGGTCGTGAAGCCCGCGTTGAGAGCGGCGAATACGCTGGAAAGATACGCCATCGCCACGGTCAGGCGAACTACGGCACGACGGAATGCCGCCTTTGCCTCGGGATCGTCTTGCCACTTGGCGCCATATTCCAAAGCATCTACCGAAAGCCCGGCAACACTGGGTTCAAAGCTGGGATCGGACTCGTCGCGCAGCTTGGCGCGTCGGGCACCGTGGAGCAACGCCACCTGCGCGATCGCACAGACGACCAGAACAGCCTGCTGAGGAATGCCGACAGGCATCACCATGTGGTTGAGAACCTGCACCAGAACGCCCATGGCGTAAGAAAGTGCGGCGGCGCGCGCCAAGCAGGGCGTTCGCGCAAAGCGCCTCGCAAAATTTGCATGAGCAGTCGATCCGCAGTAGCCCAGCGCGCAGCACGCCACCAAACCGCCGGCAATTACCACCTCAACCTGAACCGCCATAATCAACAGCAGCAATGCCGCCACCAGCAAAACGCCCGTGACGTCACTCGTTGCGTCGATAGCATGGGGACGGCGATAGTACAGAATGGGACGTACAAAAAAGCCAATCACGCTCGCGCCGATGACAAGGCTCTCATAAATAACGACCTCGTTCGGAGACACGAACTCGGCCATGCGCACATCAAGAAGATACTCGCACGCCAAAAACGTGAAGAAGAACAGCGCCAGGCATATAATCTCCCGAATGCCCCGACGCAAATATGCGGTTGTGTCTCCCATGCCCCTCATGGTTAACCCCCAGCCGGTCAATTGTCTGGAATTCCATTTTAATAAAGAACCAGTCTCAATATCGAAGCCAGGCTCGAAATGTTGCCAATTGGGGGTGCGGACAGAAAGTTGGACCGCGGGGCGGTCCGGACTGGAGGTTCGCATGTACAGCAGGGAGAAGGTCGA
>CAJMEW010000044.1:0-5213 GCA_905212545.1 uncultured Collinsella sp.
CAATCTGACGTTCAACTTCAAGGGCGCGACCAGAAGGTCAGCGCCCTTTCGTTTCACGTCACCTTGTCTCAAATGCGACCCGCTCGCTGTCAGTTCTCTACCTGCGGCGTCGTCTTGCTCCGAATGCGGCTCGCTCGCTGTCGTTGCCGAAACATCGGCGTTGCCGGACTAGTCATTGGGGACGTTCATAAATGACTACTCAGGAATGAGCGTGGATAATCTCCCGTTTTTGGCCTGTGTGCAGGCTCAAAGTGGGAGATTATCCACGCTCGCTTTAATTTGCCTGGGTTGCGATGCCTATCTAATCGGCTCGGCGTCTTCCCTGAGAATCGAAAGATACTCTTCATACCCGTACTGCCGGTATCTCTGTCTTGACTCGTCGAGCGGACGGAGGATACCCAATTCTTCAAATGATTTGACGAGCGAGCTCGCGGTACTCCTGCCGATATCGAGTTGGGCAGCGATGAATGCGGTGTCGACGATGGGGTGCTCTTCAAGAATGCCCAACAGCCTTTGCCCGTTTGCAGCAGTCCTTCCGAGATTTTCGGTAATGGTTGCTGCGGAACGGTTATGGAGGTCAACAAGGTTTTTTAAAGACCCTACCGAGTCCTTCGCACTTTCGAGAAGACTGTTGCAGAAAAACTCTATCCATTCCTCGTAAGTGCCTCTCTCCCTTACGGATGTGAGTTGCCGGTAGTACTCGCTTCGATTTTTCTTGAACTGGAACGATGGATAGAACAAGCAAGAATGAAGAACGCCATCATTGATGAGCATAAGTGTAATGAGAAGCCTGCCCAGGCGACCGTTTCCGTCTAGGAATGGATGGGCAGTTTCAAATTGGTAATGGACGAGCGCCGCCCGCACAATCGGATCCATTTCGACTTGAGGCTCATTGATAAAGCGTTCGAGGTCCTGGAGCGTGTTGCTCAAATCTTCAATGTTTGGAGGGACAAACGATGCGGTTGCAATGGTGCAGCCTGAGGGGCCAATCCAGTTTTGTGAGGAGCGCAGCTCGCCTGGATTCTTCTCCGTTCCGCGCACTCCGTCCAGCAGGACCGCATGAACTTGCCTAAGAAGTCTCGTGCACAAGGGCATCTTTTTGAGCAGTTCTACGCCGCGGTCGACAGCACGGACGTAATTCACGACGTCTGCGACATCTTTATGATGGAGTTGTGTTTGCGATGGACTAAGTAGGTCGTCAAACGTGCACTGGGTTCCCTCAATTTGCGAAGAAAGGAGTGCTTCTTTGCGCACGTACATTGTCAGATACATGTCGGCGTTGGGAACAAAGTAGAGCATGCCTTCAAGCTCTCCAAGCTTTCGTGAGCATGCGGAAAGCGTGCGATAGGTTTCCTCGGTGAGGTTTAGCTGCCTCAATGATTGCAAGGGCGTTGGAAAAAACGAATAGTAAGCCAATTTCCCCGATAGATTATTGCGGAGCGTTCCCTGGCCGTTCTCCTCGATTTGCATCGCGCCCTCCATATCTTTAGTGCCGGAAACTCGTTATTAGGCTAATCATATCAATTCTAATAACGAGTTTAAGGATTAAATAGTTATTAGAATTGATGTAAATAATCTAATGATGAGAAGTCGTTATTACTTGACCATGGAGCTCGGCTTGGTACGGGGGGGGGTTATCCAAAATGAGAGCGGATAATCTCCCGTTTTAGGCTCGGTGACGGCCTCAAAGTGGGAGATTATCCATGTTCGCTAGTTAAGCGTCCAAAAATCCACACTCGCCAAACCTACCAAAAAGGGATGGGTTTATTTTGGCACGTTTCGGTCGGTATCAGGAAGTGTCAGGGACGGGGCGGCGGCAGGACTCGAGAGCGAAAAGAAGTATCGGGTTTGGTGCGCCCGCTTCTGCCCGTCCCGTGCGCAGGCGATGCTCGGCTTATCGACCCGCGATGCAAAGGAGATGCTCATCCCACGAGGGTTGATTTTCAATCTCAACGCAACAGCCTGAACGGACCCCGCGTTTCCGCAGCTAGCGCAACGCGGAACTAGCCCCCGGCACCTGGCCGTCGCCTCGTTTCCGCAGGTGGAGAGGCTATGGAGGCCGGCGTCCCCACCCTGCCGCGGCATGCTCCGCCAGCCCGCCGCGCAGCCGCTCCGGACTCAGCGCAACGGGCCCTCCGGCCCATGTCCCGGCGCGCCGGCTATCCCGCCAGCGGCCCCTCGCCCCTCGCGGCCCTGGCCCTGTCGATGCAGCCGGGCGTGAGGTCGAGCCCGCCGGGCGCCAGCTCCTCCACCCCGAACGCGTCCATGAGGGCGGAGGCGTCCTCCCCGAGGGCCATCCGCAGCACGCGCGCCGGCGTCAGGAACCCGAGCGCCCCCCTCGGCTCGGAGTTCACCTGCGACATGAGCAGCGCGCAGTCCGCCGCCGTCAGCCGGTCGAACCTGACCCCGGCGCCCTTGGGCAGCAGCTTCCTGATCTCCACGTGGTTCTTCTCGCACGCGCCCTTCTGCTGGCTCTGCCGGGGGTCGCAGTAGAAGAGCCTGGTCTCGCCGTCGCGCTCGCCGAGCAGCGCCGCGATGGCGTCCTCGTCGGCGAACTCGCTCCCGTTGTCGGTGAGCACGGCGCCGAAGGCGCGCCTCGCGCCGTCCTCGCCGAGGACCGCGCGCAGGGACGAGAGCGCCGCGAGGACCGAGGCGCACGCGCCGTCCGGCAGCGGCAGCGCCAGCTGGAAGCGGCTCGGGCGGTGCAGGAGCGTGAGGAGCCTGGCGGAGTCGCGCCCGGCGCCCTCGACGGTGTCCATCTCCCAGGCCGCGGCGCAGGCGTCCTCGCCGAGCGCGAGGAACGCCGCGTGCGACCTGCGGGCCGAGTGGGGCGTCGCCCTCTTCGGGGCCCGGTGCGACCTCGGCCTGTAGCCGACCTTGCGCCTGAGCTCCATGTTCGTCATGCCGTCGTAGCCGGCGTCCACCCACCTGTATACGGTGGAGGCGCTGAGGCCGGGGGTCGTCGCCGCTATCTGCTGCGGGGAGAGCCCGCGCGCGAGGCCGCCCCTGATGGCCGCGAGCCTGGCGGCGGCGCCCTCCTCGGTCTCGTCTATCCCGGACCTGCTCGACGAGAGCTCTGCGTCGGCCGCCTCCTGCGCCCTCCTGGCGCTGTAGAACACCCTGGGCCTCCTCGAGCAGCCGTAGCCCCTCCTGTGCGAGCAGCCGTTGCAGCACCTCGGCCATGCGGCGAGCCTGGGGCAGGCCCCCGAGAGGTCCTCGGGCGCGGGCTCGCCGTAGCGCGAGCGCGGCGCGGTGACGTAGCGGTGCGCCGCCACCTCCCTGGTCACGGTCGAGGGCGACCTGCCGAGCTCCGCGGCGATCTCGCGGGCGCTTCGGTTGCGGTCGAGCATTCTCTCGATCGCGTTCCTCTCGTGCCTCGTGAGCCTCCCGTACGACCTTCCGGACGGTCTCGGTCTGGACATGCCGGCCTCCCTCCATCGAGGGCCGGGGGATTCCGGCCCCTCTGGGGTTGCCTACCCGGATTCGCGCCTCAGGACTCAGCGCAACGCGTTGCGCTGAGTCCTGAGGCTGTTGCAATGAAAATGACAATCAAGGCTCATCCCACGAGCACTACCGGGAAGGCTTGCGATTCGAGCCCTCGCCTTAGTATTTTGGTCATTTAGCACTATAATCACCATAGGCATGCGCATAACGTTGCGCTTAATCAAGAGGAGAAAACGTATGGGTCTGTTTGACATGTTCAAGAAGAAGGCTGAGCCCGCGGCTGCCGCTGCTCCGGCTTCCATCTCTGCTTCTGCTGGCGCCGACGTGCTGTGCTCGCCCGTCAAGGGTAAGGTCATCAAGATGGCCGACGTGCCCGATCCCGTCTTTGGTGGCGAGGTTCTGGGCAAGGGCTGTGCCGTGTGGCCCGAGGACGATCTGGTCTACGCTCCCTGCGACGGTAAGGTGACCGTCACCATGGGTCACGCCGTGGGTCTGCAGTCCGATAGCGGCATCGAGGTTCTGGTGCACGTTGGCGTCGATACCGTCAACATGAACGGTGACGGCTTCGAGGGCTTCGTCAAGGCCGACGACGTTGTGAAGGCCGGCCAGCCCATACTCAAGATCGACCGCGCCAAGATTGCTGCCGCCGGTTACAAGGACTGTGTCGTCGTGGCCGTGTCCAACACCGCCGAGTTTGCCGATGTCGAACTCGCCGTCGAGGCCGACTCCGCTGTCGCCGCCGGTGACGCCATCGTTAAGGTCGTCCGCAAGTAAACTGCGGCATCCAAAGGATGTGCAAGGGTGGTCGGGTTTTCCGGCCACCTTTTTTATTGCACCGCGGGAAAGCGTTTTATTGCACGTTGGGCGGGCTTGCAAACCGTTCGGACGCTAAAACGAACCGACCGCGTCTTCGCGTTGCCGAGGGTGTTCATAAGTGGATAGTATGGGCTTACTTATTACAACGTGCGCCGCGTCTGGGAAGCGCAGCGCCGCTGATTGGGAGGAACAACATGAAAAAGAAGCTTCTGCTTGCGCCCCTCATGGCCGTCTTGGTTGCATGTGTGGTCGTGCTTTCCGGTTGCGGAGGCCCTTCGATCGAGAAACTCATCACCGAGGATCTTACGACTCAGTTTGACGAGGTCAAGAACGGTGGCGACGACTTTCTCTCTGGTCTGGAGGAAGCTTCGGGCGACGAGTTCGAGCAGCTGGGTATCGATCCCAAGGAGTATGCCAAGACCTATCTCGAAGGCTTTGACTACAAGATCGGCGACGTGACGGTCGACGAGGACAAGGGTGTCGCGACCGCCGAGGTCTCCATCACCTGCAAGTCTATGAACAAGATCGTCGAGGACTTCTCCACCCAGTATCAGGAGAAGGTCGCTGCGCTTGACACGGTTCCTTCCGATGACGAGTTGTACAAGATGGCCGGTCAGGTTATGGTCGATGTGACCAAGGCCACCGAGCCCAGGAAGACCACGGTTATCTTCAAGTACACCTGCAACGACGACGGCGAGTGGTCTGCCGACGACTCCGTCAACTCCGAGATGATGGATGCAATGCTGAGCTAGTTCGTTGCGGCGTTTTACCAAACGCCGCAACTGCTCGACGCTGCGCGGGCACCAGAGCGACAACTTGTCATTCAAAGAGGACGGCATGACCAGAAGGTCTATGCCGTCCTCTTTTCATGCCAATTTGTGGCTTATAGGACAAAAAGTGTGTCTCATTTAGGGGCATCGGCGCAGGTCGATGCCCCTTTCTCGTTCGTTTAA
>CAJMEW010000045.1:0-4050 GCA_905212545.1 uncultured Collinsella sp.
TCCCGAGGCCGAGTATGGTGACGAGATGATCATTGTCGGCCGCGATGGCGATGCCGAGATCACTATGGACGAGATGGCCCGACTGCGCGGAACGATTAACTACGAGGTCGCCTGCGGCTTTGGCATGCGTCTCGACAAGGTCTACGTGTAGGAGCCGCTATGGGCGTCATGCACATCCCCGGCCATACCCATCAGGCACCACGTGAGGTCGCACTCGAGGAAATTGAGGCCGTTCTGGGCGATTGTCACCTCTGCCAGCTCTACCAGTCGCGTCACAATATCGTGTTTGGCGTGGGAAACCCTCGCGCTCGCGTCATGTTTATCGGTGAGGCGCCGGGTCGCAACGAGGATTTGCAGGGCGAGCCCTTTGTGGGGGCGGCAGGCGAGGACCTCAACGGCATTTTGTCGCTGGCGGGGCTCAAACGCGAGGACGTCTATATCGCCAACGTGCTTAAGTGCCGCCCGCCGGGAAACCGCAATCCGCGTCCCGAGGAAGTGCTGGCTTGCTCGCCGTTTTTGCGTGAGCAGATTCGAAGCATCTGGCCTGATATTATCGTGACGCTCGGCAACCCCGCGACGCACTTTGTGCTTAAGACCGAGATTGGCATTACTAAGCTGCGCGGCAGGTTCCACCAGATGGGGCATTTTGTAGTAATGCCCACTTTTCATCCGGCAGCAGCGCTGCGCAATCCGGCGTGGCAGGAGCTGCTGGAGGAAGACTTTAAGATGCTGGGCGATTATCTGGAGCGACATCCCGCACCAGAGGACGCCTCGGAATAATAAGGAGCATATATGTCCCTGGAGCGCCTGGGGGTAGGTACTTACAAAACGACTTGCGCTGCCGATACGGAGTACTTTGGCGAGCTAATTGCACCGTGCCTTGAGGACGGCGATGTGCTCATCCTGACCGGTGGCCTGGGAGTGGGCAAAACTCACTTTACCAAGGGCGTCTCGCGCGGGCTGGGCGATGGGCATATGGTTACGAGTCCTACGTTTGCGCTCATGGCCGTTCACGATCAAGGTCGTATTCCGCTGTTTCACTTTGATCTATACCGCCTGGAGCATGCCTACGAGCTCGAGGATACGGGCATTTTCGATGTGCTGGGCTATGAGGGTGCTTGCCTGCTGGAATGGGGCGAACAATTCCAGGACGAGCTGACGGATGAGTATCTTTCGGTGACGCTCAAGCGTGATGAGGGCGACAGCGATGTGCGAACGATAACGCTTGAGGCGCACGGTGACCGCGCAATGGAGCTTTCCCATTTGATTGATAAGGCTGTACAAGATGAGCTTGCATAACGACAACGCGCTGGTGGTGGCGCTCGATACCTCGACCGACATGCTTGCCTGCGCGGCAAGCTGGATTGATGGGCAGACGGGCGAGACGAAGCTCGTGAGTGGCGACCACATGTGTCGCCGTCACGCCAACGTTGAGCTCGTGAATACCGTTGATGGCGTGCTGGCTCAAGCCGGTCTGGATCGCAGCGATGTTGGTTGCTATGTGGTCGGTCGCGGCCCGGGGTCCTTTACGGGTGTGCGCATCGGCATCTCCACTGCCAAGGGCCTCGCGCGTGGTGCCAATGTTCCGCTGCTGGGCGTGTCGACGCTCGACGCTTGCGCTTGGACGGCGTGGAAGGCTGGCGTGCGCGGCAAGCTTGGTATCTTGGCCGATGCTATGCGCGGTGAGGTATATCCGGCGCTGTATATGCTGGTCGATGAGGGTCCCGAGCGTCAATTTGAGCGCGAACACGTGGTCAAGGCCGCCGTGGCGCTCGATGAGTGGCGCCGAGCAGCGGACTGGGACCAGGTTCAGCTGACCGGTGACGGTCTCGTGCGCTATGGCAAGCTGCTGGGTGAGGACGAGACCGCCCGCTGCGTGGAGCGCGACCTGTGGTGGCCTTCGGGCGAGGGCTTGCTGCTCGCGCACGCTGCGGGTGACGGCGATCCGGCCCGCGTCCTGCCGATTTACACGCGCCTTTCGGATGCCGAGGAAAACGAGCGCAAGCGTCTTGGTCTTGCCGAGAGTGCGCAGAGCGGAATTACGGGCGTTGCCGATGAGCTCGCCGGTCGTCATCTGCAGTTCCGTCCCATGGGCGCGGCGGATGCCGAGGGCGCGAGCGCGCTGGAGGCTGCCTGCTTTGAAGGTGCCGGACACGAGGCGTGGACGCCGGGCATGTTCCTGTCCGAACTGGGCGAGGACGTCGCTGCGCCGCGTAGTTGGTGGGTGGCACACGACGACGGCAAGCTACTGGGCCTTGCCGGCGGTATGGTCGTGGACGGTGATGTGCAGATTCTGGATGTCGCCGTCGATCCGGCACATCGCCGTGAGGGCATTGCCCGCAAGCTGCTGTCGCATGTGAGCTATGATGCCCAGATGCTCGGCTGCACCACGGCTTCGCTCGAGGTCGAGGACGGCAATGAGGGCGCGATTGCGCTCTATAACGCTCTGGGCTTTACCGAGGCAGGACGGCGCCGCGGCTACTATGGTGCCGGCAAGGATGCCATCGTCATGACGGCCCCGCTGCCCCTGGTGCTTCCGGTCGACAATGCTTCGCCCGAGCCGACGGCGGCAGAGCAGCGCGTATGGCCGCTGCCTGCGCCTGGGCGCTCCGAGGGAGAGCGTGCCGAAATTGAGCGCCGCCGCCTAGTGCTCGCTATCGAGAGTTCCTGCGACGAGACGGCCGTGGCGATTATCGATGCGGATGGCAATATGCTGGCCAACCAGGTGTCGACACAGATTGATTTCCATGCCCGCTTTGGCGGCGTGGTGCCCGAAATCGCCTCGCGCAAGCACGTTGAGGTGATTGTGAGTGTCGTGGATGCGGCGCTCGAGGATGCCGCAGCATCGCTGGGCCTTACGGGCGGAGCCATTGCCCCCAGCGAGCTTGCCGCCGTGGGCGTGACACAGGGTCCGGGCCTGGTGGGCGCGCTCGTGGTTGGCGTCGCCTTCGCCAAGGGCTTTGCCTACGCTGCCGGCAAGCCGCTCGTGTGCGTCAATCATCTTGAGGGTCATCTGTTTGCCAACCTGCTGGCGCAACCCGACCTCAAACCGCCGTTTATCTTCACGCTTGTCTCGGGCGGGCACACCATGCTCGTGCACGTGAAGGCGTGGGGCGACTACGAGGTGCTCGGTGAGACGCTCGACGACGCTGTGGGCGAGGCCTTCGACAAGGTAGCCAAGGCGTTGGGTCTGGGCTATCCCGGTGGCCCCATCATTTCCAAGCTGGCCGAGACGGGCAACCCCAAGGCGATCGATTTCCCCCGTGCGCTTAACAGCAGAGGAGACTATCGCTTCTCGCTTTCGGGCCTTAAAACCGCTGTGACGCTCTACATTGAACAGGAGACCAAGGCCGGGCGCACGATTCACCTGCCCGATCTGGCAGCTTCGTTTGAGGCAGCTGTCTTTGACGTGCAGTACAAGAAGGCCAAAAACGCATTGCACGCTAGCGGATGCAAGGAATACTGCATCGGTGGCGGCGTCTCGGCCAACCCGCATCTGCGCGAGATGATGATCAAGAAGCTTGGGCGTCAGGGGATTCGCGTAACGGTGCCGCCCTTGTCTGCCTGTACCGATAATGCAGCCATGATCGCGGAGGTCGCCCGCCGTAAATTCGACCGAGGCGAAATCTCGCCGTTCGACGTCGACGCCGATCCAAACATGACGCTGTAGCTGGTACGGCGCGGTCCCCGGACGGAGGGGCCGGATATAAGGTTTCCTGCTCTACAGTCCTGCGCAAGACGAAGGCCACATTAAGTGGCCTTCTTTGCGTGCGGAACTCGCGATAAACCTTATATCCGGCCCCTCCGTCCGGGGACCTTTCTGTATCGATATAGCTTCTGAGCTGGTTTGGCGTCGACAACGTCCAGCAAGGTTAACAAGCCAGCGTCGAATTTCCAGCGTTCTTTAGCTGAAAGAAAAAGTTGGTGTGCGGAGCTTTGCTCCGCATTTGGGATGGGAGCCCCTCGGGAGCGGGCGGGGGTAATAAAGGTATTTAAAGGGGTAAAAACAAAGACGAGAGGAAATATAAATCTAAAAGTGAGAACAAGTCG
>CAJMEW010000046.1:0-3367 GCA_905212545.1 uncultured Collinsella sp.
TCTATTCTCTTAGCTTTAGCATTCTGGCCCGTTGGAATCTCTTGTGCTGGGTTGGTCTGAATGGCGTCCATATTCTTGTCCTTGCAGATTTTGCCTACCTGATGCACGCGCTCGCCGCGATACAGCACATCCATACGATTGGAAAGCGTACGCGATAGGCCATCGGCATAACCGATCGGCAGCGTGCAGATCTGAACGCGCGTACGCGGTACGCGGTAGGTAAAACCGTAGCCCACGCCCTCACCCATCGCAGGGTGTGCCACGCGCGTCACACGCGCATGGACGCTCATAACGGGATCAAGCTGCATCACGCGGCCACTCAGCTCGCACGGCTGCATGCCATACAAGCCAACGCCGGCGCGGATCATATCAAAATGCATCGAGGGATCGAGCATCGAGGACGGCGTGTTGGCGCAGTGCACGATACCGCACTCAAAACCCGCATCCTTAATGGCCTGAACGGCCTCGGTAAAGCGCTGACACTGCAGCTTGTAGTCCCAGCCCGAAGGTTCATCGGCCGTGGCGAAGTGCGTAAATACGCCGTCGCACTGAATACCGCGATGGAAATTTATACCGCGGACAAAGTCGAGCACCTGCGTGTAGTGAACGCCGATACGATTCATGCCCGTCTCGATGGCGAGATGATACTTACCCACTTTGCCCGCCGCGACGGCACATTCGCCATACGCAAGAGCAAAGTCAGACGTATAGACCGAGGGCATGATATCAAACTCGAGCAACGTCGGAATGGCCTCGATAGGCGGCTCGCTTAGGATGAGGATGGGTTTCGTAATCCCGCCCTGTCGGAGCTCAACGCCCTCGTTAACCGTCGCCACGGCAAACATGTCGGCACCGGCCGAATACATGATCTTGGCGCACTCAACAGCTCCATGACCATAAGCATCGGCCTTGACCACGCAGCACAGGCGCTGACGTGGATTCAGCAAGTTCTTATAGGCCCTCGTGTTGCGGCGGAGCGCCCCGCGGTCGATCTCGACCCAGGACCAGCGCGTCAAATCGGCTTTGTTCATGATTAGTCATCCGACCCTTCGTCCATGATTCCCAGATCTTCGAGCGCATCCTTTGCCGCCAGCTCCATGGCAGGACCGATCAAGTCGATAAGATCGGTCGCGATGACGCTCTTCTCACCATACTCCGTCGCCGCGGCAAAACCGGCGTAGCTGTGAAGTGCGACGGCGTACGAATACAGCAACTCCCAACGATCCATCTCGTCGCGCATGGTGGCAAGCGTGCCGGCCAAAATACCCGCGAGAACATCACCCGAACCGGCAGTTGCCAGAGAAGCCGGACCCGAGAGCGGCAGCAGCACACGCTCAACGCCACAGATAGCCGTCGTCGGCCCCTTGGCAATGACCACCAGATTGTCGGAGCCTGCAGCCCAGACAACCTTCTGCGCGGCCGCAATCGCGGTACCAAGGTCGTTCACCTCGTCACCGGCAACCAGACGCGAAAGCTCACGATAGTGCGGCGTCATAACCAACGGCTGCTCGCGACGATACATCTCGGGATTACTATCAATACCGTCAATGGCAATCTTAGCAAGGCAGTTGAGTGCATCGGCGTCCAAAATAAGCGGCACATCAAGCTCGAGCAAGCCCGAAACCACCTGCATAGCGCCAGCAGATGTCGTCATACCGGGACCGCACAGTACACAGCTGTACTTCTTTGCAATCTCGCACACAGTCATGCGCGCAGCGGCGCCAAAGGAGCCGCGGGAATCAGACGGAATAGCAAAGACGGGAATCGAAGGAAGTGCCATGCGAATAAGATTGGCGCAGGCGTCAGGAGCCGCGACTGCCACGTAACCAGCACCCGCGCGAGCTGCAGACTTGGCCGCCATAATGGCAGCACCAGGATATTGCGCAGATCCGGCGACAATAAGCACAGAGCCACGGGAATACTTATCGATATTCGTAGGTAGTGGAGCAAAGTAATCAACTAAGTCACCGGGCTCGACAATCTCGGCGGCGTGGTCGACATCATCGATGACCTCGTCAAGACGGTCGTAAAGATTGCCGCAGATCAAATCGCCAGCATACTCAGGGCCATCAGCGCTATACAGACCAATCTTGGGCGCAATCATCGTCACCGTATGCTCGGCACGAATGCAGTCGTCATCAACAACGCCCGTCTCGGCATTCAGGCCCGAGGGGACATCAATGGATACGACACAATCGGCGCATTCATTGACCGTAGGAATCCAGATGGAGAACGGCGCACGCAGATTCCCGTGGAAACCGGTTCCAAAAATGGCATCGACAACAACATCGGCCTTATCGATCAAAACCTCGAGTTCGTCACGCGAGGGGCCGACGCAAACGTGCACATCGCGGCCGGCAGTACGACGAGCAACATGACGTGCCAGAGCAGCAGGAATCTCATCCGGCTCAACCGGAGAAACGATATCGACGTCCACACCCTTATGGCTCAGAATATCGGCGGCAACCCAACCGTCTCCGCCATTATTACCAAAACCGACCAGAACGAGAACCCGATCGGGATTGAGCTTCAAGACCTCGTTGGCGGCAAACTCACCCGCTAGCTCCATAAGCTCGGCCTTCGAAGTCCCTTCGCGTTCGATGATGTCCTCGAGACGAACGACTTCTTCGGTACTCAAAACCGGTTTCATCTATGCTCCTAGCGTATCTTGCGAAGCATCGCCCAGGTGCTCCGTCAATGCTGAATTCTGCAGCTGCTCAAGCTCATCTAAAACAGAGCGAGCCTCTTTAAATGTCTGCGCTACGCGTTTCTTGGTACTCACCTTTTCCTCTTTTGGCTTAGGCCGAGCATCTTCGGTAATCGCGATGGCATTCGCAACGGCTAAATCTCCTGTAAGCGTAATGGAAAGAGCGACCTCAACAACACCCAGCTCTTGAGCGATCTCGAGAGCACGGCCCGAAAGCAGCGCCTTCGGTTTGCCGAGTTTATCACGCGTAACCGAAACATCCTTGCGACCAACGCCTTGACTAAAACCCGTGCCGAGAGCTTTAAGTACCGCCTCGCGCGAAGCAAAGCGGCTGGCATAGTGAGCAGCGGGACGCGATGATGCATCACAATACGCACGCTCTTCTTCGGTAAACACACGCCGAGCAAACGACGGCGTCTTTTCAAGAATTGATTTCATACGGGAAATCTCGACGATATCAACGCCGATACCAGCTTCAGCCATGTTCACCTCCATATCGCACAGACTAAGTTATTGTAGCCCGTTCACAGAAGATGCGACAAACGAGGGTTATAAAACACAGCTACTATGTGAGACAAAAGCCCGTAAACGCAAAAAAGGGGGAGGCCGCGAGGCCTCCCCCTTCTCAGTTCAAGCGTACGGCTCGGTGCCGTCCACCGG
>CAJMEW010000047.1:0-2927 GCA_905212545.1 uncultured Collinsella sp.
AGCCCGATGGAGTACCGCAGGAAGCTTGGATACGCCTAGGCGCGGTCCAAGAAATCGTCCGCACCCCCTTTCAGGAACTATTCCACCGCAACTTATAGGTCTGCTGGGGCAGCGCCGGCTATTTGAGGCTGGTGGCGACGACGGGGCGGCCGAGAGCTGCCTCGAAGCGGTCGGCCATCGTGGGGTCGCTGAGCGTGTCGACTTGGTTGAGCATGACGCGTGCGGTGCTGAGTTCCATCGCCCGCATCTCGGCATTGAGCACCTGGGCGACGCGCTCGGGCGTGGCGGTATCGGTGGGCTCGCAGCCGCAGCCCTCGCAGAAGAGCTCGGGGCGGTGGACAACCTCGGCGACGGGCTTGCCGAATCCCGAGGCGCCGACGATCCAGACGATGTTGGCCGTGCCAGAGGGAATTACCGGCTCCCACGGGGCGTGCGCCTTGAGCGGGAGCCGCTTGCTGCCGTCCGCCTCGGCCAGGACGTAGTCAAAGCGCTGCGCCAGCTCGTTGGGCGGCTCGGCGGGGGCGGAGAGCTTGCCCGTCTGGGGGTCCAAGACGCCTGCTTGGCAGATGTTTCCCCGCACAAGGCCCGCGCATGCCTTGCAGGTGCAGCCGGGAACATGCAGGGCGCCCGGTTTCCAGGGTGCGGCGTCCAGACGACGGCTCGACCCGTCCCACGGCACGCCGGCGACGGGGAACATATGCGTGGTGGTGCAGAGGAGCGCGCGGCCGCCAGCGCGCATAAGCTCAAGGCCGAGCGTCTTTAGCAAGGTCGACTTGCCACCGCTGCCGATAATCGCGGTAATGCCCGGCTTGATCCTGAGCGCCGAGGCAAGATTGCCGCTAACCGTTTCCATCTGTTCACCGCCGTATAATACTGTGATAATAAATAATCATCAGAGTAGCGGTCGAACCGCTTTGCTCTGCTCAAACCGTAGCACAGGGAGGTGCCCCGGGAATGCTCGTTTATGTTCGCGGCGCCGGCGATATCGCCACGGGTGTCGCTGCCCGTTTGGTGCGCGCCGGCGTGTCGGTCGTCATGGCCGATATCGCGGTTCCCACGTGCATCCGTCGCACAATCAGTTTTTGCGAGGCCATTCGCCTGGGCGAGGTCGAGGTCGAGGGCATTCGCGCTCGCTTGGCGCAGACGTCGGCCGAGGCGCTTGCAATTACCGAGGCGGGGGATGTCGCCGTGGTGGTGGACCCCCAGGCCAAGATGCTCGATGAGCTTAAACCCGCGGCTGTGGTCGACGCGATTCTGGCCAAGCGTAACTTGGGCACCACGCGCGAAATGGCGCCTGTCGTTATTGCCGTGGGACCGGGCTTCACCGCGCCGGTTGACTGCGACGCCGTGGTCGAGACCATGCGCGGGCATTTCCTGGGCCGTGTCATTATCCAAGGTTCGCCCCAGCCCAACACGGGCGTGCCGGGCATGATCGGCGGATACGGCAAGGAACGTGTTATCCACAGTCCCGCTGCTGGCGTGTTTAGGTCCGACCATGCGATCGGCGACATCGTGAGCGCCGGAGACGTGATTGGCTACGCGGGCGATACGCCCATGTACACGCAGATCGATGGCTGTCTGCGCGGGCTTTTGGCGAACGGCGTGCAGGTGACTGAGGGCTTTAAATGCGCCGATGTCGATCCGCGCGGTGACGCCAGCTATATCAACTATATTTCGGACAAGGCGACGTCGGTCGGCGGCGGTGTGCTCGAGGCACTCGCTATGCTCACCGATGTCTTTAGAGGATAGAAGGCGGCAATGGAAAAGCTCGATGTGGTGAATGCCGCGCTTGGCGCTCTGAAGGCTGGTAAGACGTGCGAGCTCGTGGTCGTGGCCGGCACGGCGGGGTCGTCGCCGCGCGGCGTGGGCGCCTGGATGGCCGTCTTTGCCGACGGCGGCCAGGCGGGCACTATCGGCGGCGGCAAGATTGAGCTCTTTGCGCTGGATGAGGCGCGCGAACTCCTGAGCGCGGGACAGTCGCGTCTGGTCCGCTACACCATGGGCGGCGAGAACTCCGATACCGGCATGATCTGCGGCGGGGCCATCTGCCTGTGCTACCTGCATCTGGATGCGACCCAGGCACCGTTGTTCCAGTCGGTTGCCGACGTCTTGGCCTATCGGCGCATCGGCGACTTCGTCATCGACTTTGAGCCGTTTATCGCGAGCGCGCTCGAGGACGATGTGGCCGAGTACCATGGCGAGGAGTCGCGCCGCACCATTGTGGGTTGCCCCGGGCTTTCGCTGGCGGAAGAGGGGAGTAACGTCACCTACACCAATGCCGCCTCCGAGATTCCTCCCGTGCACATCGAGACGCTCTGCCCCGAGGGCCTGACCTACATCTTTGGCTGCGGACACGTGGGCGCTGCGACGGCGCGCGTGCTCGCGGCGGCGGGCTTTGCCGTCGTGGCCTGCGACGACCGTCCCGGCACGTTGACGCCCGAATGGGTGCCCGGTGTCTACGATCGTCGCCTGGTCGACTACAAGAACCTGGGCAAGCAGTGCTCCATCGGCCCGCGCGACTTGGTGGTCGTGGCCACAGCAGGCCACAAGTCCGATATCGACGTGGTGATTCAGGCCATGCGTGCCAAACCCGCCTATCTGGGCTGCTTGGGCTCGCGTCGCAAGACGGCCTTTGTGCGTGCCCGCCTGGAGCAGGAGGGCTTTACGCAGGACCAGATCGACGAGCTGCACCTGCCGATCGGCGTTGCCATCGAGGCCGAGGATCCCGAGGAGATCGCTATCTCCATTGCCGCCGAGATGATCCACCTGCGCCGCACCAAGCTCGTCCCCCGCAAGCGCTAATCGCATCCCCACCAATAAGTTGCGGTGAAATAAGGATTGTTTAAGCCTGTTGGGGGTGCGGACGATTTCTTGGACCGCGCCTAGGCGTATCCAAGCTTCCTGCGGTACTCCATCGGGCTCAGCCA
>CAJMEW010000048.1:0-2542 GCA_905212545.1 uncultured Collinsella sp.
GTGGCTGCCCGAAAGGCATTAGGTTGCCTGCTCGGACAGTCCTGCTCGCACGGCGAGCACATTAAGTGCTCTCCGGCTCGTGCGGAACTCGCGATCAACCTAATGCCTTTCGGGCAGCCACGGACCTCTCGGGTCCAATACGTCACACACCGGACTGGTTTATCTGAATTAAAGAAAGTGAAGGCCCCTTTCGGGGCCTTCTTTTTATAAAAATTCGCCGACTCGGTGGACTTCGGGTTCTAGGTCTACGTCGAACTGCTCTTTGACTTTGGCTTGGATGTGGCGGATGAGTTCGTCGACGTCGGCGGCGGTGGCGTGGTCGGCGTTGACGATGAAGCCGCAGTGCTTCTCGCTCACCTGCGCGCCGCCAACGGCGTGTCCTCGCAGGCCGGCGTCCATGATGAGCTTGCCGGCAAAGTAGCCCTCGGGGCGCTTGAAAGTGGAGCCGGCACTCGGCATGTCGAGCGGCTGCTTGTCCTCGCGGCGCTGGCGGTAGTCGTCCATGTCGGCCTTGATCATCGCGGCGTTGCCCGGAGCGAGATTGAAGGTGGCCGAAAGCACGATGAAGCCGTCGTCGGCAATGCGGCTCTTGCGATAGCCCAGGTTGAGCTCATCGACATCGAACTCAATGATATTGCCGCTGCCGCGGGTGCCGTCGTCGAGCTGGCGAGCGGGTTTGTAGACGCGCACGGACTCCAGCACATCGGCCATGCAGGCACCGTAGGCACCGGCGTTCATGTAGCAGGCGCCGCCGACCGATCCGGGGATGCCCGAGATGGGCTCCATGCCGGTGAGGCCGGCCTCGGCTGCCGCCGCGGCGACATCGGAAAGCAGCGCGCCGGCTGCCGCCGTGACGTGCGTGCCGTCGACGGTGATGTTGGAGAGACCTTCGCCCAGCGCCACGACAACGCCGCGGATACCCTTGTCGCCGACGAGCAGGTCGGAGCCGTTGCCCACGATGGTGAGCGGCAGGTCGCAGCGATAACAGGTGTCGAGCGTGGCGACGAGGCCCTGCTCGGTATCGGGCGTGACAAAGACGTCGGCCGGGCCGCCGATCTTAAACGTGGTGTGCTCGCGCATGGGCTCGCTCATCAGCACGTTGTCCTCGCCGGCAACGCCAGCAAGCGCGCACAGCAGGTCCTCGTTAAAAAAGTCGTTCTCGTGCATACGAATATCCGCCTTTTGGTGGTTGTTGTCATCAATCGATTGCAATATACCCCACCCGGACGGATTTGGTGCGCTGGCGGCGATAAAACAGCCGTCTACCGGATTGGTAAAGTGTTTATCACCGAGGTAGAGGGGTAGTCGCTATACTTTCAAGAGATTGCGCGTAAACCCGGAAGGAGCGAGATGGCCAACAAAATCACCCTCAAGCAGATCGCCCAGGAGGTGGGGCTTTCCCCCTCGTCGGTCTCGCTTGTGCTCAATAATCGGCCCTGTCGCATCTCGGAAGAAAACCGCAAACTCATCAAGGAGGTCGCGGCGCGCAACCACTATGTTCCTAACCAGATTGCGCGTAGTCTGGTCATGCGCGAGTCGCGCACGCTGGGCCTTATCGTCCCTAACATCGAGAGCCGTTTTTTTGCCTCGCTCGCCGGTAGCCTGGAAAAGCGTTGCCGCGAGGATGGCTATGCGCTCTTCATTACCAGCTCGGGTGGAAGCGCCGATGACGATCTGGAGTTGCTGCGCCAGCTGGTGACGCGCGGCGTCGATGGTGTGTTCTTGGTCGTGGGCGACGAGTTCTCCGACGACCGTGCCCTGCGCGAAGAAGTCAGCCACCTGCCCATCCCGGCCGTGATGGTCGACCGTGCCATTGAGGGACTCGAGTGCGACAAGGTGATGTTCGACCACGAGATGGGTGGCTACATGGCCACCCGCTATCTGATTGAGCAGGGCCACCGCCGTATTGCCTGTCTGGTTAACGCACGCCGCTCCAATACGGGTCGCAAACGACTTGCCGGCTATGAGCGCGCACTGCGCGAGGTTGGCTTGCCTATCGACGCGCGTTTGGAGTTTGAGAGCGAGTACTACATTCCGAGTGCCTACGAGGCCTCGGAGGCGGTGCTCGCAACTGATGCCACCGCCGTGTTCGCAAGCTCGGATAACATTGCCCTCGGTCTGCTCAAGCGCCTGCACGAGATGGGGAAGAGCATCCCGGGCGATATTTCGGTCGTAAGCTATGACAACTCGGCGGCCGACGTTCTCTTTGAGCCGGCGCTGACCGCGATTGAGCAGGATCCTGGTGTCCTTGCGGAGCATGCTTTTGGCTGCATGTCCAAGCGTCTTGCCGGTAGGGGCGGTAGGCGTGCCGAAGAGGTCGTCCTGGAGCCGGCACTTATCGTTAAGGGCAGCGTGCTCGAACTTACCGAATGTAGCTAAGCGTACTTGTTTGTTTGCATAGATTGCATGCGGAGTGTCCGCTATTTGCCGGCGGGGCCGGGGGGGGGGAGAAAAATTTTTGGGGGTGGGGCGGACGGCGGAGAAAACCGAGGGCGGAACCCGCGCAAGAGGCGCGAGGAACGAACCAAAGGCGAGGGGAATG